>NZ_JBNBBE010000016.1:17400-80045 GCF_050031795.1 Stenotrophomonas sp. SrG
TGCCACACGTTCCGTGTTACAACTTGCCTCTCAAATCGAGGCGCAGCTTGGCGACACAGTGGCATCCGGTCGTTATCTGCAGCGAATTCGCGACGAATTTCCGCAGGATGCGGCTCCTAATTCCCGGGGTTGAAGCATTGTGATTGATGACCAGACTGTGAACGCTTTTGACACCGCAGCCGGCTGTGGAGCACGTCTCCGGCAGGCGCGGGAAGCGGCAGGACTGACGCTCGAAGCAGTGGGGCAGCAGTTGCGCATGCCGGTGCAGGTGGTGAAGTCACTGGAAGCCGAGCAGTGGGACCGCCTTGGTGCGCCGGTGTTCGTCCGCGGCCAGCTCAAAAGCTATGCGCGCCTGCTCAAGGTCGACCTGGGCGATGTGCTGGACCAGGCCCACATCGGGCCGGTGGTGCCGCCGCAGCTGGTCAGCCACACCCATACCCCGCGGGCCCGCCGTATCGCCGAGAGCCTCGGCCGCCGTGCCCTGTATGTCGGCATCACCGCGGTGCTGGCCGTGCCGGTGTGGTTCGCCACCCGCGGCCACTTCGACAGTGCCTCGACTACCCCCAATACTGCTTCGCTGGATGTGATTCCCGCCGCCGTACCGGTGGCAGGCACCGCGCCGGCTGCCCAGGCGGCGCCCGTGGTGACGCCTGCGCCGTCGACCGCGCCGTCGGCCCCCTACCTGGCCTCGTTGACCCCGGTGCCCCGTCCCACGGCCGCCGCGCCGGCGCCGGCGCCGGCCGGTGCGCTCAGCCTGCAGTTCAAGGGCGACAGCTGGGTGGATATCGTCGCGCCCGACGGCAGCACCGTCGAGAAAGCCCTGATCAAATCAGGTGAAACCCGCGCCTTCAGCCCGGGTCAGGTGGCCCGCATGGTGCTCGGCAATGCGTCGGCGGTGGAGGTTCAGCAGGCCGGCACCATCATCGACCTTTCGCCCTACCAGCGAGCCAACGTGGCACGCTTTACGGTATCCTCTGACGGCTCCGTGGCTCCGGTTTCACACTGAGCCGCGTTTCCCGATTCATTTCGACAATCCAATTCAAACAGTCCCTCCTGACGGGCAGGGGCGAGAGTACGCATGGCGATCGACGACCTGCTCGACGAGCACGAACAAAGTGAACGCGTCCGCAGCTGGCTGCGGAAGAATGGTGTCAGCATCATCGCCGGCGTGGCGATTGCCATCGGCGGCATCGCCGGCTGGCAGTGGTGGCAGAAAGAACAGGGCAGCCACCTGGCGGGTGCCCACGGTGAGTACCAGGTGGTGCTCAAGCAGCTGGAGGACAAGAAGCTGGACGAAGCGGCCAAGGGCGTGAAGACGCTGGAAGCCGGCAAGGTCCAGGTCTACGGCGACCTGGCAGCGCTGCAGCTGGCCAAGGCGCAGGTCGATGCAGGCAAGAACGAGGAGGCCCTGGCCACGCTTCGTGCCATCAAGGCCGACCCGGAATACAAGGCGGCGATCGACCAGCGCATTGCGCGCCTGCTGATCGCCACCGGCAAGAACGATGAAGCCATCACGCTGCTGGGCAGTGCCACCGACAGTGCGAGCCTGGAAATCCATGGCGACGCCTTGATGGCGCTGGGCAAGCGTGACGAAGCCCGCGGGCAGTATGAGAAGGCGCTCAAGACGCTGGATGTGGCAGCGCCCCAGCGGCGCGTGCTGGAAACCAAAGTGATGGATGCCGGTGGCACCGTCACCGAGCCTGCGGAGTCGGTGTAATGAAGCAGATGGTCATGATCAAGCGCGTAGCCACCCTGGTGTTGATGGGCGTGGCATTGTCCGGCTGCACCACCGTCAAGGGCTGGTTCGCCGGCAAGGACGCGGAGGCCAAGAAGGCGCTGGAACCGGCAGAGCTGGTCAAGTTCGAGCCGACCGCCAAGGTCGACCGGATCTGGAGCACCAACCTGGGCAAGGGCGAGAAGCGCATCGGCGTGCGCCAGGGCCCGGTCGTGGCCGATGGCCGCGTGTACGCGGCCGCGATTACCGGCGGCGTGCATGCGCTGGACCTGCAGACCGGCAAGACGGTCTGGACCTACGAGCCGGCCAAGGTCAAGAAGCAGCCCAAGCTGCGTCTGTCCGGTGGCCCGGGCGTCGGCGAAGGACTGGTGGTGATCGGTACGCTGGATGGCCAGGTCATCGCGCTGGACGCCAACGACGGCAGCGAAAAGTGGCGCGCCAAGGTGCCGGGCGAAGTGATCGCCGCGCCGGCGATCGCCCAGGGCATCGTGTTCGTGCGCAGCAACGATGGCCGGGTGACCGCCTTCGATGCCGGCAACGGCACCCAGAAGTGGTTCAACCCGCGTGAGCTGCCCATGCTGACCGTGCGCGGCAACGCGCCGGTGGTGGCCGGCCCGGGCGTGCTGTTCATCGGCAACGATGACGGCAGCGTGGCCGCGCTGGGCATGCAGGACGGCCGTACCGTGTGGGACCAGATGGTCTCCAACGGTGAAGGCCGCACCGAGCTGGAGCGGATGTCCGATGTGGACGGCGCGCCGGTGCTGGAAGGCAACACCCTGTTCGTGAGCAGCTTCAAGAACCAGACCATGGCGATCGAAGGCCCGACCGGCCGCCCGCTGTGGGCACGTGACCATGGCGGCGCCGGTGGCGTGGCCCTGACCTCGGGCAATGTGATCGTCACCGACAACAAGGGCGGCGTGTTCGGCCTGGACAAGGCCAGCGGCAGCGCCATGTGGTCGCAGACCGGCCTGGCCCGCCGCTCGTTGACCGGGCCGGCCATCCACGGCGATTACGTTGTGGTGGGTGACTACAAGGGTTATCTGCACTGGTTGCGGACAGACAATGGTGAACTGGCCGCGCGCGCCAAGAGTGGCGGCGATGCCCTGCTGGCGCAGCCGGTGGTCGCCGATGGGATTCTGCTGGTGCAGAACGTTGATGGAAAGCTGACCGCATTCCGGTTGGCACAATAAGGAGTTACCGCGATGCTGCCCTTGGTCGCCCTGGTTGGACGGCCGAACGTCGGCAAGTCCACCATCTTCAATGCGCTGACCCGTACCCGTGACGCCCTGGTCCATGACCAGCCCGGCGTCACCCGGGACCGCAACTATGGTGTTTGCCGTCTGGACGAGGACAACCCGTTCCTCGTCGTCGACACGGGCGGTATCTCGGAGGATGACGAAGGCCTGGCCGGCGCAACCGCCGACCAGGCACGTGCTGCCGCCGGCGAAGCCGATCTGATCCTGTTCGTGGTGGATGCCCGTGACGGGACCTCCGCGCTGGATGACGAGATCCTGTCGTGGCTGCGCAAGCTGTCGCGGCCGACCCTGCTGTTGATCAACAAGATCGACGGCACCAACGAAGACACCGTGCGCGCGGAATTCGCCCGCTACGGGTTCAGCGAAATGCTGACCGTGTCCGCTGCCCACCGCCAGGGCCTGGACGACCTGCTTGAAGAAGTGGTCCAGCGCCTGCCCGAAGAGGGCAGCGGCGAGGAGATGGACAACGATCCGAACCGGATGCGCATTGCCTTCGTCGGCCGCCCCAACGTGGGCAAGTCGACCCTGGTCAACCGCATTCTCGGCGAAGAACGGATGATCGCCTCGGAAGTGCCCGGCACCACCCGCGACTCGATCGCGGTGGACCTGGAGCGTGACGGCCGCGAATACCGCCTGATCGACACCGCCGGCCTGCGTCGCCGCGGCCGGGTTGAAGAGGTGGTGGAAAAGTTCAGCGTCATCAAGACCCTGCAGGCCATCGAGCAATGCCAGGTGGCGGTGCTGATGCTGGACGCCAGCGAAGGCGTGACCGACCAGGACGCTACCGTGCTGGGCGCGGTGCTGGATGCCGGCCGCGCGTTGGTGGTAGCGATCAACAAGTGGGATGGCCTGACCGATTACCAGCGCGAACAGGCCGAAGCGCTGGTCTCGCGCAAGCTCGGCTTCGTGCCGTGGGCTGAAACGGTGCGCATCTCGGCCAAGCACGGCTCGGGCCTGCGCGAGCTGTTCCGTGCGATCCACCAGGCGCATGCGTCGGCGACCCACGAGTTCAGCACCAGCGAAGTCAACAAGGCGCTGGAAATCGCCTACGAGACCAACCCGCCGCCGGCGATCCGTGGTCACGTGTCCAAGCTGCGTTACGTGCACCCGGGCGGCTCCAATCCGCCGACCTTCATCGTGCATGGCACGCGCCTGAAGGAGCTGCCGGAGTCGTACAAGCGCTACCTGGAAAACTTCTTCCGCAAGCGCTTCAAGCTGATCGGCACGCCGGTACAGTTCATCTTCCGCGAGGGTGCCAACCCGTACGAAGGCAAGAAGAACGTGCTGAGCGAACGCCAGATTGCCAAGAAGAAGCGCCTGATCAAGCACGTCAAGGGTCGCTGAAGCCCATGGCGTCCCGGCACACCGGGGCGCCATCCCACGGTAACGACACGCCACGCGTGTCCCAGGCGGACCCAACCCGCCCATAATGGGCCATGACCGCAGTACCCGAACTCAGCCCCGAGCACGCCCGCCAACGCACCCTCCACGGCGCGCTGCTGATCGACGTGCGTGAACCGCACGAGCGCGCTACCGGCATGGCCGAGGGCGCAAGGGGAATCGCGCAGGGCGATCTCCTGCGCGAAGCCAGCACGCAGCTCCCGGCGCTTGACCGCGAGATCCTGCTGATCTGCCAGAGCGGCAAGCGCTCCATGGACGCCGCGCAGGCCCTGCTCGATCTCGGCTACACCCACATCGCGTCCGTCCACGGCGGCACCACTGCCTGGCGTGCTGCCGGGCTGCCACTCGTGCAGCCGCTGCAGAGCGACGGCGAGCGCGATTTCAACGAACGCTACTCACGCCACCTGCTGCTGCCGCAGGTCGGCGTTGCCGGCCAGCAGGCGCTGCTCGGCGCCCGGGTACTGCTGCTTGGCGCGGGCGGGCTTGGCTCGCCGGCCGCGTTCTACCTCGCCGCCGCCGGGGTAGGGCAACTGCGCATCGCCGACGACGACGTGGTGGAGCGCAGCAACCTGCAGCGGCAGATCCTGCATACCGACGCCAGCATCGGCGAACCCAAGGTGCAGTCGGCCCGCGCGCGGCTGCTGGCGCTCAACCCCCGGCTGGACGTGGAAGCGGTGCAGGCGCGGGTCACCTCGGACAACATCGACGCGCTGCTCGACGGCGTGGACGTGGTGCTGGACGGGTCGGACAACTTCCCGCTGCGCTACCTGCTCAACGACGCCTGCATCCAGCACGCGATTCCGCTGGTCTACGGCGCGGTGGAGCGTTTCACCGGCCAGGTGTCGGTATTCGACGCCGGCCGCCATCGCGGACAGGCGCCGTGCTACCGCTGCCTGTTCCCCGAGCCGCCGCCGCCGGAGTTCGCGCCCAACTGTGCCGAGGCCGGGGTGCTGGGCGTGCTGCCGGGCATGGTCGGCCTGCTGCAGGCCACGGAAGTGCTCAAGCTGCTGCTCGGGATCGGTGAGCCGCTGGTGGGGCGCCTGCTGACCTTCGACGCGCTGGGCATGCGGTTCCGCGAGATCCGCCTCGGGCCGGACCCCGCCTGCCCACTGTGTGCGCCCGGGCAGGCGTTCCCGGGTTACATCGACTACGCCGCATTCTGCGCAGGTCCGTAGGACGATATGGCGATTTGCTGACCGATCGTTCCATTCCCGGCACGATCTTGCGCACCTGCGTGCTATGTCCCTGCATCAACTTGTCCTATCGTGATGGCTGATCGGAGTTGCAAGGAACAAACCGCATGGCGGTGGAAGCAGGTGCCAGTGAACTGGTGAAAGTAGTCGCCCTGCTGGGTGCGGCAGTGGTGATGGTGCCGTTGTTCCGCCGGCTGGGATTGGGCTCGGTGCTGGGCTATTTCGCGGCCGGGCTGGCGATCGGTCCGTTCGGCTTCGGCTGGTTCTCCGATCCGCAGGCGATCCTGCATACGGCCGAACTGGGCGTGGTGATGTTCCTGTTCGTGATCGGACTGGAAATGCGGCCTTCGCACCTGTGGAGCCTGCGCAGGGAAATCTTCGGACTGGGCACGCTGCAGATCGTGGTTTGCGGTGCGGTGCTCACCGGTGTGTGCATGCTGTTCGGCTTCCCGCTGCCGGTGGCCTTCATCGGTGCGGCCGGTTTCGTGCTGACCTCCACCGCCGTAGTGATGCAGCTGCTGGCCGAGCGCGGGGATATCGCGCTGCCGTCCGGGCAGAAGATCGTCTCGATCCTGTTGTTCGAGGACCTGCTGATCGTGCCGCTGCTGGCGGTGGTCGCCTTCATGGCGCCGGTGCAGGCCGATGCCGGTACCGGCTCGCGCTGGATCAGCGTGGCCATCGCCGCCGGCGCGATCATCGGGCTGGTGCTGGTCGGCCGCTTCCTGCTCAACCCGCTGTTCCGCATCCTGGCCGCCGCCAAGGCGCGCGAGGTGATGACCGCCGCCGCATTGCTGGTGGTGCTGGGCGCGGCACTGCTGATGCAGCTGGGCGGGCTGTCGATGGCAATGGGCGCGTTCCTGGCCGGCGTGCTGCTCAGCGAATCCACCTTCCGCCACCAGATCGAAGCCGACATCGAACCGTTCCGCGGCATCCTGCTCGGGCTGTTCTTCCTCAGCGTGGGCATGGCGCTGGACCTGACCGTGGTGGCCAACAACTGGCCGCTGATCGTGTCCGGCGTGCTGGCGCTGATGCTTGCCAAGGCGGTGTGCATCTATGTTGTTGCGCGCATCCTGGGCAGCGACCACCGGCAGGCGCTGGATCGTGGCGTGGTGATGGCACAGGGCGGCGAATTCGCCTTCGTGCTGTTCTCGGCGGCCGCTGCTGCCGGTGTCATCGGTATCGAGGTCAACGCCAACCTCACCGCCATCGTGGTGCTGTCGATGGCGCTCACCCCGCTGTTCGTGCTGCTGCACGACAAGCTGATGCCAGCGCGGGAAGTCTCGCTGGAAGGCGTGGACACCGCCGAGGGCATGTCCGGCAGCGTGCTGATGATCGGCTTCGGCCGCTTCGGCCAGGTGGCCAGCCAGTCGCTGCTGGCCCGCGACGTGGACGTGACCATCATCGACAACGACGTGGACATGATCCACAACGCCGAGCGCTTCGGCTTCAAGATCTACTACGGCGACGGCACCCGCCTGGACGTGCTGCATGCATCGGGCGCGGCCACCGCGCGCGCAATCGCGGTGTGCGTCAACAACGCACAGGATGCGGACCGCATCGTCGAACTGGTCGCGCACGAGTTCCCGCAGGCCAAGCTGCTGGTGCGTTCGTTCGATCGTGAGCACTCGCTGCGCCTGATCCACGCCGGGGTGGACTTCCAGATCCGCGAAACCTTCGAATCCGCGCTGATGTTCGGCCAGGCCGCGCTGGTCGAGCTGGGCGCCGACGAGGACGACGCACGCGACATCGCCGAGCAGATCCGCGAACGCGACGCCGAGCGCTTCGAGCTGGAAATGGCCGGCGGCGACCTGCGTGCCGGTGCGCACATGGTGTTCGGCAGCGCGCTGCCGGGCGTGCCCACGCCGACCCCGTTCACCGCGCCCAAGCGCAAGGCACGCACCCTCAACGCCGACGAAGTGCCGGAAGAAGAGGAATAGGGGACAATACCGTCCCCGCCGCCGCACGCCCCGCATTCGATGAACGATTCCGCCCCCCGTCATTCCGCCCGCATCCTGGACGGACGCCGCATCGCCGAAGACCTGCTGGACAGCCTGAAGGTGCGCGTAGATGCCCGCCTGGCCGCCGGTGGCAGCCGGCCGGGGCTGGCCGTGGTGCTGGTGGGCGGCGATCCGGCCTCGACCGTGTATGTGCGCAACAAGCGCCGTGCCGCCGAAAAGGTTGGGATCGAGGCGTTCGATTACGACCTGCCGGCCGGCACCGGTGAAGCCGAGCTGCTGACCCTGATCGACCAGCTCAATGCCGACCCGAAGATCCACGGCATCCTGGTCCAGCTGCCGCTGCCGGGGATCCCCGACGCCAGCCGCCTGATCCACCGCATCGACCCGCGCAAGGACGTGGACGGCTTCCATCCGGAGAACGTCGGCCACCTGGCCTTGCGCGAATTCGGCCTGCGCCCGTGCACCCCGCGTGGCATCACCACGCTTCTGGGCCATACCGACCAGCCGGTGCGCGGCCGCAACGCCACCATCGTGGGCGTGAGCAACCACGTGGGCCGGCCGATGGGCCTGGAGCTGCTGATCGCCGGCTGCACCGTCACCAGCTGCCACAAGTTCACCCCCAAGGACGTGCTGGAGCAGTCGGTGCGCAATGCCGACATCCTGGTGGTGGCGGTGGGCCGCCCCGGCATCGTGCCGGGCGAGTGGGTCAAGCCGGGCGCGGTGGTCATCGACGTGGGCATCAACCGCCTGGACGATGGCCGCCTGGTCGGCGACGTGGGCTTCGAGGCGGCGGCCGCACGGGCCAGCTGGATCACCCCGGTGCCGGGCGGGGTAGGGCCGATGACCGTCGCTACGCTGATGCAGAACACGATAGAAGCCGCCGAAGCATCCTGACGCCGGGACACCGTGGCGACCAACGGTCGTCACCTACCAGTAGCGCACGACCGTTGGTCGTGCGGCCCGGCCGCCGAACCGCTGCATGAACGCGCTGCGCCGGCGCGACACAGCGTCGCATCCGCCCCCTGCCCAACGGGGCGAAATCAGGGTAAAATGTCGCGCTTCCCCACATCTCGGGTATGCCGATGCTGCGCATCCAGGCTGAAGCACTGACTTACGACGACGTCTCGCTCGTCCCCGCCCATTCCATCATCCTGCCCAAGGATGTCACCCTGGAAACGCGCCTGACGCGCGACCTGCGGCTGAAGCTTCCGATCCTGTCGGCTGCCATGGATACCGTCACCGAAGCACGCCTGGCCATCGCCATGGCCCAGCTCGGCGGCATGGGCATCATCCACAAGAACCTGAGCGTGGACCAGCAGGCCGCCGAAGTGGCCAAGGTCAAGAAGTTCGAAGCGGGTGTCATCCGCGACCCGATCACGGTCGGCCCGGAAACCACCATCCGCGACGTGCTGGCGCTGACCCAGGCGCGCAACATCTCCGGCGTGCCGGTGGTGGATGGCGGCCAGCTGGTGGGCATCGTGACCCACCGCGACATGCGCTTTGAAACCGAGCTGGACGATCCGGTCCGCCACATCATGACCAAGAAGGATCGCCTGATCACGGTCAAGGAAGGCGCCGCATCCGAGGAAGTGCTGCAGCTGCTGCATCGCAATCGCATCGAAAAGATCCTGGTGGTCAACGATGATTTCGCCCTGCGCGGCCTGATCACCGTCAAGGACATCCAGAAGAACACCGATTACCCCAACGCCGCCAAGGACGTCGCCACGCGCCTGCTGGTGGGTGCCGCGGTGGGCGTCGGCGGCGATACCGATCGCCGCGTCGAAGCGCTGGTCGCTGCCGGCGTGGACGTGCTGGTGGTGGACACCGCGCACGGCCATTCGCAGGGCGTGCTGGACCGCGTCAGCTGGGTCAAGAAGCACTTCCCGCAGGTGCAGGTCGTGGGTGGCAACATCTGCACCGGCGAAGCCGCACTGGCGCTGCTGGACAGCGGCGCGGACGCGGTCAAGGTCGGCATCGGCCCGGGCTCGATCTGCACCACCCGCGTGGTCGCCGGTGTCGGCGTGCCGCAGATCACCGCCATCGACCTGGTGGCCGAAGCGCTGCAGGACCGCATCCCGCTGATCGCCGACGGTGGCATCCGCTACTCCGGCGACATCGGCAAGGCGCTGGCCGCCGGTGCATCGACCATCATGATCGGCGGCCTGCTGGCCGGTACCGAGGAATCGCCCGGTGAAACCGAGCTGTTCCAGGGCCGTTCGTACAAGAGCTACCGCGGCATGGGTTCGCTGGCGGCGATGGAGAAGGGGTCCAAGGACCGCTACTTCCAGGATGCTTCCAGTGCCGACAAGCTGGTGCCCGAAGGCATCGAAGGCCGCGTGCCGTATCGCGGCCCGGTCGGCGGCATCATCCACCAGCTGATGGGCGGCCTGCGCGCCACCATGGGCTACGTGGGCTGCGGCACCATCGAAGACATGCGCAGCAAGCCGAAGTTCGTCAAGATCAGCGGCGCCGGCCAACGTGAGAGCCACGTCCATGACGTGCAGATCACCAAAGAGCCGCCGAACTACCGCGCCTGACGCGGCATGAGCGAAGAGGAACGAGGAAGCTGATTCCCGTTCCTCTTTCTCTATCTGCCATTCGTTGCCTGATTTTCGTTTCTCCGTTTTCCATCCAGCATTGCCGGGCGCCATGACCAACATCCATAACGACAAGATCCTCATCCTCGATTTCGGCGCGCAGTACACCCAGCTGATCGCGCGCCGCATCCGCGAGCTCGGCGTGTACTGCGAAATCTGGGCGTGGGACCACAACCCGGCGGACATCGCCGCGTTCGGCGCCAAGGGCATCGTCCTGTCTGGCGGCCCCGAATCCACCACGCTGCCGGGCGCGCCGGCCGCGCCGCAGGAAGTGTTCGACAGCGGGCTGCCGATCTTCGGCATCTGCTATGGCATGCAGACCCTGGCCGCACAGCTCGGCGGCGCTACCGAAGCGGCCGACCAGCGCGAGTTCGGCCATGCCGAAGTCAACGTCGTGCACCCGGACGCGCTGTTCAAGGGCCTGAGCGACCATGGCGGCGAGCCGAAGTTGAACGTGTGGATGAGCCACGGCGACCACGTCTCGGTGGCGCCCCCGGGCTTCACCATCACCGCCACCACCGATCGCATTCCGGTGGCCGCGATGGCCAACGAGGAAAAGCGGTGGTACGGCGTGCAGTTCCACCCGGAAGTGACCCACACCCTGCAGGGCCAGGCGCTGCTGCGCCGCTTCGTGGTGGACGTATGCGGCTGCCAGACCCTGTGGACCGCGGCCAACATCATCGACGACCAGATCGCGCGCGTGCGCGAGCAGGTGGGCGATGACGAAGTGATCCTGGGCCTGTCCGGCGGCGTCGATTCGTCGGTGGTTGCCGCGCTGCTGCACAAGGCGATCGGCGACAAGCTGACCTGCGTGTTCGTCGACACCGGCCTGCTGCGCTGGCAGGAAGGCGACCAGGTGATGGCGATGTTCGCCGAGCACATGGGCGTCAAGGTGATCCGCGTGAATGCAGCGGACCGCTACTTCAGCAAGCTGGAAGGCGTGAGCGACCCGGAAGCCAAGCGCAAGATCATCGGCAACCTGTTCGTGGACATCTTCGATGAAGAGTCCAACAAGCTCAGCAACGCCAAGTGGCTGGCGCAGGGCACCATCTACCCCGACGTGATCGAGTCGGCCGGCAGCAAGACCGGCAAGGCCCACGTGATCAAGAGCCACCACAACGTCGGCGGCCTGCCCGAGCACATGAAGCTGGGCCTGGTGGAACCGCTGCGCGAGTTGTTCAAGGACGAAGTGCGCCGCCTCGGCGTCGAACTCGGCCTGCCGCGCAGCATGGTCTACCGCCATCCGTTCCCGGGCCCGGGCCTGGGCGTGCGCATCCTGGGCGAAGTGAAGCGTGAGTACGCCGAGCTGCTGGCCAAGGCCGATGCGATCTTCATCGATGAGCTGCGTAAGGCCGACCTGTACGACAAGACCAGCCAGGCCTTCGCGGTGTTCCTGCCGGTGAAGTCGGTCGGCGTGGTGGGCGATGCCCGCGCGTATGAGTGGGTGATCGCGCTGCGCGCGGTGGAAACCATCGACTTCATGACCGCGCACTGGGCGCACCTGCCTTATGACTTCCTGGGCACGGTGAGCAACCGGATCATCAATGAGCTGCGTGGCGTCTCGCGCGTGGTCTACGACATTTCCGGCAAGCCGCCGGCAACGATCGAGTGGGAATGAGTTGAATGGGAAGGGCGCCGAAAGGCGCCCTTTTTTTTTCTCGTAGTCGCTGGACGTGCGCTTCGCTGCTCCAACTCAGGATGTTGACCCAAGCTCTACCTACTAGTAGAGTGGCGACATGCAGCCTGACCTCTCCCCCAAAGCCGCTGAAATCGTCGCCCACGCCCGCACGTTGCTGGAGGCGGGTGGCTACAACGGCTTCAGCTATGCCGATATCTCGGCCAGGGTGAACATCAGCAAGGCCAGCATCCATCATCATTTCCCCAGTAAGGCCGAGCTGGTTCGCACTGTGGTGGTGCTGTACCGCGCCGAGGCCCGTGAAGGCCTGGCCATGTTGGACCGGCAGCTGGGTGATCCGCTGAAAGAGCTCAATGCGTACGTCGACTACTGGTCCAGCTGCATCGCAGGTGGCACGGCCTCGTTCTGCATCTGCGCCATGCTGGCGGCGGAGTCGCCGATGATTCCGCCGGAAATCGCAGAAGAAGTGCGCGGGCATTTCGAGGATCTCAGTGGCTGGCTGACCGCCACCTTGGAGAAGGGGGTAGCGCAGGGGCAGTTCCAGCTGCAGGGCGCACCGTCGGATGAGGCCAAGGCATTCATGGCCTCCGTGCATGGGGCGATGCTCGCCGCGCGTGGGTTGGGTGATGCGCAGACGTTCGCCGCCCTGGCGCGGCTGTCGGTTGCGCGGGTGACTGCACAGCGTTGAACTGTTTTTCGTAAGCCCGCTTTGTGCGGGCTTTTTCATGACTAACGCACCTACCTACTAGTAGGTATACTTGAGGATTACTCCCATGACCCATCCGCTTTCGACACTCGGTGTACTGCACACTGCCATCAGTCTCATCCCAGTGCTCGCCGGCATCTATGGCTTCGTGCGCCATCGGAAAATCGACCCCGCCACCGGGGCCGGAAAGCTCTATCTGGTCGGCCTGGTGCTTGCTGTGGCGACCTCGTTTACCGTCTCCAGCACCGGTGGTCTCAACCCCGGTCACGCCTTCGGCATCGTGGTGCTGCTGGTGGCGTTCGGCGGGGTGCTGGTGAACCGGATCGGCTTCCTTGGGCGACTGCGACCGTACCTGTCCGCGTTCGCGCTGTCCTTCAGTTTCCTGCTCGGGTTGGTGCCTGCCGTCAATGAATCGCTGACCCGCCTGCCGGTGTCGCATCCGCTGGCCGCCGCACCGATGGCGCCTGTAGTGCTGCAGACCCTGCTGGGTTGCTTTGTCGTGTTCCTCATCGGCATCACCGCGCAGGGCTGGATGATCCATGCGCGCAACAGGCGCATGGAGTGACGTGCAGCCGGGCAGGGCCCGGCTCTACCAGACCGCTTCCAGCGTCCGGAACGGCTTGCTGAACAGAACCCCTTTCGCATCAAAGTCCTGCACATCCCGCCCATCCACCCGCACCTGAGTGGGCCGCGTGCGCGAAGGCCACCACACCCGGACCGCGGCGTCGTTCCGCAGGCCCTTGCCCAACGTCACCTTGAGCGTGTTCCCACGCTGCACCGCATCCATCTGCAGCGTCCCGAACGCCGTTGGCAACCGCTCCACGGCCAACCCGTCGCCCACCAGCCACGACGGCGGCGTACCCGGCAGCAGCGACAGCGCATCGTCGTCTTCGCGCATCAACATGCCGAACAACGTGCGCCCGTACTCGGCACCGATCCACGTGTGCGGCATGTCACCCAGGTAGCGCGGGAAGCGCAGCCGTGAGTGGACGACTTCCGCCAGCACCTGCCATTCCAGCGGCCGGCGGTCGCGCAGCAGGCCCTGCAGCAGTTCGTCTGCGGCGTCGGGCTGGTCCAGGTGCACGTAGCTGAGCACGTTGCGGATTTCGTAGGGGGTGTAGGCATACAGCGCGTCGGGCTGGTTGCGCTTGCGCACGTCTTCCAGATAGCGCGCGAAGGTGGTGCGCAGGGCCTGCTTGGGCAGCACGTCCTGCGCCCCGGTGGGGTCCAGCGCGATTGAAACGCCGGTAGGGTCGCCATCACCCAGGTCGGCGGAGGAGGGGATGAAGTCGATGCCCTTCCACGCCATGGTGGCGCGGATCGAAGCGGCCAGCGCGTCGTGCAGCAAGCGGTACTGTTCGCGCGCCCACGCGGCGGTTTCGTGATCACCCAGCGATTCGGCCAGCCACGCGCCGTCATGCCAGCCCTTCAGGCCCCAGTAGTCGTCCCAGTAACTGTGGGTCGGCGAGGGGTAGCCTTCGTGACTGATCGACGGTGCCAGGATGCCGGCGAACCGCTCCGGCGCGGGCTGGCTGGCCATGTAGCCGGGCACCAGCGTGCGCTCGCGCAGCTCCTGCAGGAAGCGCAGGGCTGCTTTCACCTTCGGCAGGTAGGCGCGCACCGATTCCGCGCCACCGTCCAGACGCGCGACATCGGCTACCAACGCAACGTATTGGCCCTGGCTGTCGTATTCGATGTCCGAACCGAAGCCGGTGTTGACGCTGCCGTCGTTGTTGAGGATCGGCGAAACCAGGCCGTTGGCGTGCATGCCATGTTCGGTGTACCAAGCCAGGTAGTCGCGCGCGATCCGTGATTCGCCCATGCGCAGCAGCACTACCGAGGTGGCCATGCCGTCGCGGATGAAGGAGCGGTTGTAGTTGCGCGGCCCCGGTTGCATCGCCGGGCCGGTCTGGTTGATCAGCATGTACGCCGCTTGGGCGCGCAGCATGTCCACCAGTGACGGGTCGGGCAGGCGCAGGCCGACCTGGCCCAGGCGCGTCTGCCAATCTCCGGAAACGCGGGTGGCAAGGCTGTCGAAAATCGCATCGGGATCGCGGCTCTTGACGCCGAATGCGATCGGCGGCGGCTCCGGAAGCGCGCCGTCGCCGTTGGCAGCCGCGGTACCCAGCGGGAACGCGACCACGACCGACTGGGTGGCACCCGGGGCGAGGTCGATGCGGTAGGCGAGGGCGGCCGCTGCCAGGCCATCCGAGTCATCGGTCTGTTGCGCCTTGGGCAGATCGCCCTGCGCCACCGCAGCGGTGATCTCGGTACTGCCATCGGGGCCGAACGGCGCCACGCCTGACGCATCCACCGGCGTCAGCGAATGCAGCAGTGAGCGCCCGTTGACCCGCACCGTGGTGCCGTCGATGGCCACCGAACGGATCGGCGAGAGGCCTCCGTTCTGCCACGGCGGATTCATCTGCATCGGGCGCGTCACCAGCGACAAGCTGCCGGCGATGGGCGCAGTGCCCACGTTGCGCAGGCGGTGGCGCACCAGCGTGACCGGTTGCCCGCCCAGCTCCACGGCGAAGGCCTCGCTGTTCAATTCCAGGCCGGGTTGCGGTTTCCATGTCACCGACGGCATCGGCTTCCAACCGTCGCGCAGCGCGTGCTGCACTGGCTGGTCGGCGGCGCCGGCGGCGGTGCCATCGGCATTGCGCCAGATCGGCTGTACCAACGGTGCGCCCTTGAACGCCTCGATGTTGCCGTACTCGTCGAAGATCGATTTCTGCAGGCCGCCGTGCACGCCCACCGCCGTCCAGTAGGTCTGCTGCAGGTGCAGGGAGGCCGGGAACAGGGCCCGCTGCGCACCGTTGGCCGCGTTCTGGTAGCGCTTCATCGGCGTCATCACTGCCGCCGGACCGAGCAGGCGCAGGCGCGCGATCTTCGGCGCATCACCCTGCACCTGCAGGCGCAGCGCCTGTGCTGTTACCGGCGCGGTGCCGGCCAGCCAGCTCTGCTGCCGGCTGCCGGCCTGCGGGTCATGCGCGAGTTCGCTCCAGCGGCCCTGTGCATCCTGTACCTGAAGGCGCGCGCCGCCGTGCGCGCCTGCCCAGTCCACTGCCAACCCGGTGGTGGAGAGGGCCCTCGGCAGAGCGATCTCCAATACGTGGCTGCCGTCTTTTCCGGCGGGGATGGCCACGGCGCTTCCGCCTTGCCACACGGCCGCTGCCTGGGTCGCGTCCAATCCGGGCATGCGTGCTGTCGCGCGCTGGTCCAGCGGCTCGAGTTCGAAGATGGACACGCCCCAGTCCGAGGTCCGCTCAGGACTGGCCAGCCGCAGGTAGCGGGCCTGGCGCGGCGTGAAGTAGAGGGTTTCGATGCCGCCGAGCGAGTCGCGCATGGTGTAAGCGGTCTGCCACTGCGTTCCATCCAGCGAGGTCTGCAGGCTGTAGCCCTCCGGGTTTGAGACGTCCCAGGTGAGGCGCGCGCCGCTGAGCGTGCTGGGTTTTCCCAGATCCACCTGGAACCAGTGGCCCGGGCTGAACGCTCCCCCGGTGACGGTTTTGGGGTTGCCGTCGATGAGGTGGCTGACCGCCATGGCCGGGACTTGCTGGGAGGAACTGCTGGCACGCCACTGACCACGGTCAGGGAGGTCCTGGGCCAGGCTGGCCGAAGCGAAGGCCAGGCCGAGTACCGGAAGCAGCGCGGCGCGACGAGCGATGTGCAAACCCATCAAAAAGTCCTTGCCTGATATGCCTCGCCAATGAGGCAGCGCCAAGCTAGCAGGCGCTGTAATCGTTTACACGACGCGATGCAATATCAGGACCCGCGTAAAGGTGCGGTACTCCACACATTCTTCACATGGCGGTGGAAGGAGTCGGACCAGCAAAGCACGATCAGGACACCTGTTCACGGAAGAGGGTGATGGTTGTCAGTTGACAACTACTGCCCGCACCGCCACACTGGAGCCGTCCGATGGCAAGACCGAAACATCCAAAGCGGGAAGTAGAAGCTGCCATCGCGCACGCCGAGGCGATGGGTTGGCGGGTAGTAGTTGGCGGGAGCCATGCATGGGGGCGCATCTACTGCCCCTTCAACGACAAGGACTGCCGCTGTGGTGAATTCTGCATTTCCAGCATCTGGAGTACGCCGAAGAATCCAGGCAACCACGCAGAAGCATTGCGTCGCGTCGTAAACAACTGCGCGAAGCGCAGGTGATCAACGTCCGAGGAGCAGGATCATGGAGTACATCTTCACCCTGAAGTACCAGTTGCCAGACGCCCATGGCGACCTGCAGGCGCTGGTTGAACTGCTTGGGGAGCAGGGGTGCGATGACGCCTTGGTCGGTACAGGATTGCCAGGCCGTATCGCGCTGGAGTTCACGCGTGAGGCGGGGAATGCTGACGCTGCGGTGCGCAGTGCGCTTGACGATGTGCGGCGTGCCCTGCCAGGCGCGACCCTGATCGAGGTGACGCCCGATCTGGTCGGCCTCACCGACGTCGCCGCCCTGGTCGGGGTGTCGCGGCAGAACATGCGGAAGCTGATGCTGTCCCATCCAGACAGTTTTCCCCTCCCCGTACACGACGGCAGCACCTCGATCTGGCACCTGGCCGATGTCCTGGCCTGGCTGCAGGCACGCGGTGGCTATGCGCTGACCGCGGGCCTTGTGGAGGTTGCCCGGGCAGCGCTTGAAGTGAATGTCGCCAGGGAAGGGATGCGGCTTTCCCGGTCGAATCCTGCCGGAGCGAACTGAGCGCCTGCCTGCCTTGACGAATCGTCAAGTGGTGCAGGCCGCGACTTGACGGGCTGCTGATTCAAGCATGGCCGCGCTTTCCCCAGACTGGTTCACGAAGTCACAGCCACCCGGCTGTCGACGCAGTCGAACCATCAAGGGGAAAACCAGATGATCAGCATTCCAGTTTCAGACACCTCGCATGCCCGCCTGTCCCGCGCCTCGCGCTGGCTGTGCAGCATCGGCTACGCCTTCCTTGCAGTGTTCTTTGCCTGGTCGGCCCTGAGCGGACACCGCCAGGCTGAAGCCATCCTCAAGGATGCGGTGACCGTACAGGCACCGGTACAGGTCGACCACATCGAGGAAAAGCGCCGCAAGGGGCGGGTGTCCTACCAGTACCACTTCCGCTACGACTTCAGCGTTGATGGCGTTGAGTACACCGGCCACTTCTCCACCTCCGAGGACAACGCCACGCCGTACCTGGGCGAAGCGCCGCAGGTCGACGTGGCTTACGCACGCAGCAACCCCGCGCAGTTCGACCGGCTTGATCGGCTCGAAGGCCAGAAAGGGCTGGGTTCGGTACTGGGCCGGGTGATCGTGGCGCTGGGCATGCTGGCGATCCTGGCCTTCGTGGTGCACCTGCTGGTGACGCGCAAGCTGTTCGTGCGCCAGGCCCCTGCGCTTCCTGCGGTCTGAGCCGGCGGCAGGCAGGGGAGCGCAGGCATGGTTGACAGTCCATACGGTCACGGTAGGGTGTGCGACTCTCTTCCGTTCTGGTCGTTTCCCATGCCTGCCCCTGAGTTCGCGGACCTGCTGTCTCGACACATGCGGCGGATCCGGGCCAGTGCCGGCGGCGTGGCCGCCGAGATCGGCATCAGCCGCGAGGCGGTCAACAACTGGCGGGCCGGCACCTCGCGGCCCAGCCGCCGGCACCGCGACCGGGTCCTGGCCTGCGCCAATTACCTGCGCCTGACCGAAACCGAATGCAATGCATTGCTGCAGTCGGTGGGGTTCGAGCCGGAATTCCCGGTGGAGCCGGTATCGGCACGGGAGGAGCACGCCGATCCCGCCGTTTCAGTGCCACCCACCGTCACCCGGTTGTTCGACCGGCTGCAGTTGCTGCGTCCGTATCCGGTGAGCCTGCTGTTGACCCAGGCCCATTGGGGACAGCCCCCGGAGCGCGCGGCGATTCTCGCTGAAGCAGCCACGCGCTATGGGCAGGCGCGCGTGCTGCACCTGCAGCCGCCGTTCCGCTCCGGCGAGGGCGACCAGGACTACTTTGCCTTGCTGGCCGCGCAGTGCGGGCTGGACGGCGTTGGCTCGGACGCCAGTTTCGAGATGGCGCTGGCGCGTCGGCTGCAGCAGCCCGGTCCGCTGTTCTGCCTGGTGAGCCGGTTCGAGCAGGGGGAGTCCGGGCCACGCGACGTTCTGGCCGGCATCCTGCGCAGCCTCAGCGAAATGTACAGCGGCAAGCTGCACCTGCTGATCTGTGGCGGGGCCGCGCTGGCCGACCTGAAGTACCAGGGCGGCGATCTTTCGCTGCTCAACATCGCGGCCAGCGAGAGCTGGCCGGAGCTGGGAATCGAGGACATGCGGCGCAGTGCCCCTGGCATTGGCGATGACACGCTGTCGCGCGCGCTCCGGTTGTCCGGCGGGCATCCGCTGTTGGCGCAGGCGGCGTTGACGTTGCTCGTTGACACTACTGTCGACGATGAGGCGGTCACCGATACGCTGTCCAGCCATCCGCGCCTGTGGGAAGCGCTGGTACCGCTGTTGCGGGATGACGCGGCGCGTGCCGCCGTGCAGGGCTGGCTGGCACAGCCGGTGGTGGCGCCGGCGCGGCCGTACCTGGCCGATCCGCTGCTTCGCCACCTGTACTGGAACAACCTGCTGACCGCGCGCCCGCACCCGCAGGGGCACTGCCTGGAATGGCGCTGCGAGGCGATCCGCCGCGCCGTGCGGCAGGTGATCGATGGCATGCAGGTGCAGACCGCATGAGCAGGCCACCGCGCCGGCAGCCGGTACTGCGCTGGTGGTGGCTGCTGCTGGTGGCCGGCCTGACCTGGTTCGTCGGCAGCTACCTGTTCGTGCCCTGGCTCAACCCGGTGCAGCTGCTGCGCATGCAGCGCGACGGCGAAAGCCTGATGCTCATGCAGCGGGCGAACATCGACATGATGTTCCTTCGCGAAGAGGCGTTGTCGTATTGGCTGCAGCATGAAAGCTGGCCGCAGCAGGTGCACGTGCCGGGCGTGCATGATCCGGAAGAAACGCTGGTGGTTGCCGAACTGCCGCAGCCGTTCGTGCTGCGCCTGCGCTTCACCGACCGCTTCCCGGCCAACAGCGGACTGCGCGGTGCGGTGATCGAGCAGACGCTGGAGCCGCGCACCCAGTACTGGCGTTGCCGCCCTGGCGATCCTGCGCCACCGTCACGCTGGTTGCCGGCCAACTGCCGGGCACAGGCACCGTGGGGCATCGTGCAGTGGCTGTCGGTGGTGCTGGGGCTGTCGGTGCTGGGCCTGGCCGGGCTTAGCATGCTCTGGTACTGGGTGCGACCGGCGGTGGCCGACATCGTGCGCGAGCCACACCGGCTGCTTGCCCAGCCGTTGCAGGCATTGCCCGCCATCGACCGCCAATTGGGATGGCTGCGGCTCAGAGATCGCGTCCTGGCCGGTGCCGGGATCGCCACGGTGCGCTGGCGCGACGCGCTGCGCCACCTGCAGGCCACGCCAAGCACACGCGCATTGCAGCTGGCCGCGCGCATCGGTGCGATCGATGCGCCGGCAACGGGCTGGTCGCTCACCGGCCTGGTGCGCGAATGGACCCTGCCGGACAAGCTGCCGTTGGCCCTGGAACGGCTGTGGCTGTACCAGCCCGATCCGGCGTTGGCGGCCGATGCCATCGTGCAGCAGTTGCGCGCCATGCCCAACGGGCAGGACGTGGTGCTGGTGGTGAGCCCATCGCTGGCGGTCGAGGCCGAACTGGATGCGTACGCCGAGGATCCGGCCAACCTGTGCGTGTGCCTTGGCCAGGCCGCCCAGACCCGCTGGCTGCTGCAGCCGGGCGCGCTGGACGCGCTGGTCGGGCTGCTGGCCCGGCAGCTCCGGGTGACCCGCATCTCGCCCTACCAGACCCACGGCGGCATCACCCGTCCGGCGGCCTTCTTTGGACGCGAGTTGCTGCTGGCGCGCGTGCTCAACCGCGAGCCCGGCAACTACCTGTTGGTGGGCGGTCGGCAGCTGGGCAAGACAAGTTTGATGAAGGCCATCGAGCGACGCTTTGTCGGCCACCCGCGCGTGCACTGTGTGTACCTGTCGCTGCGCGATCATCGGCTGACAATGCGGCTGGCGCTGGAACTGGGACTGGCCGAGGACACCGGGATCGATGCGCTGGTCGCCGAGTTGTCCGCGCGGGCAGCGGGGCGCGGCCTGCTGCTGCTGATCGACGAGACCGACCTGTTCCTGCGCGCGGAAGCGGCACAGGGTTACCCGCAGCTGGCGGCGCTGCGCGCGCTGAGCGAAGAGGGACGCTGCCACTTCATGCTGGCCGGGTTCTGGGACCTGTACGAAGCGGTCACCCTGGATTTCGCATCGCCGCTGCGCAACTTCGGCGAGGTGATCCATATCGGCGGGCTGGAACAGGACGCCTGCGTGGCCTTGGCGACCGAACCGATGGCGCGCCTGGGCGTGCACTTTGCCAGCCCGGACCTGCCGCAGCGGCTGGTGGCGGCGTGTGGTCGCCGCGCCAACCTGGTCGCCATTGCCTGCCAACAGCTGCTGGGCCAGCTGGACCGTGGCCAGCGCGTACTGGATGCAACGCAGGTACACGCGGCGCTGGTGAGCGAGCCGATGTTCGATGCATTGGCCGGCTGGGCGCGGCTGAGTCCCGATCCCCTGGCGTGCCGTATCGACCGCATCGTGGTGTACCAGGTCGCCGGTGCGCAGCTGGTCGGCAGCGGCGAGCGTGGCATCACCCTGGTGGAACTGTTGGCTGCATTCGATGCGGCGGGTGCGCGGGTCGATCCGGAGCAGGTCCGCCACGCCCTGGCACGGTTGCAGCTGGCGTATGTGGTCCGCCGTGACGCCGATGGGCTGCCCTACGTATTTGCGGTGCCGGTGTTCGTTACCCAGTTCCAGCGTGAAGAAGTGCAGGCACTGCTGCAGCGCGAACTGCAGGCGCTGGCGGCGGGCGCGGCGGTATGACTCCCATATCAAGATAACGAATGAGAAATTACGTCTCTTCGTGACGCATTTCCCTGTGTGTATCGACGCGATTCTGGGATAGTGGTGCGATGTTCGTGCGCCACGGCGGAGTTGATGCTGCATCCACAGGATTTGTCTTCGTCGCAGATCGGCGCCGTGCTGGCCCAGGCCTACGGCCTGCAGGTCAGCCATGTCGTGCAGCGGCCGGCGGGTGCCGATGCGGGCGCCACGGTGTACCAGGTGACCTCCGATGACGGCACGCGCTGGTGGTTGAAGTGCCGCCGCTATGCCGTGGCCGATGCCGTGTGGGAGGTCATGCAGCATTTGCGCTGCGCGCTCGGCCTGGACGAGGTGGTGGCCCCGCAGCCCGCGCTTGATGGTGCCCCGGCCACGTACGCCGAGGGCCTGCAGTGGACGCTGTTTGCCTATGTGGAGGGCGAGTCGGGGTTCGAAGTGGCCCTGTCGCAGGCGCAGTGGCACCGGCTGGGCCAGGTATTGCGCCAGGTGCACGACACCGCGTTGCCGGCCCGGTTGGCATCCGGTCTTGCGCAACCGGGTTTCGACGATGACACGGCGGTGGAGCGGGTGGGGTCGTGGCTGCAGCGCGGTGATGAGCGTTGGCCCATTCCCGATGCCCTGGCGGAGGATTACCGGCGGGTCTGGCGGCAGCGGCAGGCCCGCGTGGCCGAGGTCTGGCAGCACTGCATGGCGCTGCGTGAGCGCCTTGGCGGGCAGCGCTGGTCACGGGGGTTGTGCCATGGCGACCTGCACGCCGGCAACCTGTTGCTGCGCGCCGATGGTGGGCTGCACCTGATCGACTGGGACGACATGGTGCTGGCGCCGCGCGAGCGCGACCTGATGTTCGTCGGCGCAGGCGTGGGCGGGCGCTGGGGACGCGATGATCCGCCGCGGTTCCGCGAAGGCTATGGCGCGGTGGCGTTGGATCCGGTCCGGCTGGCGTACTACCGCCACTGGCGGATCCTGCACGACCTGCAGGAGTTCCACGACCTGCTGCTGGAGCCGGGTGCGGCCTCGCGTCCGCCCAGCCAGCGCCGCCAGGCGTTGCGTTTCATGGAGGAGCAGTTCGCGCCGGGCAACGTGATCGATGCGGCTGCCCGCAGTTGGGCTGCCGTGGCGTAGCGCGGGTCGTCGACCGTGCTTACTCGCCCGGCTTGGCGCCGGCCGTGGCGGCTTCGGATGCCGCGCGCCGCACCAGTACCGCCTCGCGGTGCGCGATGTAGGCATTGGCGGCAAGAATGATGCCCGCCCCGATGACGGTCCAGCGGTCCAGCGTTTCATTGAACAGCAGCCAGCCCAGCAGGCTGACCAGCGGCAGCTGCATGAAGCTGATCGGTGTCAGCGCCGAGACTTCGCCCAACCGCAACGCGCGGGTCCACAACAGCTGGCCCAACGTGCCCAGCACGCCGGTAGCGGCCAGCCAGGCCCACGCAACGCCGCTGGGCCAGACCCAGCCGAACAGGGCAGGCACCAGCGACAGCGGTACCCAGAACACGTAGGTGTAGAACACCACGGTATCGGCCCCGTCCACGCGGGTCAGCTGCTTGATCTGGATGGCGACCAGCGAACTGAGCACGGCGGCCAGCACCGCCACCAGCACGCCCGGGCTGAAGGTGGCGGCACCGGGGCGAACGATGATCAGGACCCCGATGAAGCCACAGACCACGGCCGCCCAACGGCGCGCGCGTACCTTCTCGCCAAGGAACAGCACGGCTGCGATGGTGACGAACAGGGGCGTGGAGTACGACAGCGAGATCGCCTGCGACATCGGCAGGTGGCCGATGGCCCAGAACGCACAGAGCATCGAGGCCAGCCCGATCAGGCTGCGCACGAAATAGCGGGGCAACTGTGTCGTGCGGAACGGCGAGCTGCCCGGGCGCAACAGGAACGGCAGCAGCGCCAGCAGGCCGAACGCGTTGCGGAAGAACGCCACTTCCTGGGTGGGCACGTAGCGGGTGGCATAGCGGATCGCCACGGCCATCAACCCGAAGGCCAGGGTACTGCCCAGCATCAGCAGCGCCGCACGCATCGGTGTCGGCGCGGGAAGGGCAAGCTGGACGGTCACCACTGCGCGCCGATCAGGCGCGGCTCCGGTTCGATGGGAACGCCGAATTTCTCCAGCACCGAGGCGGAAATGCGCCGCGCCAGCGCGAGCAGTTCGGCACCGGTGGCATTGCCGTGGTTGACCAGCACCAAGGCATGCTGGGGCGCCACGCCGGCATCGCCTTCGCGGAAGCCCTTCCAGCCGCAGGCTTCGATCATCCAGGCGGCCGAGAGCTTGCGCCGGTCGTCCTGGTCGGCCGGGTACACCGGCAGGCCGGGGAAGTGCTGCAGCAGCACCTCCACCTGTTCCAGCGGCAGCACCGGGTTCTTGAAGAAGCTGCCGGCATTGCCCAGCACATCCGGGTCGGGCAGCTTGCGCCGGCGGATGGCGATCACCGCATTGGCCACGTCGGCGGCCACCGGCAGCTCCACGCCCATCGCCTGCATTTCCTCGGCAATGCCTGCATAGCCCAGGCGCAGGGCATGCAACAGGGGCAGGCGCAGTTCGATGGCGCTGATCAGGTAGCGGTCCGCATCGTGCTTGAAGACGCTGTCGCGGTAGCTGAAGGCGCACGCGTCGGCATCCAGCCGCACCCATTCGTTGTTCTGGCGGTCCCATGCTTCCACCGCCTGGATGAACTCATCGACCTGCACGCCATAGGCGCCGATGTTCTGGATCGGGGCCGCACCGGCCGTGCCGGGAATCAGCGCCAGGTTCTCCAGCCCGGACAGGCCGTTCTGCAGCGACCACATCACCAGCCCATGCCAGTTCACGCCGGCGCCGGCACGCACCACGGTGTGGTCGGCGCGGTGTTCCAGCACTTCGATCGAGCGGTTGGCGAATACCAGTACGGTGCCGGGCACGTCGTCGGCGATCAGCACGTTGCTGCCGCTGCCCAGTACCAGCAGCGGGTGGCCGGCGACCTGGGGCAGGGCCAGCACGTCGGGCAGCAGGGCCGCGTCGTGCAGCTCCAGCAGCTGCTCGGCAACCGCGTCGACGTGGAAGGTGTTGAGCGCCTTCAGGGAGGCGTTTTCGGTCAGTGACCAGGCAGGCATTGCAGTACTCATAGGGGGGCCACCGCGCCACGGCTCGGTGCTTCGCGGCGTCGGCGGATCGCCTCTACGCAGTCGTGCACCAGCGCCGGGCCGCGGAAGATCAGGCCGCTGTAGCACTGCACCAGCGCGGCGCCAGCAGCCATCTTGGCCACGGCATCGGCACCGGACAGGATGCCGCCGACGCCGATCAACGGGGTGGATTCGGGCAGGCGCGCGCGCAGGCGGCGCAGCACCAGGGTGGACTGGCCCAGCAGCGGCGCGCCGGACAGGCCGCCGGCTTCGCTGGCATGCCGGTCGGCGGCAACCGAACTGCGGTCAATGGTGGTGTTGGTGGCGATCACTCCGTCCACCTTCAATTCGCCGAGCACGCGCGCTGCGGCATCGATGTCGCGGTCGCTCAGGTCCGGGGCGACCTTGACCAGCATCGGAACGCGCTTGCCATGCTTGGCCGCCAGCGCTTCCTGGCTTTCGCGCAGCTGCGAGACCAGCTGGCGCAGCGCGGTTTCTTCCTGCAGTTCACGCAGGCCGGCGGTGTTGGGCGAAGAGATGTTGACGGTGATGTAATCGGCCAGCGGGTACACCTTCTGCAGGCAGTGCTGGTAATCGTCGAACGCCTGCTCGTTGGGAGTGTCCTTGTTCTTGCCGATGTTGATGCCAAGCAGGCCGCTGCGGCGCTGCGCGCGTTCAACATTGCGCACCAGTGCATCCACGCCGAGGTTGTTGAACCCCATGCGGTTGATGATCGCCTGGTGGGCGGGCAGCCGGAACAGGCGCGGCTTGGGATTGCCTTCCTGCGGACGCGGCGTGATGGTGCCGATTTCCACGAACCCGAAGCCCAGCGCGAACAGCGCGTCGATGTGCTCGCCGTTCTTGTCCAGGCCGGCGCCCAGGCCGACCGGGTTGGGGAAGTTCAGCCCGAACACATTGGTCGGCAACGGGGCCGGGCGGCGTGCCAGCAGCGGCGTGGTGCCGGTGCGGTAGGCGAGGTCCAGCGCACTCAGGCCCAGGCCATGGGCGCGTTCGGCGTCCAGGGAAAACAGGAAGGGTCGGGCAAGCGAGTACATGGCGTCCAGTCAGTCCAGCGTGCCGATGAAGGCACGGGTTTGGTATTCAAAAGCGATTTTGCCATCGACCGCGTGCGCATCGAACAGCTGCTGCAGCGCGTCCAGCATTGGGGCGTGGCGCGGGTGGCCCGGCGGCGGGGCATAGGACGACGACAGCAGGCGGCCGCGCAGGCCGTCGGCATCCATGTACTGCGCGTTCGGGAACCGGGCGGTGCCGCGCAGGCCCGGGCCGAACCACGCGCGCATGGCATCGTCGTCCTGGTAGCGTTCGGCCACCTGGGTGTAATCGGTGCCGAACTCCAGCAGCAGCTGTTCGTAGCCGACCAGGAACGGCGAGGCGTCTAGCAGGCGCGAGTTCCAGAACACCAGCGCAAGGCCCTGCGGGTGCAGGATGCGCTTCCATTCCGTGCGCACCGCATCGGTGTCGAACCAGTGGAAGGCCTGCGCCGCTGCGACCAGGCCGACGCTGTCGTCGGCCAGCGTGGTGGCTTCGGCGGTGCCGTCCACCAGCTTCAGGCGCAGGTACTCGGCGACCAGCAGCTTCTCGGCCGCCTCGCGCATCGGCGCGTTGGGTTCCACCGCGATCACCGGATGCCCGGTGGCCAGGAAGAGGCGTGTGGAGATGCCGGTGCCGGCGCCGATGTCGGCGACCAGGGTTTCGGTGGGCACGCCCATCTCGCCATGCACCCAGTCCAGCAGCGCCGGTGGGTAGTCGGGACGGTAGCGGACGTAATCCGCCACGCGGTTGCTGAAACGTTCGGTTGCGTCCGATCCGCTCATGGGCACCTCACGATTGCAGGGAGACGAACCAGGCCAGCCCGCCGAAGAACAGCACGATGGCCAGCAGCGCCAACAGGCTGCCGATCACCACCACCCAGCCCATGATCAGGCCGGCCAAGGCCAGGCCATCGCCTTCCAGTTCCAGCGGGCGGCGGCGGATTTCGGCGCGGGCCATGTGCCCGGTGACGATGGCGACCACGCTGCCCAGGAAGGGAAGGGCGGTCCAGCCGAGGATGCCGGCGATCAGGCTGATCAGGGCCATGGCGCTGGTTTGGCGGGGCGGGAGGCTCATGCGGCTCCTGGGGGAAGGTGGGACAAGGGAATCATAGGGCCAGCGACGGGTTTATCCCATCAGGACCTGGCCGCCATCGACATTCAAGGTATGCCCGGTGATCCAGCGCGCCATCGGCGAGCACAGGAACAGGGCGGCATCGGCGATTTCCTGTGGCTGCCCGAAGCGGCCGAACGGGATCCTGGCCAGGGTGCCGTGGTAGAGGTCGGGGTCCTGCTCGCGCCGGCGTGCCCACAGCCCGTCCTCGAACTCGATCGAGCCCGGGGCAATGGCGTTCACCCGGATCCGGTGCGGGGCCAGCGCCAGCGCCTGCGAGGTGGTGTAGTGCATCAGTGCGGCCTTGGCGGCGCCATACGGGGCGGCGCCGGGGCGCGGCTGCTGGGCGGCGATCGAGGCCAGGTTGAGGATGCAGGCCTCGGCCGACTGCTTCAGCCAGGGCAGGGCGAGGCGGGAGGCACGCACCGCCGACATCAGGTCGACGCCGAGGCTGGCTTCCCAGCCGGCTTCATCGTCGGTCATGCCGTAGCCGGTGGCGTTGTTGATCAGCACATCGATACCGCCGAGGGCATCGGCGGCACTGGCCAGCCAGTGCTCGATATCGGCCAGGCGTGAAAGATCGGCCACCGCGGTGTGCAGCGACAGTCCCTGGGCAGCGGCGTCATCGCGCAGTGCAGCCAGGCCGGGTCCGCCGCGGGCGCACACCGAGACACGGGCACCGGCAGCGGCAAAGGCCAGCGCCATCGCGCGGCCGATGCCTTTGCTGCCACCGGCCACCAGTACGCGGCGGCCGGTGTAATCCAGGCGGGGGCATTCAACCATCACAGGTCGAACTTGATGCCCTGGGCCAGCGGCAGCGAATCGGAGTAGTTGATGGTGTTGGTCTGGCGGCGCATGTAGACCTTCCATGCATCCGAACCGGACTCACGGCCACCGCCGGTGTCCTTCTCGCCGCCGAACGCGCCGCCGATTTCCGCACCGGAGGTGCCGATGTTGACGTTGGCGATGCCACAGTCCGAACCGGCTGCCGACAGGAAACGCTCGGCCACCTTCAGGTTCTGGGTGAAGATCGACGAAGACAGGCCCTGCGGCACGCCGTTCTGCATGTCGATGGCTTCGTCCAGGGTGCTGTACTTCATCACGTACAGGATCGGCGCGAAGGTTTCGTGCTGCACCACTTCGTCGCTGTTCTTCAGCCCGGTGACAATGGCCGGCAGCACGAAGTTGCCGGCGCGGTCGATGCGGGTACCGCCGGTTTCGATGGTGCCGCCGCTGGCCTTGGCCTTTTCGATCGAGGCCAGGAACTGCTGCACGGCGCTGTCGCTGTTGAGCGGGCCCATCAGGTTGGCCGCATCGGTCGGATCGCCGATCTTGCCCTCCACCTGCTTGTACGCCTTGACCAGCGTGGCCAGCACGTTGTCGTAGATCGATTCGTGCACGATCAGGCGGCGCGTGGTGGTGCAGCGCTGGCCGGCAGTGCCGACCGCACCGAATACGATGCCCGGGATGGCCAGCTTCAGGTCCGCGCTCTCATCCAGGATGATGGCGTTGTTGCCGCCCAGTTCCAGCAGGCAGCGTCCCAGGCGGTGGGCAACCTTTTCGGCGACCTGGCGGCCGACCTGGGTCGAACCGGTGAAGCTGATCAGCGGCACGCGCTTGTCGGCCACCAGCTTCTGCGACAGCTCGGTGCCGGCGTCGTTGACCAGGAAGAAGATGTCCGGGAAGCCGGCGCCACGCAGCGCTTCGTTGCAGATGCGCATGGACGCGATGGCGGTCAGCGGGGTCTTGTTGGACGGCTTCCACAGGCACACATCACCGCAGATTGCGGCCAGGAACGAGTTCCATGCCCACACGGCGACCGGGAAGTTGAACGCGCTGATGATGCCGACCAGGCCCAGCGGCTGGTACTGCTCGTACATGCGGTGACCGGGGCGCTCGGAATGCATGGTGTAGCCGTACAGCATGCGGCTCTGGCCTACGGCGAAGTCGGCGATGTCGATCATCTCCTGCACTTCGCCGTCGCCTTCCGGCTTGCTCTTGCCCATTTCCAGCGCAACCAGCGAACCCAGCGCATCCTTGTTGGCGCGCAGTGCTTCGCCGCACAGGCGCACGGCTTCGCCACGGCGCGGGGCCGGGGTGGTGCGCCACACCTTGAAGGCTTCCTGGGCACGGGCCACGATGGTTTCGTAGTCGGCGTCGGTGGTGGCGTGCACCTGGGCGATGGCCTCGCCGGTGGTCGGGTTGACCGAGGTGATCACGCCCGCGCTGGTGGCCGACGACCACTCGCCGTTCCCGAGGTAGGTGCCAGCGTTGGTCGCGTCGAGGCCGAGCGCCTTGAGCAGGTCAGAGGACATGCAAACTCCTGTTGCGGATCGAAAAGGGCGCAGCCGCTGGCAGGGTGGGGGGTGCGGCGTGCAGACCCGCCATTCTATCAGGAGCGCCCAGCCGGCATTGCCGCAGCGCCACACGGCGCCGCCCGCCCGGTCGCGGCGGCCGCTAGAATGGACACCACTGTTCGCCCCCCAGGAATCTGAATGAACGTTACCGTTGCAGAAGGCGTGGTCGTCGGGAACCGTCTCCCGTTCGTGCTGTTTGGCGGCCTGAATGTGCTCGAAGACCTCGATTCGACCCTGCACGCGGCCGAACACTTCACCAAGGTCACGGCCAAGCTGGGCATCCCGTACGTGTTCAAGGCCTCGTTCGACAAGGCCAACCGCTCTTCGATCCATTCCTACCGTGGCGTGGGCCTGGACGAAGGGTTGCGCATCTTCGAGGAAGTGAAGCGCCAGCTCGGCGTGCCGGTGATCACCGACGTGCATGAAGTCGCCCAGGCCGCCCCGGTGGCCGACGTGGTCGACGTGCTGCAGATTCCGGCGTTCCTGGCGCGCCAGACCGACCTGGTGGTGGCCATCGCCCAGACCGGCCGTGCCGTGAACATCAAGAAGCCGCAGTTCCTCAGCCCCACGCAGATCAAGCACATCGTGTCCAAGATCCGCGAAGCGGGGAATGAGAACATCATCCTGTGCGAACGCGGTTCGCAGTTCGGCTACGACAACCTGGTCGTGGACATGCTCGGCTTCCGCGAAATGATCGAATCCACCGGGGGCCTGCCGGCGATCTTCGACGTCACCCACAGCCTGCAGCGCCGCGATGCCGGCAGCGAAGCCTCCGGTGGCCGCCGCCGCCAGGTGGCCGAACTGGCCCGTTCGGGCATGGCGCTGGGCCTTGCCGGCCTGTTCCTGGAAGCGCACCGCGATCCGGACCACGCCCGTTGCGACGGCCCCAGCGCCCTGCCGCTGAGCGCGCTTGAACCGTTCCTGGCCCAGATCAAGGCCGTGGACGAGCTGGTCAAGGGCTTCGCGGAGCTGGAAATCCGCTGACCCGGGCGTACCCGCGCGGCGCCATCGGCCTTGGTCCTGCCGCTGAATACCGGTATCCTTCACCGCTGCATGCACGCAAGGTGCATGCAGCCTGCAGCCAGGCTGCACGCCTGGCCGGCACATGGCCCCGTAGCTCAGCTGGATAGAGCGTCCCCCTCCTAAGGGGAAGGTCGCCCGTTCGAATCGGGCCGGGGTCACCATCACGTCCCGCAGGACGCTGTCTGCACGCTTCCCTCGCTGTCCATTGACGAACCACCTGTCAGGGTTGCTTCGACGCCACCGAAGGAACCCCCATGTCGACCTTGGACAACCGTCTCGAATTTCCGTGGCAACCCGTTGCTCAGGTTCCTGCGCCCGAGCCGTCTCCTGCTGCACCGGAGCCGCCGATGGAAGAGCCGCCTCTGCGCGAGCCGCCGGTCACCGAGCCACCCAGCGAAGCGCCGCCCGAAGGCGATCCTCCACCGGCGGAGCCGCCGCTGGAGGCACCGGTTCCTTCCCGCCAGGAATGACACGCTTGTCGCCGAAACGCCGCATTCAATGCGGCGTTTTTTTTGTTGTGGCGAGGATCGGTTGCACGCCAACGTGATGGCGCTGTCTCGGTGCGAACACGTGCTGACGACGCCAGCTTTCCATGGCGCAGACAACACTTAACGCCGCATTGTCCAAGGGCGCAAAGGTCACGCCGACTTCATTGCAGTTGCGGAAAAGTGGACTCACCCCGACACGGGTCAACACGAAATTCTTTCAGGAGTAGAAATCAGTGAGCACCGAATCCAAGACCGCGCATACCCTCAACGACATCATCGAGATTGCCCGCGATGGCCAGGACTTCTACACCGAAGCGGCCGACAAGGTAAAAGATGCTGAGCTGTCCGCGCTGTTTACCAAGATTGCTGGCGTCAAGTCGCAGATTGTCACCTCGCTGAGCAGCACGGTTGCCGCCACCGGCGCCAAGCCGGCCGAGCATGGCACCGTGGTGGGCTCCATGCAGCAGTTCTACGGCAAGGTCCGCGCCACGCTGGGCGATACCCAGTACGGTTACGTTGCCGAGCTCGAGGAATCCGAAGACCGCCTGCTGAAGGCGTTTAAGGACACCCTGACCGACAGCGATACCCCGCCGGCCGCCCGCGCGGAAGTCAGCCGCCTGCTGCCGCTGGTCCAGGAAACCCACGACGTGATGCGTAACCGCAAGCACGCCATGAAGCACTAACGGGCCGCGGCGACCCCGGTCGCCCCTCCTGTCTGCAGACGCCCCGGTTCAGCCGGGGCGTCTGCGTATCAGCCGGTCAAGCGACTCCACACACCCGCGTACGGCCCCGTCGGATATGGTGCATACTCGATCACAGTTACCGGCGGAATTGCTCATGGAACACATGCGTTGGCTCACGCTTCGTCTTGGCAATAACCAGTCCATCGGTCCTGGCGTTCTCAAGGACCTGTGGTCTAACGCGTGCGAGACGAACCAGTCGTCGGTGACCCGCGATACGGACGGGCGCTCGACCGCTTATGCGCTGCATGCGCCCACTTCGCTGGCCTACCCGAAGCGGGCCGAGCTGCGCATGCGCGAGCTGCTGGAAAAGGCGGGTTACACCTTCACCATGGGCTCGCTTGCCGATCGCCCGGCACCACAGCCGGTGCGCTTCCGCTGAGCCAGGCTATCTCGCCTGGCGGGCGAGGGGCAGTACCCGGCGCATGATGCGCACCGGCACGCCTGTGCGATGTGTCTGCCGCTCCAGTGGCTCCCAGCCCAGCTGCGCATACAGGCCACCATCATCGTGCTCGGTCTGCAGGAACACTTCGCGCACGCCGTAGCCCTGCGCTTTCTGCATCAGTGCCGCGATCAGGTCGCTGGCGAGCGCATGGCCACGATGCGACGGACACACGTAAACGCCACCCAGCCAGTGCAGCCGCTCGGGGCGTTCAGTGCGTTCATGGAATTTGAGCTGCGCGGCAGCAACGGGCACCTCGTTGTCCGTTGCCATCAGCAGCATGGGGAGCTCGTTGTCGTGCAGGAACACTTCCAGCCGCTGCTGTTCGTCTTCCAGCGTCCAACCGGGCACGCGGTGGCCCCAGGTGTCGAAATACCAGCGTGCAACAACGGGCAACAGGTGCGGTGCATGGCTCAGGGTCAGAAACGGCATCGGGTACTCCCTGTACGGCGCGACGGTACTTCCCATGACTACGGCCCCGTTATACCACTGGGGTATTGGCCCCTTGCCGTGACGCGTTGCAGGTTTTGAGAACCGCGCGCAGACTTGGATCCTCAGTCACGCCTGCGCTCACAATGTCTTCACCCACGTTCAACCTTCGCCGCTATGGCCGCTCGTCCAGCGTGGACCATCACGCGTTCGCGCAGTGGGTGGTGCCGGTGCGGGGTGAACTGGCGTTCGAGCTGGAAGGACATTGCGCACGCTTGGACCCCCTGCAGGGCGCCTTCGTGGCGCCCATGGCCGGGCATGCCCAGGCCGCCGGTGATGACGACCGCTTCCTGATCGTGGACTGCCCGGCGGAGATGTTCGACGACGATACGCTCGAACGCCTGCATCGCCAGCCCGTGCTCGCCTTGCCAGTGCAGGTGCGCGCGATGGCGCAGCGGGTGGCGGACGCCGCACACGAACGGGTCAACGACGACACGGTCCGATGCGAATTGCCCGGACTGCTGCAGGCGTTTTCGCTGGCCGGCAGTGCAACACGGCTGCAGGCGGTCTGTGCGCGCATGGAACGCGCACCCGGACAGGCGTGGCCGGTGGAGCGCATCGCCAGTGAGGTCGGGGTCAGCAGCAGCCGGTTGCATGCCGTGTTCCGCCAGGCCTTCGGGCTCAGCCCACAGGCCTGGTTGAGCGCCAGCCGATTGCGTTGGGCGCGCGGGCAGCTGGCTGCGAGTGATGCGTCCATTGCCGACATCGCCCAGCACGCCGGTTATTCCGAGCAGAGCGCATTGACCCGCGCACTGCGCCGGGAGTGGGGCATGACCCCGGCCGATTACCGCCGTCGCTTCCGGCACTCGCAGTAGTCTGGGTCAAGATGGTCCGCCGCGTGGCACCTACACTGGCGCGGTCTCTTTACTGCCGGGCGCATGGCTGCTGATGAATCGTTCGATGGGTGTGGGTATCGCCAATGGCGTCGCTGCCGGGGCGCTGTGGGGCGTGGTGTTCCTGGCGCCGGCGGTGCTCAGCCATTTCAGCGCCGTGCAGCTGTCGGCCGGGCGCTATCTGGTCTATGGACTGATTGCCGTGGTGCTGCTGGCGCCCCGCTGGCGTGAGCTGCGCGAGTGGATCGGCATGGCCGAATGGCGTGGTCTCCTGTGGCTGAGCCTTGCCGGCAACCTGGTGTACTTCGTGCTGCTGGCCCATGCGGTCCAGTGGGCGGGCGGGGCGGCGGCGTCGCTGATCGTCGGGCTGATTCCCGTAGTGGTCACGTTGGCTGGGGTGCGCGAGCAGGGCGCGGTGCCGCTGCGCCAGCTTGCGCCCGCACTGACCCTGTGCCTGTTCGGGGTAGGCCTGGTGGGCTATGAGGCGCTGCAGTCCGAGCATGCGCAGGGCTCGGCCAACCAGCGCCTGCTGGGCCTGCTGTGCGCGTTTGGTGCGCTGTTTTCGTGGGCGCTGTATTCCATCGGCAACAGCCGCTGGCTGGCGCGGCGCCCGGACATTTCCGGCCACGACTGGTCCTTGTTGACCGGCGTGGCCACCGGTGCGCTGGCGCTGCTGCTGGTGCCCAGCGCGTTCGTCGTCCCAAGCCCCGCGCACGCGCCAGTCGACTGGATGTGGTTCTGGGTCATCAGCGCGGGCGTGGCCGTGGTTGCCTCGGTGTTCGGCAACGCCTGTTGGAACCGGGCCAGCCGCAACCTGCCGCTGACCCTGACCGGGCAGATGATCGTGTTCGAGACGCTGTTCGCGCTGCTGTACGGATTCGGCTGGCAGCGGCGCTGGCCGACCCTGATGGAATCACTCGCGATCGTCTGCCTGGTCTCCGGGGTGCTGTTGTGCGCGCACGCACACCGGCCGCCACGGGCGGTGGCCGAACACGCCGGCTGATTCCGTTGCGCGGCCTGGATGGTCACATTCGCAACTTTTTGGCCGACGATGTCTGCTGTTCGTCGCGTTTGACTTTTTGCGGTGCAACACTTGACAAGCACCCGGTCGGCGTAGTTTTCTTGGTCCATGGTCATTACCGCCGCCACCGTCACGCTTCGCTCGACCGCCCTCACAGGCGGCGTGCGCAGCGGTGCCCTGGCCACCGGTACCACCACCATTACCACCGTCACCACTCGCCTGGTGCGGCCCGTCGTCTTCGCGTAATTTCCGAAAACAACGGCCCCGCACCAGATCAGGTTGCGGGGGATCTCCTTCAGCCTGAATGACGCGGGGCCTCGAATCGAGGTCAGCATGTCTTCTGTCGCCGCTTCACCCGATGCCGCTGCATCGCCTGCCTCCTCCGCGCCGCTGCGCGCGGCCACCTCGACGGTCGTGCACAAGTTCGGCGGCACCTCCGTGGCCGACGCCGACCGCTACCGCCACGTGGCCCAGCTGCTGCTGGCCCGTGACGAAGCGGTGCAGGTCACCGTGGTATCGGCGATGAAGGGCGTGACCGACGCGCTGATCGCGCTGGCCGGTGCCGCTTCCGACAACGCGCCGCAGTGGCGCGACGACTGGCATGCACTGCGCGCCCGCCATCGCGGTGCCGCCGTTGCGCTGCTGGGCGAGCATGCAGGCGACACGGTGGAATGGCTGGATGCGCGCTTCGACCATCTGGCCGAGGTGCTGGGCGCGCTGGCAGTGATCGGTGAGCTGCCCAGCGAGGTACTGGACCGCGTGCAGGGCCTGGGTGAGGTGTATTCGGCGCATCTGCTGGGCCACTACCTGCGCAGCATCGGCGAGGACTGCGCCGTGCTGGATGCGCGCGAGGTGCTGGTGGTGGACCGTGGCGAACTCGGCGTGGACGTGGACTGGGTGCAGAGCGCGCAGCGTCTGGCGGTGTGGCGTGACGCGCACCCGGCGGCGCGCGTGGTGGCCACCGGGTTCGTGGCCCGCGACCGCCGCGACCGGGTGACCACCCTGGGGCGCAACGGCAGTGACTACTCCGGTGCGATCTTTGCCGCTCTCTTCAACGCCGATGAGCTGCATATCTGGACCGATGTGGACGGCGTGCTTTCGGCCGACCCGCGGGTGGTGCCCGAAGCCGTGCAGCTGGAAGCGCTGAGCTACGACGAGGCCTGCGAACTGGCGTATTTCGGCGCGAAGGTGGTGCACCCGCAGACCATGTCGCCCGCTATCGAACGCGGCCTGCCGATCATCATCCGCAATACCTTCCATCCGGACCATCCCGGTACCCGGATCACCGCCGAACGCACCAGTTCCGGCCCGATCAAGGGCCTCACCCTGAGCCCGGAGCTGGCGCTGCTCAACCTGGAAGGCACCGGCCTGATCGGCGTGCCCGGCACGGCCGAGCGTGTGTTCGCCGCGCTGCGCAACGCGCACGTGTCGGTGGTGATGATTTCACAGGGCTCGTCGGAACATTCCATCTGCTGCGTGGTGCGCCAGGCCGAGGCGCAGCGGGCGCGCGATGCGCTCCTGCAGGCGTTCGCGCACGAACTCAGCCTGGGCCAGGTGCAGCGCGTGCAGCTCACCGACAATGTCAGCGTGCTGGCGGCGGTGGGCGATGGCATGGCCGGGCAGCCAGGCGTGGCCGCGCGCCTGTTCGAATCGCTGGGACGCGCGCAGGTGAACATCCTCGCCATCGCGCAGGGCTCCTCCGAACGCAACATCTCGGTGGCGGTGGACAGCCGCCACGCGACCAAGGCGCTGCGCGCGGCGCACGCCGGGTTCTGGCTGTCGCCGCAGACCTTCTCGGTCGGCGTGATTGGCCCCGGCAATGTGGGCGCGGCATTGCTTGACCAGTTGCTGGTCGCGCAGCCCACCCTGCTGACGCGCGCCAACGTGGACCTTCGCGTGCGTGCGGTGGCATCGCGCAGCCGCATGCACCTGGATGCACGGGGCGTGCAGGGCGACTGGCGCGCTGCGCTCGCCGGGCAGGCCCAGGCGACAGACCTGGACCAGTTCACCGAGCACCTGCTGTCGGCGCACCTGCCGCATGCCTTGATCGTCGACTGCAGCGGCAGTGCCGATGTCGCCGACCGCTATGCCGGCTGGCTGGCGGCCGGCATCCACGTGGTCACTCCCAACAAGCAGGCCGGTGCCGGCCCGTTGCAGCGCTACCACGCCATCCGGGAGGCGGCCGCTGCCACCGGCGCGCGGTTCCGCTACGAAGCGACAGTCGGCGCGGGGCTCCCGGTGATCACCACGTTGCGCGACCTGGTTGATACCGGTGATGAAGTGCTGGCCGTCGATGGCATCTTCTCCGGCACGCTGGCCTGGCTGTTCAACAAGTACGACGGTCAGGTGCCGTTCTCCGAACTGGTCGCGCAGGCGCGCGGCATGGGCTACACCGAACCGGACCCGCGCGACGATCTGTCCGGCGTGGATGTGGCGCGCAAGCTGGTCATCCTCGCGCGTGAGGCCGGCCGTGAACTGAGCCTGGAACAGGTCAGCGTGGAAAGCCTTGTGCCCGAAGCCCTGCGCCAGGCCAGCGTGGACGACTTCATGAGCGGGCTGGCATCGGTGGACAGCGTGTTCGCCGAACGGCTGGAGCAGGCGCGTGCACGCGGTGCGGTGCTGCGTTACGTGGCGCGGCTGTCGGCGGATGGGGCGCAGGTGGGGCTGGTGGAGCTGCCGGTTGGCCATGCGTTTGCCAACCTGCGCCTGACCGACAATGTGGTGCAGTTCACCACGCGTCGCTACTGCGAGAACCCGCTGGTGGTGCAGGGCCCCGGTGCGGGTCCGGAAGTGACCGCTGCGGGCGTGTTTGCCGATGTGCTGCGGGTCGCGGCGGGTGAAGGAGCGCGCCTGTGAGTCCAAGCAACGTGCTGGAGGCGCGCGCGTTCTCACCGGCATCGGTGGGCAATGTCGCGGTGGGGTTCGACATCCTCGGCCATGTCATCGCGGGGGTGGGCGACACCGTGACCGTGCGCCGCACTGACGCGCCGGGCGTGCGGATCCTCGCGATCCGCGGCACCACGGTGGATCTGCCGCTGGTGGCGGCCGACAACACCGCAGGGGCGGCGCTGCTGGCGATGATCGACGCGCTTGGGTTGCCGTTCGGCTTTGAACTGGAGATCGACAAGGGCATCGCGCTGGGCTCGGGCATGGGCGGCTCGGCGGCGTCGTGCGTGGCCGCGCTGGTGGCGGCCAATGCGCTGCTGGATACGCCGCTGTCGCGCGAGGCGTTGTATCCGTTCGCGCTGAGCGGTGAGGCGGTGGCCAGTGGCGGCCGGCACGGCGACAACCTCGGACCGATGCTGCTGGGCGGGTTGGTGCTCAGCACGGCGGACCGGCTGGTGAGCATCCCGGTGCCCGCCGGGTGGTACAGCCTGCTGGTGCATCCAGACGCCGTCCTGGAAACCCGTCGAGCGCGTGCGGCGCTGCAGGGCAGCTACCACCTTTCCGAATTCGTCACGCAAAGCGCGAACCTGGCGCTGGTGTTGAGCGGCTGCTTCCGCGGAGATGCCGAGCTGGTGCGCGCCGGCCTGCGCGACGTGCTGGTGGAACCGCGTCGCGCCGGCCTCATCGAGGGCTTTGCCGCGGCGCGCGACGCTGCGTTGGCGGCCGGTGCACTGGGCGCCAGCATTTCGGGGGCCGGCCCCAGCGTGTTCGCGTGGTTTGAAAGCCAAGCGGCGGCGCAGGCCGCGCAACACGCCGTGCAGGCCGCTTTTGCCGTTGCAGGTTTCGACAGCCAGGGCTGGGTATCGCCGTTGGACGCGCCCGGGGCATGCCTGCTGTGAGCGCGCTTTCCACTCTTCTGCCAGGATCTTCCATGCAATTCGTTTCGACCCGTCACGCCGCACCTGCAGCCACCCTGAGTGCGGCCATCGCCGCCGGCCTTGCCCCCGATGGTGGGCTATATGTTCCGCAGCAGCGACCCCAGCCGCAGCGCTGGCAGGCGCAGGGCAGCCTGGCGCGCAACGCCGAAGCGGTGCTTGCGCCGTTCTTCGCCGGCGACGCGCTTGCGCCGCACCTGGCCACGTTGTGCGCGGAGGCCTTCAATTTCCCGGCACCGCTGCGTGCGCTGGCCACCCCGGGCGACCACGTGTTGGAGTTGTTCCATGGGCCGACCGCCGCGTTCAAGGATTTCGGCGCGCGTTTCCTTGCGGCCAGCCTGGCCCAGCTACAGCGTGACCGTGCCCGCCCGCTGACCATCGTGGTGGCCACCTCGGGCGACACCGGCGCGGCCGTCGCGGCGGCGTTCCATCGCCAGCCGGGCATCCGCGTGGTGGTGCTGTATCCCGATGGCCGGGTATCGCCGCGCCAGGCGCACCAGCTGGGCTGCTTCGGCGACAACATCCACGCCCTGCGCGTGGCCGGTTCGTTCGACGACTGCCAGGCGATGGTGAAGCAGGCCCTGGGCGACCGCGAGCTGCAGGCAGAGGTTCCTCTGAGCTCGGCCAACAGCATCAGCCTCGGCCGATGGCTGCCCCAGATGAGCTACTACGCCGACGCGGCGCTGACCCACCATGAGGCGACCGGCGAGGTGCTGAACCTGGTGGTGCCCACCGGCAACCTCGGCAACGCGATGGCCGCAGTACTTGCCCGCGCGATGGGCCTGCCGCTGGGGCAGATCGCACTGGCCACCAATGCCAACGACGTGCTGCCGCGCTTTTTCCACGGCGGTGGATACCGGCCGCTGCACAGCGTAGCCACCCTGGCCAACGCGATGGACGTCGGCGCGCCCAGCAACTTCGAGCGGCTGCGCTGGCTGTATGAAGAAGACGACGATGCACTGCGCGCGGCGTTCCGCGTCGAGGCGGTTGACGATGCGGCGATCCGCGAACTGATCGCCCGGCGCCATGCGGCAGCGGGCGAGGTCTTCTGCCCGCACACCGCCACGGCGGTGAAGCTGCTGGAACAACTTCGCGCCGAAGGCGTGCAGGGCGATTGGGCGGTCGCCGCAACCGCACATCCGGCCAAGTTCGAATCGGTGGTCGAACCGCTGATCGGCCGCACCCTTGAGGTGCCCCCGGCGCTGGCGGCGCTGCTGGAACGCCCCGCGCACGCCGAACCGTGCCCGCCGCATTACGCAGCGCTGCGCGAATTCCTTGGGGCTTGATGGATGTGTAGCCGGGCGGGGCCCGGCGCTACGCGCCGCAGAGGACCTGCAACCCGGCTTCGTCCAGAATCTCCACGGTGTTCAGGTGGGGCAGGGCAATCAAGCCCTGCTGCCGCAGCTTGGTGAACGTGCGGCTCACCGTTTCCATGGTCAGGCCAAGATGGTCGGCAATGTCGCTGCGCCCCATCGGCAGGATCACCCGCAACCCATCCCCGCCCAGCCGCGCTTCACGCGCGGCCAGCCGCAGCAGGAAATCAGCCAGCTTTTCGGCGGGCTGCAGGCGGCCCAGCGCCAGCGCGGCATCGGCTGCTTCATCCAGCGCCTGGCAGGCGCGCTGCAGCAGCTTGCGCTCCAGGTGCGGATAGCGTGCGCGCAGGTCCTTCATCGGGGCCAGGCCCACGCGGCAGACCCGGCTGTCGGCAATGGCTTCGATGTCGTAGCGGTGATGGTCGCTGCCGGTCAGCCCGAGATAATCACCGGGCAGCACGAATCCACTGATCTGGCGGCGGCCATCTGCCAGGGTGCGGACCAGCCGCAGCGCGCCTTCGGTCAAGGTATAGACATGTTGGCGGGCCTCGCCAGCGCGGACCAGGGTGGCCCCCAGCGGCAGCGGCTGCGACACCGTGACCCGTTCCAGGGCCTGGACTTCATCGGGCGACAGCGCCGAACACACGGCCAGGTGGCGCACCGAGCAGTGCAGGCAGTCACGCAGCGGCGAGCAGCCCGGTGCGGGATCTTCTACAGCGGCAACGGCGGTTCCGGAGTGGGGCCGGGTCATGTCGAACCAGGGAGCGGGGCCTGCCTATGATACGTCATGCGGCCGTTGGCCAAGTTCGACGCGGCCGATGACGGCCGCGCGGCCCGGCTGCGGCTAGAATATGCAGCTCGCTCTTCCCCCAAGTTCCCCCGCAGGAGTCCCGCAAGTGATCAAGCCCCGTACGCCGCCCGGCATCATGGAACTGCTGCCGCGCGAGCAGATCGCGTTCCAGCGCATGCTGGACGTCATCCGCCGCAATTACGAGCGGTTCGGGTTCCTGCCGGTGGAAACCCCGGTGTTCGAGCTGTCCGACGTGCTGCTGACCAAGTCCGGTGGCGAGACCGAGCGCCAGGTGTATTTCGTGCAGTCGACCGGCGCGTTGGCCAATGCGGCCGAAGCGGGTGACAAGAGCCTGCCGGAGCTGGCGCTGCGCTTCGACCTGACCGTGCCGCTGGCGCGTTACGTGGCCGAGCACGAACACGACCTGACCTTCCCGTTCCGCCGTTACCAGATGCAGCGGGTGTACCGCGGCGAGCGCGCCCAGCGCGGCCGCTTCCGCGAGTTCTACCAGTGCGACATCGACGTGATCGGCAAGGACAGCCTGAGCACCCGCTATGACGCCGAAGTGCTGGCGGTCATCCATGCGGTGTTCGCGGAGCTGCGCATCGGTGATTTCTCGGTCCAGCTGAACAACCGCAAGCTGATGCGCGGTTTCTTCGAAAGCCTGGGCGTGGCCGACGGCGAGCGCCAGATGGCGGTGCTGCGCGAGGTCGACAAGCTCGACAAGCGCGGCCCGGATTACGTGCGCGAAACGCTGACCGGCGAAGGCTTCGCGATCCCGGCCGAGCAGGTCGACCGGATCCTGGCGTTCGTGGCAGTGCGCTCGAGCAGCCACGCTGACGCGCTGGCGCAGCTAGACGCGCTGATCGCCGACGGCACTGCCAGTGATACGCTGAAACTCGGAGTGGCCGAGCTGCGCGAGGTGCTGCAGCTGGTGAAGGCGCTGGGCGTGCCGGAAACCGCGTACTGCCTGAACTTCTCGATCGCCCGCGGCCTGGATTACTACACCGGCACGGTGTACGAAACCACGCTGACCGACCACCCGCAGATCGGGTCGATCTGTTCGGGCGGCCGTTACGAGGACCTGGCCAGCCACTACAGCAAGTCCAAGCTGCCGGGCGTGGGCATCTCCATCGGCCTGACCCGCCTGTTCTGGCAGCTGCGCGAGGCGGGGCTGATCGCAGGCATCGAAGACAGCAGCGTGCACGCGCTGGTGGCGCTGATGGACGACAACGGCCTGGCCGATTCGCTGGATATCGCCCGTCGCCTGCGCGTGGGCGGGATCAACGCGGAAGTGCAGATGGAGCCGAAGAAGATCGGCAAGCAGTTCCAGTACGCGGCCAAGGCAGGCATCCGCTTCGTGGTGCTGGCCGGTGAAGACGAGCTGGCGCGCGGCGTGGTGGCGGTGAAGGATCTGCTGCGCGAGCAGCAGTTCGACGTTGCCCGCGATGAGCTGGCCAGTGCATTGCAGGTGGAGCTGGAGCAGACGCGCGCGATGGCGTGAGTCTGGTTTGGTTGATGCTTGTCTGGCAACGGCACCTTCGGGTGCCGTTGTTGTTTTTGGGTGTCTGATTGCGGGATTTCACTGTGCGCCAGGCGTTGCCCATTGCTTCCATGCATCCAGGCGAACAGCCTGTTTGCACGCGATCCCTGGTTTGGCGGGACGGTGCGGGTTTGCGGGACACGCCGTGAATCCGTCCTTGGAGCAACTGTGTTGCTGAGAGGGCCGGCGGCCACTCCGGCAGACGGGCATGGTGGTGCCGGCCGCTGGCTGGCAGCCTCTGGATGTCGCCCCGTTGGCTGGCTTCAGGCGGGGATCGGTCCGCTTTCAGCGTCACGCACGCGGGCGTTGAGGATTACCAGCATCTTCCGCATCACCGCCACGATGGCCACCTTGCCTTCCTTGCCGCGGGCCCGCAGCGACCGGTAGAAATCCCGCAGCCGAGGCTCATGCCGCATGGCCGACATGGCGGCCATGTAGAGCACTTGGCGGATCTCGGCTCTACCACCGTGGATACTTCGTTTTCCGCGCATCGTGCCGCTGTCGTGGGACATCGGGGCCACGCCGACCAGGCTGGCGATGGCCTTGCCGCTGATTCTGCCCAGCTCGGGCAGATGGCTGGCCAGCACCGCCTGTAACGCAGGACCGACGCCCTTCATCGACTTCATTACGGCCAGTTGAGGCTGCTGTTCAACCTGTTCGCCGATCTGCTTTCCCAAGCGTGCGACCAGCGTCTGCAAGCGTGTAATGTTGGCTTGCAGTAGCCGGCGCAATTCACGATCACCGACCATTTCCTGCTGCTGTCGCGCGACGGTCAGCGCCTGCATCGCCTGCCGGCGAGCCCGCACGAATTCCCGCATTCTCTGTTGCCAAGGCTCCAGCGGCTGGTAGGCGTGCAGCTTGACCAGCACGGCCATCTTCGCCAGTGCGCAGGCATCCAAGCGGTCGGTCTTGGCCACGTGGCCCATACCCTGGGCTAGCCTGCGGGCCCGCAAGGCATTGGCGCGGACCACCGGACGACCGGCCTTGTGCAGAAAATCCAGCACGCGCTGCTCATAGCCACCGGTAGCCTCCAGCACGATCTGGTCCGCCGGGTGTTCTTTCAGCCAGGCCTCCAATTCAGCAAAGCCAGCGGCGGTATTTCTGACCTGCAGAATTTCACCGTCCGTCGTACCAACGTCCAGCTGCTGCTTGCTCACATCAATCCCGATCCCGTTCATCGCCCAACTCCGTATAGTCTGGAAGGGTCGAGAGCTCCCCCGCTTGCCCAGTCTTATCACTGCGAGTGTCAGCTCCAGCAACTGTTCGGGCGGATCAAGGGAGATTCCGGCGTGGGCGCCAAGCTCCATGGCGATCGTCGAGATCCAGGCTTGCACGGCGGCCCACGCCGGCTCTCGGCGCCTACGCTGCCAGATTCCGAACAGATAAGGCTTGGCAAAAACATCCATGTTTTTGACAGTCCCGCAAACCCGCCCCGTCCCACCTTCGACAGGTGGTTGGTGGCCAGGGGTTACAGCGAAAGCGTCTTCGTTTCTGGGTCATGCGTTATCGCATGTGGATGGCTTCGGGGCAGTCGTCTTACGACCGACCCTACCAACTCAACGCCCGGTAACGCATGAAAAAACATCGAACCCGGCCTTTGACGTTCCATGGCCACCAACACACCGTCGAGGGTCGGCGGGGGCGGGTATGCGGGACCGTAGAAAACATGGATGTTTTCTACGAGCCCCCATGGACGGGTTCACGGCGTGTCCCGCATACCCGCACCCGCCGGCCCAGCTCGGGCCATGCAAAGGCCACCAGCTGTTCGCCCAGATCCATCGCCAGCCGGGCAGCGCCCGGCGACGGACCGCGATGCTCGATCCCCACTGGAACGAAGGCCTGAAACTGAACGCAGTACGCGAGAAGCTCAAGCCGATTTGGCATCAGCCGGCTTTTGCGCTAATGTAATAGCACGCTATTACATTGATACGATGAAAATCCGCCCCGTCCCCCGTGAGAAAGACCCCCAGGCCGACCTGGACAGCCTGGCTGTCGCCTTTGCCGGCCTGTCCAGCGCCGAGCAGGTCACTGCGTTCCTGCGCGACCTGTGCACCCCGGCCGAGTTGGAGGCGCTGTCCGACCGCTGGAAGGTAGTGCCGCTGCTGCGGCAGGGCGTGCCGTATCGCGAAATCCATGAATTGACCGGTGTCAGCGTGACCACCACCGGGCGGGTGGCGCGCTCGCTGGACCATGGCCACGGCGGCTATGCCGCCGCCATTGCCGCGACCGCCACGCCTGCAGCCCCCGAATCCGAGTAGAGACCTCCCCCATGAGTGCAACCCAGACCGCCCCGGCACGTGACCGGCTGCGTATTGCCATCCAGAAGAGCGGGCGCCTGGCCGAACCGGCGCGCAGCCTGTTGACCGCCTGCGGGCTGAGCTGGCGGCAGAGCCGCGACAAGCTGTTCTGCTACGGCGAATCGCTGCCGGTGGACCTGCTGCTGGTGCGCGATGACGACATCCCCGGCCTGATCGCCGACGGCGTCTGCGATTTCGGCATCGTCGGCCGCAATGAACTGGACGAGCAGGGCGCCGCCCGCCGCCGCATCGGCCTGCCCGATGCCTACCAGGCGCTGCGCGGCCTGAACTTCGGCCAGTGCCGGCTGATGCTGGCCGTGCCCGAGGAATGGGACTGGCAGGGCGTGCAGCAGCTGGCCGGCAAGCGCATCGCCACCAGCTACCCCGCGATCCTGGCCGACTGGCTGGCCGAGCGCGGCGTGGATGCCCAGGTGGTGGAGCTGTCCGGTTCGGTGGAGATCGCTCCGCGGCTGGGCACCGCCGACCTGATCTGCGACCTTGTCTCCAGCGGCGCCACTTTGGCCGCCAACCAGCTCAAGCCGGTGGAAACGCTGCTGGAAAGCGAAGCCGTGCTGGCCGGCCCGGTGAAAACCCCCGACGATGCCCGCGCTGGCCTGATGGCCATGCTGCTGCGCCGCCTCGACGGCGTGGTGAAGCTGCAGGACAGCAAGCTGCTGATGTTCCGCGCCGAACTGGACCGCGTGTCTGAACTGGCCCGCCTGTTGCCCGATGCCGACCCGCTGGTGCAGTTGCCCGATGATGGCGGCCACCTGCGTTTGCAGACCATGTGCCACGGCGCATTGACCTGGCAGCGGTTGGAAGAGCTGGAGCGCGCAGGCGCCCAGGGGTTGATGGTATTGAGCGTGGAGCGGTCGCTGGCATGAATCGTCTGCAATGGTCCCAGTTGAGCGACAGCGAACAGGCACAGGCGCTGCAGCGTCCGGTGCAGGCCGTGGCCGCGCGTACCCGCGAATCGGTGGCCGCGCTGATCGCGGCGGTGCGTGATGATGGTGATGCCGCCCTGCGCGAAATCAGCCTGCGTTTCGACGGCGTGGCCCCGGCCTCGTTTGAAGTGAATGATGAGGAGTTCGCCGCCGCCGAGCGTGCGGTACCGGTCGAGCTGCGCCAGGCGATGACCGAGGCCGCCGAGCGCATCCGCCTGTTCCACAAGGCCGGCATGAGCCAGGGCTATGCGGTGGAAACCGCGCCGGGCGTGCGCTGCGAACGCATGGTGCGGCCCATTGGCCGCGTCGGCCTGTACGTGCCGGCGGGCAGCGCGCCGCTGCCGTCCACCGCCTTGATGCTCGGCGTGCCGGCGCAGCTGGCCGGCTGCCGCGAAGTGGTGCTGTGCACCCCGCCGCGCCGCGACGGCAGCGCCGATCCGGCCGTGCTGGTCGCCGCGCGCCTGACCGGCGTGCACCGCGTGTTCAAGCTGGGCGGTGCGCAGGCGATTGCCGCCATGGCCTACGGAACGGCCAGCGTACCTGCCTGCGACAAGCTGTATGGTCCGGGCAACAGCTACGTGACCGAAGCCAAGCAGCAGGTCGCCCAGGATGGCGCGGCGGCGATCGACATGCCGGCCGGCCCTTCCGAAGTCCTGGTGATCGCCGATGCCGGCGCCAACCCCGCCTTCGTTGCCGCCGATCTGCTTTCGCAGGCCGAACACGGCCCCGATTCGCAGGTGCTGTTGCTTACCGATGATGCCGACATGCTGGCCAGGGTCGAGGCGCAGGTGCAGGCACAGCTGGCGCAGCTCTCGCGCGCCGACATCGCCGCGCAGGCACTGCAGTCCTCGCGCCTGATCCTGGTCGATTCGCTGGTACAGGCCTTCCAGATCAGCAACCGCTACGCCCCCGAGCACCTGATCCTGGCGCTGCGCGAACCGCGCGACTGGCTGGCGCAGGTGGAAGCAGCCGGTTCGGTGTTCCTGGGCGATTACACCCCCGAAGCGCTGGGCGATTACTGCAGCGGCACCAACCACGTGCTGCCCACCGCCGGCGCCGCGCGCGCCTACAGCGGGGTGAGCGTTGCCAGCTTCCAGAACATGATCAGCGTGCAGGCCGCCACCGCACACGGCATCGCCGCCATCGGCAACTGCGCGCGCGTGCTGGCGCGTGCCGAAGGGCTGGACGCGCACGAGAACGCGGTGGCACTGCGCATGGAGACGGCCGCATGAGCGCCGGTACCGTGCTCGACCTGGTGCGCAGCGACCTGCGCGCGTTCGCCGGGTATTCCTCGGCACGCAGCAGCGCGCTGGTGGGTGACGTATGGCTCAACGCCAATGAATCGGCCTGGGCCAATCCTGCCGACGCGCAGGGCATCGCCCGCCGCTACCCCGAACCGCAACCCGAAGCGCTGCGCACGCGGCTGGCCGCGCTGTACGGCTGCTCCCCCGACCAGCTGCTGATCGGCCGTGGCAGTGATGAAGCCATCGACCTGCTGGTGCGCGCACTGTGCGAACCCGGCCGCGACGCCGTGCTGGTGACCCCGCCGGTGTTCGGCATGTATGCGGTGTGCGCGCGCCTGCAGAATGCACCGCTGCTGGAAGTGCCGCTGCGGGATGCCGGGGATGCGTTGGAGGCGGATATCGACGCCATCATCGCCGCCGCCCTGGCAGGGAATGCCAAGCTGGTGTTCCTGTGCACGCCGTCGAACCCGGCCGGCAGCACGATCTCGCTGGACGACATCGAACGCGTTGCCCGGGCGCTGCAGGGCAGGGCACTGGTGGTGGTGGATGAGGCCTACGGCGAGTACGCGGAGCAGGCATCGGCGACCAGTCTGCTGGCGCACCGTGACAACGTAGCGGTGCTGCGCACCCTGTCCAAGGCCCACGCCTTGGCCGCCGCCCGGATCGGCAGCCTGATCGCCGCCCCCGCGTTGATCCAGACGCTGCGCCGTTGCCAGGCCCCGTACCCGGTGCCCGCGCCGTGCACTGCGCTGGCCCTGGCCGCGCTGGAACCGGCCGCGCTTGAAGTCACCGCGTCGCGCGTGGCCCAGATCAAGGCCGAACGTGGCCGCCTGGCGGCGGCCCTGCAGCAGGCCCCCGGCGTGGTCCGCGTGTACCCCTCGCAGGGCAATTACCTGCTGGTGCGTTTCAGTGACGCCCAGGCCGCGTTCGACGCGCTGCTCGCCGCTGGCGTGGTGGTGCGCGACCAGCGCGCCGCGCCGCAACTGCACGATGCACTGCGCATCACCGTTGGCAGCCCGGAGGAGAACGACCGCGTGCTCCAGGTACTCAGCGCCCGGAGGGCCGCCGCATGACCCCCATCCTGTTCGTCGACCGCGACGGCACCCTGATCGAAGAGCCCGCCGATTTCCAGATCGACGCCTACGAAAAGATCCGCTTCGTGCGCGATGTGATCCCGGCGATGCTGAAGCTGCGCGATGCCGGCTACCAGTTCGTGATCGTCAGCAACCAGGACGGGCTGGGCAGCGAAGGCTACCCGCAGGCATCCTTCGACGGCCCCAACGACCTGATGCTGCAGATCTTCGCCAGCCAGGGCATCGTGTTCCGTGACGTGTTGATCGATGGCACCTGGCCGCACGACAACGCGCCCACGCGCAAGCCCGGCATCGGCATGATGCTGCCGTACCTGCAGGACCGCAGCATCGACTGGGCGCGCTCGGCCATGGTCGGTGACCGCCCGACCGATATCCAGTTCGCGCAGAACATGAACATCCGTGGCTTCCAGCTGCGCACCGCACAGTTTGGTGGTGAGTGGGACTGGAACGGCATCGCCCATGAACTTGCCGACGCGCCACGCCGCGCCACCGTACAGCGCAACACCAGGGAAACCCGCATCCGGGTCGAGGTCGACCTGGACCGCACCGCCGAACCGCAGACGCACACCGGGCTGCCGTTCTTCGACCACATGCTGGAGCAGATCGGCAAGCACGGCGGTTTTGCATTGAGCGTGCAGGCAGAAGGCGACCTGCACATCGACGAGCACCACACCATCGAAGATACCGGGCTGGCGCTGGGCCAGGCCCTGCGCGAAGCACTGGGCGACAAGCGCGGGATCGGCCGCTACGGCTTCACCCTGCCGATGGACGAAACCCTGGCCAGCGCCGCGCTGGACTTCAGCGGCCGCCCATACTTCGTGTTCGAAGGTGAGTTCAAGCGCGAGCGCGTAGGCGACATGCCGACCGAGCTGGTGCCGCACTTCTTCCGCTCGCTGTGCGATGCCTCGGGCTTGAACCTGCACCTGAGCGTGCGCGGCGACAACGACCACCACAAAGTGGAGGCCTGCTTCAAGGCGCTGGCCCGCGCACTGCGCCAGGCGCTGCCGCGGCAAGGCACGGCGCTGCCCAGCACCAAGGGGGCGCTGTGACCGACGTTGCCCTCATCGATGCCGGCGGCGCCAATCTCGGCTCGGTGCGCTACGCACTGGAGCGACTGGGGGCACGCGTGCAGCTGGTGCGCGATGCGGCGGGCCTGCGCGGCGCATCGCGGGTGATCCTGCCCGGCGTGGGCGCGGCGCCGCACGGCATGGCACGCCTGCATGCGCAAGGCCTGGTGCAGCCGCTGCGTGAGCTGCAGGTGCCACTGCTGGGCATCTGCCTGGGCATGCAGCTGCTGTTCGAACACTCCGAAGAGGGCAACGTGGAATGCCTGGGCCTGCTGCCGGGCGTGGTCCGCCACCTGCACCCGGCCACCGGCATCCGCGTCCCGCACATGGGCTGGAACCGGCTGCTCCCGCTGCGCCAGGCCGCGTTGATGGACGGTGTGGCCGACCGCGCCAGCGCCTACTTCGTGCACAGCTATGCCGCCCCCTTGAACGAACACACCGTGGCCGCCTGCGACCACGGCGGCCTGTTCGCGGCAGTGGTGCAGCGCGGCCGCCACAGTGGCGCGCAGTTCCACCCCGAGCGTTCCGCCGCTACCGGCGCGCGGATCCTGCGCAACTTCCTCGAGAACGAACCCGCATGAGTTTCACCGTCTATCCCGCGTTGGACATCCGTGAGGGGCGCGTGGTGCGCCTGCTGCAGGGCGACTACGCCCAGCAGACCACCTACGGCGACGATCCGCTGCCGCGCGCGAAGGCGTTCGCTGCAGCGGGTGCGAGCTGGATGCACCTGGTCGACCTGGACGCCGCGCGCGCCGGCGGCTACACCTTGGCCCCGCTGCTCAGCGCGATTGCCAGCGAAAGCGGGCTGAAGGTGCAGACTGGTGGCGGCATCCGTCGCCGCGACGACGTGGCGCGGCTGCTGGATGCCGGCGCGGCGCGCGTGGTGGTGGGCTCTGTGTCGGTGCGCGAGCCGGAGACCGTGATCGGCTGGCTGCAGGCGTTTGGCGCCGAGCGCCTGACCATCGCACTGGACGCGCGCCAGGCCGACGACGGCCGCTGGCTGCTGCCGGTCCATGGCTGGACCGAAACCGCCGACGTGACCCTGGACGTGCTGGCCCAGCGTTATGCCCAGGCCGGCATGCGCCACCTGCTGTGCACCGATATCGCCCGCGACGGCATGCTGTCCGGCCCCAACATCGACCTCTACCGTCATCTCTCCAACCTGCTGCCTGGCGTAGCGGTGCAGGCCTCGGGCGGGGTACGCAGTGGCGCAGACGTGGCCGACGCCAAGGCGGTCGGCTGCGGCGGGGCGATCCTGGGCAAAGCGCTGCTGGAAGGCCGCATGACCCTGCAGGAGGCGCTGGCATGTTGAGCCGCCGGCTGATTCCGTGCTTGGACGTGCGAGATGGCCGCGTGGTCAAGGGCGTGCGCTTCCGCGACCACGTGGACATGGGCGACATCGCCGAACTGGCGCTGCGCTACCGCGACCAGGGCGCCGACGAGCTGGTGTTCTACGACATCGGCGCCAGCCCGGAAGGGCGCGCGGTGGACGTGGGCTGGATCGAGCGCATCGCGCGGCTGATCGACATTCCGTTCTGCGTGGCGGGTGGCATCAGCGACGTGGAGACCGCCCGCCGCGTGCTGTATGCCGGCGCGGACAAGATCTCGATCAACTCGCCGGCGCTGGGCCGCCCCGCGCTGATCGAAGAGCTGGCCGATGCTTTCGGCGTGCAGTGCGTGGTGGTCGGCATCGATTCGGTGCGCGAGCCCGATGGCGAGTGGCGCGTGCGCCGCTTCAGCGGCGACCCGGACAAGACCCAGGCGGTGCCGGTGCGGACCCTGGACTGGCTGGTGGAAGCCCAGCGCCGTGGCGCCGGCGAGATCGTGCTCAACTGCATGGACAGCGACGGAGTGCGCCGCGGCTACGACGTGGCCCAGCTACGCCAGGCGCGGGCGCTGTGCAGCGTGCCGCTGATCGCCTCCGGCGGTGCCGGCGACATGCAGCACTTCGCCGATGTGTTCGACCAGGCCGATGTTGACGGTGCGCTGGCCGCCAGCGTGTTCCACAGTGGCGCCATTGCCATTCCCGCGCTCAAGCAGTTCCTGCGCGAGCAGCAGATCGAGGTTCGTGATGTCTATTGAAGTATTGCCCTCCCGTGAGTCGCTGGAACAGCTGGACTGGGCCAAGGGCGATGGGCTGTTGCCCGTGGTGGTGCAGGACGCCGACACGCTCGCGGTGCTGATGCTGGGCTACGCCAACGCCGAATCGCTGGCGCTGACCCTGGAAACCGGGCACATGACCTTCTATAGCCGCAGCAAGCAGCGGCTGTGGACCAAGGGCGAATCGTCCGGCAACGTGCTGGCGGTGGTCGCCGTGCGCGTGGACTGCGACCGCGACACCCTGCTGGTGAGCGCGCGCCCGGCTGGCCCGACCTGCCATACCGGCAGCGAGAGCTGCTTCGCACAGGCGCCCGGCAACTTCCTCGGTCGTCTCGACGCGCTGGTGCGCGAACGCGAACAGCAGCGCCCGGCCAACAGCTACACCACCACCCTGTTCGAGCAGGGTCTGCGCCGGATCGCGCAGAAAGTGGGCGAAGAGGGCGTAGAGACGGCACTGGCTGGCGTGGTGCAGGACGACGGCGCATTGCTTGGCGAATCGGCGGACCTGCTGTTCCACCTCACCGTGCTGCTGCGCGCCCGTGGGCTGTCGCTGCAGGATGCGGTTGGCGTGCTGGTGGCCCGCCACGCCGGATGAGCAGGCGGCATCCCATTTAACGTCGTTGAAACGGGCCACAGGGGATGATGTGCGGCTTTACAATCGCCCACCTCCAACGGAACGCCTCGATGACCCGCACTGCTGCCTGGCTGGCCTGCCTGCTGTTGATGTCCGCACCTGCCTGGGCCAGCGAGGCCACCGTGACCGGCAAGGTCTACCAGGAGCGCGACGGCAAGCCCGGTCGGGGTCCGACCGACCCGGCGCTGGCAGGGGTGCAGGTCTCCAATGGTGAGCAGATCGTGCGCACCGCCGCCGACGGCAGCTACAGCCTGCCGGTCCGCGATGGCCAGACCGTGTTCGTGATCAAGCCCGACGAATTCCGCTTCCCGGCCGCCGCCAACGGCATGCCCAGCTACTGGCGGCACTACGCCCCGCAGGGGTCGCCGCGGCTGAAGTACGACGGCATCGCTGCCACCGGCGGCAATGTGCGCAACTGGGATTTCGCGCTGGAGCCGGTCAAGGACGCCGACGCCGCACGCGCCGGCTTCGAGATGCTGGTATTCACCGATTCGCAGACTGCCAGCCGCCAGGACGTAGGCTATTACCATCGTGCCATCGTCGAACCGATCATCGGCAAGCATCCGGCGCGGCTGGGCACCACGCTGGGCGACATCGTCAACGACGATCTGTCGCTGTACCCGCAGATCAACAAGGCCACCGCACAGCTGCAGGTGCCGTGGTTCCATGTGCCGGGCAACCACGACCTGGACATGGATGCCGGCGATGACCGCCATTCGCTGGACAGCTGGCGCGCGGTCTATGGCCCGGACACCTACGCGGTGGAGGAGGGCGGCGCCAGCTTCGTGTTCCTGGATGACGTGGTGTATGACCCGGCTGCGAAGCCGAAGTACGTCGGCGGCCTGCGCCCGGACCAGTTCACCTTCCTGGCCAACTACCTCAAGAGCGTGCCGCGTGACCGCCTGCTGGTGCTGGGCATGCACATTCCGCTGTTCGATGCCGCGCCGGGCCGCGAGACCTTCCGCCACGCCGACCGCGCGCGCCTGTTCGCCCTGCTCAAGGATTTCCCGAACGTGCTGGTCCTCAGTGGGCACAGCCACACCCAGCAGCACTACTACCACGGTGCGGCCGAAGGCTGGCAGGGCAGCAAGCCGCTGCATGAGTACAACGTGGGCGCGGCCTGCGGTGCGTTCTGGTCAGGCGTGAAAGACAGCAGCGGCATTCCAGATGCCACCATGAGCGACGGCACCCCGAATGGGTACGCAGTGCTCTCGGTGAAGCCCGGTGGCGAGTACGGCCTGCGCTATTACGTGGCGCGCGCGCCGGATGATTACCAGATCGCCCTGCACGCGCCCAAGGTGCTGCGCAAGGGCGCATACCCGGCCTGGGGCGTGTACGCCAACGTGTTCATGGGCCAGGCCGACACGCTCGTGGAGTATCGCGTCGACGATGGCGCGTGGCAGAGCATGAAGCGGGTGGAGCAGCCGGACCCCCGCCTGGTGGTCGAGAACGTCGCCGACGACACCGCCGAACGCCTGCGCGGTTTCGACCGCTCGCCCGAAGCCACGCCCTCGCCGCACCTCTGGCGCGGCGCGCTGCCGACGGATCTGGCCGCTGGCGCCCACAAAGTGGACGTTCGCGCCGTCCACGCCGACGGCCCCACGGCAACGGCCAGCACCACCTACCGCCTGCAGGTAGCCAACCCGTAACGGTCCAGCACGCACACCGCAATACGCCCAGGTATGGCAAACCCCGGCTTTGCAAAGCCAACACGATCACTGAAAATCCCGGCAATGACATCGAATCCACCCAAGGCCTGCGCGTGAGCGTTGCAATACCGTTCCCGGACGCGCATCCGGTCCACCCGCGCCCGGGTTCCCAAGGCGACACGTTGATCGTCGCCGATGTCGGCGGTACCTACGCACGCCTCGCCCTGGCCGACGTGGTGCCCGGCCAGGCGCCGCGCATCCGCAACCTGCGTCGTTTTGCCTGCGCCGAGTTCCCCAGCCTGGCGGCCATCCTCGCCGCGTTCCGTGCCTCGCAGCACCTGGCGCCGGCCGCCGCGGTGGTCGCCATTGCCGGGTTGCTGGAAGGCGACCACCTGGTCAACACCAACCTGCCGTGGCCGGTCTCGGTGGCGGACACGCGCCGGGACGCAGGGCTCGCCACGCTGGAACTGATCAACGATTTCGAAGCCGTTGCCTATGCGATTCCGCACGTGGCAGCGGAAACCCTGGTGTCGTTGAACGGCGAGCCAGCCGACGGCAACCGCTGGCCCGCCCTGGTGCTGGGCCCGGGCACGGGGCTGGGCGGCGCACTGCGCTTCGAGGCCGGTGCACGCGCGGTGCTGGCCAGCGAAGCCGGGCATGCCGCGCTCGGCGCCGGCACCGCACTGGAACTGCAGGTGCTGCAGAAGATGCTGGCGCGCTGGGACCACGTGGACAACGAACGCATCCTGTCCGGCAGCGGCCTGATGAACCTGTATCCCTGCCTGTGCGGCATTCGTGGGGTGGAACCGCAGTGGACCACGCCGGAAGCCCTGATCGCCGCCGCGCACGCGGGCGACGACGCGCTGGCGGTCGAGACGATGGAGGTGTTCTGCGGTTGGCTGGGCAGCCTGGCCGGGGACCTGGCGGTGATCTTCGGGGCGCGCTCGGTGTACCTGGCCGGCGGCATCTCCAGCCACGTGGCCCGTTTCCTCGACGATGGCCACTTCCGCACCCGTTTCCTGGCCAAGGGCGTGATGCGCCGGGTGCTGGAGCAGGTGCCGGTGTGGCGGGTGGAACATGGCGAGCTGGGCGTGGTGGGCGCGGCCGTATGGCACGCCGAACATCGCTGCGCGGCCGCATAAGCATTTTCCCGGCCCTCCCGGGCTGGTTCACGGCGTTGGGAGAGCAACCAGTGACAGATCGTAGACAGTTCCTACAGGCCGGTGCATTGGCCGCAGGCGTGATGGCGTTTCCGCGCGTGCAGGCCCAGGCCAGCGGGCGCGCGCGGGTGGTGTCCACCTGGGATTTCGGCGTAGGCGCCAACCAGGCCGCGTGGAAGGTGTTGTCCACCGGCGGCAGTGCGTTGGATGCGGTGGAAACCGGAGCGCGCTGGGCGGAAAGCGAACTGTGCAATCCGACGGTGGGGCGCTGCGGCAACCCGGACCGCGACGGGGTGCTGAGCCTGGATGCCAGCATCATGGCCGGCGACGGCCGCTGTGGTTCGGTGGCGGCGCTGAGCGAGATCCTGCACCCGGTATCGGTTGCCCGCAAAGTGATGGAACACACCCCGCACGTGATGCTGGTAGGCGAGGGTGCCCAGCAGTTCGCGGTGCAGCAGGGCTTCAAGCGCGAAAAACTGCTCACTCCGGCTGCGGAAAAAGCCTGGCGGGAGTGGTTGAAGACCGCGCAGTACACCCCCGAGATCAACGCCGAACGGCGCACGCGGCCAGGCGACAGCAGCAACCACGACACGCTTGGCATCCTCGCCATGGACATACAGGGCCAGCTGGCCGGCGCCTGCACCACCAGCGGCATGGCGTGGAAGCTGCATGGTCGGGTGGGTGACAGCCCGATCATCGGTGCCGGCCTGTACGTGGACAACGAGGTAGGCGCGGCCACCGCGTCGGGCGTAGGCGAGGAAATGATCCGCAACGCAGCGTCGTTCCTGGTGGTGGAACTGATGCGCCAGGGCCGCTCTCCTGCAGAAGCCTGTCGCGAAGCGATCGCACGGGTGGTGCGCAAGCGCCCCGAAGCCAGCAGGACGCTGCAGGTCTGTTTCCTGGCCATGGACCGCAATGGCGAGGTCGGCGCGTACGCGCTGCATCGCGGTTTCGTCTACGCGGTATGCGACAAGGACCGCCAGGACGACCTGCGCGATTCGGCCTCGGTATACACCAGCGAGCAGACCTGAGCATGCAGCGGCGCACCCTCGAGATCGCCTCGAACTCCGTTGCATCGGCCCTGGCGGCGCAGCAGGGCGGTGCCGACCGCATCGAACTGTTCGACAACCTGGCCGAGGGCGGCACCACGCCGTCCCACGGCAGCATCGCGGTGGCGAGGGATCGGTTACGGATTCCGCTGTTCGTGCTGATCCGCCCGCGCCCGGGCGACTTCCGTTACGACGCCCTGGAAACCGACATCATGCTGCGCGATATCGCACAGTGCCGGCAGTTGGGGTGCGACGGGGTGGTGATCGGCGCACTGGATGCCGACGGCAACATCGACGCCGCGCTGTGCCGCGAACTGGTCGCCGCCGCGGGGCCGCTGGGCGTCACCTTCCACCGGGCGTTCGACGCTGCGCGTGACCTGCCGACCGCGTTGGAGCAGGTGATCGCGCTGGGCTGCCAGCGGGTGCTGAGTTCCGGTGGCCAGGCCAGCGCGGAAGCGGGCAGCGACATGCTGGCCAGGCTGGTCGCACAAGCGGGTGAGCGCCTTTGCGTGATGGCCGGCGCGGGTATTGGTCCGGGCAACGTCGCGGACATTGCCACGGCTACCGGATGCCGTGAACTGCACGCGTCTGCAAAGGCGGTCCGCGTCTCCGGGATGCGTTATCGCAATGCTGACCTGCGCGGGCTGGACAACGACTGGACGCAGACGGATGCCAACACCGTGGCTGGGTTGCGCGCTGCGCTGGACGGGCTTTCTTAGAGCAACGGCAACGGCAACGGCAGCGTTTCCAGTCCTACGGGCCGGGAGGCAGTCGGGCAGCCCCTTACGGGACACGCCGTAAACCCATCCTTGGGGGCTTGGCAAAAACATCCATGTTTTTGACAGTCCCTACAGGGGCTGCCCGCCGGCCTCCCTCGAAGATTGGTCGCGTGCGGACAGGAAGAGCAGATACGCATGGCGTGTCCCTACGCAGCACGCATGGAAATGATCGAAACGGCATTTGATTTTCCATGGCCACCGACCGTATCCGGGAGGGCCGCATCAAACGAAGGCCTTTGACTTCGCTTGTGATCCAACCAAAAGAGACATGGACCCCCGCCATGAAGCTGCTTGAAAACCTGTTCCAGCTCAAACAGCACGGCACCACCGTGCGGACCGAACTGCTGGCCGGGCTGACTACGTTCCTGACGATGTCCTACATCGTCTTCGTCAATCCCGACATCCTGTCCACCACCGGCATGGACCCGGGCGCCGTGTTCGTCGCCACCTGCCTGGCCGCCGCGCTGGGCTCGCTGGTGATGGCGTTCGCCGCGAACTTCCCGGTGGGCATGGCGCCGGGCATGGGCTTGAATGCGTTCTTCGCCTTCACCGTGGTCGGTGCCGCCGGCCTGCCCTGGCAGCAGGCATTGGCCGCCGTGTTCATCTCCGGCCTGGTGTTCCTGGCGCTGTCGCTGACCGGCGTGCGCGCCTGGCTGGTGGCCGGTATTCCCGCCTCGCTGCGCGCCTCCATCGTCGCCGGCATCGGCCTGTTCCTGGCCATCATCGCCCTGCAGAAGTCCGGCGTGATCATCGCCAACCCCGACACCCTGGTTGCGCTCGGCCCACTCAACACCGCCCCGCCGCTGCTGGCCCTGGCCGGCTTCCTGCTGATCGCCATCCTCGAAGCACGTCGCGTGCGCGGTGCCATCCTGATCGGCATTCTTGCCGTCACCGGCGCCGCCTGGCTGCTGGGCGCCGTGCAGTACCAGGGTGTCATCTCGCTGCCGCCCAGCCTGGCGCCCACCTTCCTGCAGCTCGACCTGCCGGGCCTGCTGCACCACGACGGCGGCGCGCCCATTGCCGTGCTGCTGCAGGTGGTGCTGGTGTTCGTGCTGGTTGAAGTGTTTGATGCCACCGGCACCCTGTATGGCGTGGTCGGCCGTGCCGGCCTGCTCAAGCTGCCGGGCGCGCAGAAGCGCTTTGGGCGTGCGCTGCTGGCCGACAGCACCGCCATCGTGGCCGGCTCGCTGCTGGGTACCAGCAGCACCACCGCCTTTGCCGAAAGCGCCTCCGGCGTGCAGGCCGGTGGCCGCACCGGCCTCACCGCGCTGGTGGTGGCCGCGCTGTTCCTGGCCGCGCTGCTGTTCTCGCCGCTGGCCGGCATGGTGCCCGGCTATGCCACCGCACCGGCGCTGCTGTTCGTGGCCGGGCTGATGCTGCGCGAACTGGTGGATGTGGACTGGAACGACCTCACCGAGTCCGTGCCCGCCGCGCTGTGCGCGCTGGCGATGCCGTTTACCTATTCGATCGCCAACGGGTTGGCGTTCGGCTTCATCGCCTATGCCGTGTTGAAGGCCGGTACCGGGCGCTGGCGCGACGTGCATCCGGCGGTGTGGCTGGTGGCTGGGTTGTTCGTTCTGCGCTACGCGCTGGAATGATACAGAGCGTCACGACCAACGGTCGTGACCTACCGGTGGTGGGACGAGAGCGTCACGACCAACGGTCGTGACCTACCGGTGGTTGGACGGGGAGGTTACGACCGGTGTCTGGTCGGTAGGTCACGACCGTTGGTCGTGACCCGCCTCATGCCGGCGGCAGCTCGAATACCTGGCGCAGGTAGGCGAGGTAGCCCGGGTCGTCGCACATGCTCTTGCCCGGCGAATCGCTGAGCTTGGCCACCGGCTGGCCGTTGCAGCGGACCATCTTGATCACGATGTTGAGCGGGGTCGGGCCCAGGTCGTTGGTGAGGTGGGTGCCCACCCCGAACGCAACCTGACAGCGGCCACGGAAGTAATCGAACAGGCGCATCACCTTTTCGATGTTGAGCCCGTCACTGAACACCAGCACCTTGCTGCGCGGGTCCACGCGGCGCTCCTTGAAGTGCGCCAGCATCCGGTCGCCCCAGCTGAAGGGGTCGCCCGAATCATGGCGCACGCCATCGAACAGCTTGCAGAAGTACATGTCGAAATCGCGCAGGAACGCGTCCAGCCCGACCACGTCCGACAGCGCGATGCCCAGGTCGCCGCGATACTCGCGCGCCCACGATTCCAGTGCCGCCACCTGCGAATCGCGCAGGCGCGGACCCAGCGCCTGGAACGCCTGCAGGTACTCATGGGCCATGGTGCCGTGCGGGGTCATGCCGTACAGCCGCGCGAAATGCACGTTGCTGGTGCCCACGAACTGGTCGCCCAGCGCATCGCGCATCATCGGCAGCATGCGTGCGTGCCAGTCGCGCGAATAGCGGCGGCGGCTGCCGTAGTCGGCAATGCGGCACAGCTCGAAGCCCGGTGTATCGCGCAGCAGCGCGGTCTTGGCGTGCAGGCGACGCTCGCCTTCGGCGAAGTCCGGCGTGCTGGTGTTGCGGAACCAGACCTCGTTGATGATCGCCAGCAGCGGCACTTCGAACAGGATCGTGTGCAGCCACGGCCCGGTGATGTCCAGCTCGATCTCGCCCGGTACGGCCTGCGACGGGCGCAGGTCGATGTACTTGCGGTCCAGATGGAACAGGCCGAGGAAGTCGGCGAAGTCCGGCTTCACGAAGCGCAGCCCGCGCATGTAGTCCAGCTCTTCGGGGCTGAAGCGCAGGCTGCACAGATGATCGATCTCGGCGTTGATCTGGTCGATGAACGCCGCCAGGTCGATGCCCGGCGTGCGGCACTTGAACCGGTACTGGACCTGCGCGCCGGGGTGCTGGTGCAGCACCGCCTGCATCATGGTGAATTTGTACAGGTCGGTGTCGAGCAGGGACTGGATGATCATGCCCGGATTATGCGCCTGCGAGCATGTACCGACCAACGGTCGGTACCTACCGGGCTGCGCCATCCGCCGCCTTTCAGCGCCGGCGCAACAACCGTGGGACCTGAGCCGCGGCGTGCGCCCAGATCGCGCCCCAGACGGCGGCCTGCACCAGCAGGTTGCGCCGCGGCGCCTCGAACCGGCGGAAGTAACGCCACAGACCGCGATGCTTGTGCCATTCCACGAAGAACGGCCGCGAACGGCTCGACACGCCGCGCACATGCACCACCTGCAGGTCATTGGCGATGGCCACCACCGCCCCGGCTTCGCGGGCGCGCCGGCACAGGTCAAGGTCTTCGGCATGCAGGCGGTAGCCGGCATCCCAGCCGCCGATGCGGTCGAACAGCGCGCGCGGCATCAACAGCAGCGCTCCGGACAGCGCCGGCACCGTCTGCAGCACCTGCGTCGGGTCAGCCGGGATGGCAAGCTTTGCGCCCTGCCCCGGGTGGCGCAGCATGGCGCCGAAATCGGGATCGCGGCGGCGCACCGCCGCATCGGGCTGGCCCTGCTCGTCCACCTGCTCCACGCCCAGCACGCAATCGCCCAGGGCTTCTCCGCGCTGACGCAGCTGCGCCAGCGTACCGGCCTGGACCATCAGGTCCGGGTTGATGAAGGCCAACCACGGCGCCCGGCTGTCGGCCACGCCCTGGTTGTTGGCGGCAGCAAAGCCCGGGTTGTCGGGGTTGGCGATGAAGTGCAGGCGCGGGTCGGCAGTTGCATGGCGCTGCACGATGTCCAGCGTGCCATCGTCGGAATTGTTGTCGACCACGCGGATCTCGGCGACCTCGTCGGCCGCGCGCAACCGCGTCAGGCATTGGTCCAGCGTGCTGGCACTCTGGTAGCTGACGATGATGACGGCAATGCAGGGATTCAAGCAGGCGGCTCCGGAGCGGTTGCGGCGGGCGGTCCGAACAGATCGCCCTGCGACCGGGGCATTATCGCCTGCTGGTGCAGGCGCTGCAGGTCCTGCCTGACCTGCAGCAGCGGGTCACCCATCAGGAACCCGGCCAGCCGCGGCTGCCAGGTCGGCCAGCGCGTGCCCAGTGCTTCCAGGTCACCGTCGTGCGCCCGTGCTTCACCGTCGCGCGCGACATAGGCATTGGCACACAGCGCGTTGCGCCAGCCCAGGCCGGCCATGCGCAGGCTCAGGTCGATCAACGCCGCGTTCCAGGAACCATAGCTGTGCATGTCCAGGCCGCCGGCCTTGCGCCGCGCGTTGGCCCGCAGCAGGACCGCGTGGGTCACCGCCGAAGGCAGTTCCGGGTCGAGGGTCGGCAGTGCGGCGCAGGCATGCGCCATCGCCTCCAGATCGTCCGGCACCGGGTTGATCTCGCCCAGCCGGGGCCAGGCCGCGGTTTCGCCGGCATTGCACCAGGGCGTGGCTGAACCGATCGAGGCATCGCGCGCGAAACAGGCATCCAGCTGCTGCAGCCAGCCCGGCGCCGGTACCGCATCGGGCGCCAGCACCACCACCTCACTGCCTTCGCAGGCGCGCAGCATTTCATCCAGGTGCGCTACTTCGCCGATCGCACGCGCGCGTCGGGTGTACTCGGCGCGCAGCGGGGTGCTTTCCAGCCAGTGCGCGATCACCGCCTGCGCACGCGGCCCGGCCTGGCCATCGTCGGCCAGCCACACTGGCGTCTGCGCCGGCGTGCCGGCATCCAGCGCCGCCAGGCAGCGGTCCAGCGCGCTGTCATCGACCCCGATCGGCAGCAACACGATCGTTCCCATCCGTCCCCCTGTGTGCGGCGTCGTGACCGCAGCGTAGCAGGACTCAGCGCTTGGGGCGGGACGGGAACGGTTCCATGGCGCGGAAGCGGTTGCTGTATTCGTCGGTCAGGTTCCGCGACTCCTGCGCGTTGCGCACGATGGTCGGGGTCAGCAGCACGATCACCTCGGAGCGGTCGGTGTTCTGGGTCTTCCTGCCGAACAGCGCGCCGAGCACCGGGATCCGGCTCAGGCCCGGCACGCCGTTGGCGCCGTTCTCGTCCGAATTGGTGATCAGGCCGGCCAGCATGATGGTGTCCCCGCTCTGCACCGCCGCCTCGGTCGAGATCTTGCGGGTGTTGATCGGCGGGTTGCAGGTGGTGCGGGTGGCGTCGCAGCCGGATGGGATGGCGCCGGCCGAGCTCACTTCCTGCACGATGTCCAGGAACACCACGCCATCGCGGGTGATGCGCGGCCGCACCTTCAGGATCACGCCGGTGTCCAGGTACTGCACCTGGCTGTAGGTGTTGTCGCCGCCCACGCCGGTGTTGACCGACACCGAGTTGATCGGGATCTGCGTGCCTACATTGAGAGTGGCTTCGGCGTTGTTGCGCACGAAGATCGACGGGGTCTGCAGCAGGCGCAGGTTGCTCACCTTGTCCAGTGCGGTCACTACCGCGGCGGCGTTCTTGCCCAGGAAGGTCCAACCCAGGCCGCCCTCGCCTACCCGCCCGGAAATGCTGCCCCAGATCGAGCGGCCCAGTGCGCTGGGCAGGTCGATGCCGCTTTCGGTCTTGCCGGTCGCCACCGCCTGTTCGAAGAACCAGTTCACGCCATAGGCGAGGTCGCCGGTGAGCGAGACCTCGGCGACCTGTGCTTCGATGTGCACCTGCATCGGCATCACATCGAGCTTTTCGATGACTTCACGGATCGAACGCCACGCCTGCGGGGTGGACCGCACCAGCAGCGTGTTGGTTTCCTCCACCGCCGACACGCCGACCGAATCGCCCTGGATTTCCAGGTTGAAACTGGCGTTGCCCGGCTGCCGCTGCGGCAGGTTCATGGTGCCGTCGCCCATGCCGCCGGTGCGGGTGGTGCCGCTGTTGCCGGTGCTGCTGAGGCTGTTGCCATTGGTGCCGTCGCGGCTGCCCAGCTCCTGCACGTTGGCGCCGGGCGCCAGTGAGCTGCTGCCGCCACGGCCCCCGCGGCTGTTCTCACTGGCGAAGGCTTCGGCCAGGCGCTCGGCCAGGTCCTTGGCTTTGACGTAGCGCAGTTCGTAGGAGAACAGCCGGGCGCTGCCGCCGGCAGTATCGATGCGTTCCAGCCACTGCTGGATCTGGTCCAGGTAACGCGCCTGCGGGGTGATCACCAGTACGGCATTGGCGTTCTCCAGCGGCAGGAAGCGGAACATGCCGGCGCTGGGAGTCTTGCTCTCTTCGCCGAACACTTTCTCCAGGTCCGCCGCGACCTGCTCGGCCTTGCCGGTCTGGATCGGGAACACGCCCACGGACATGCCCGACAGCCAGTCCACATCGAATATCTCGACCGTGCGCAGGTAGTTTTCCAGTTCGCTGCGGGTACCGCCCAGGGTGATCACGTTGCGGCCGCTGTCGACGTTGACGATCGCGTTCGGCCGCGCGTACGGCTCGAGCACCTTCTTCATTTCGGTGGCGGAGATGTACTGCAGCGGGATGACGCGCACTTCGAAACCGCGCGCGTTGGCCGCCGGCGCGGTGCTTGGTGCGACGGTGCCGGCCAATGCCTGGTCGGCGGCCACGATGTTGTAACGGCCGCCGCTGTAGACCATGCGCGCGTTGTTCCAGCCCAGCACCATCTCCAGCAGGTTCAGCGCCTGCGCCGAGGACACCGGCTTGGGCGTGGCCAGGGTTACCGTGCCCTGCACGCCGGGCGCGATCACGTAGTTCTGGCCGAGCATGTCGCCCAGGATCGCCTTGACCACCGCGTGCACCGATTCGCCTTCAAAATTGAAGGTGGCGGTACCGGTGCTGGCCTGCGACAACGCCGGCGACGGCGCGGCGGCGGCACTGCGGTTGATCATGGTGCCGCTGCCGCGGCGGATCACCGGCTGCGGTGCGCCGGCGGCGTTCAGCGGCTGCGCGTCCACGCCATCGTGCGAACCGTCACCGGCCACCACCTGGTGCTTGCCATCAAGGACCGCGTCGCGGCGCACTTCGGGACCGGGCACGGAGGCGCAGCCTGCAAGCAGGGCCACGGCGAACGACAGGGAGAAAAGACGCAATGTCATGCTTTCACTCTATTTGGTTTGGCCGGAGCCGCCCGCGGGCGGCTGCTGCGACTGTTGCTGCTGCAATTGCTGGCGACGCGCCTGGATGCGGGCGCGGATGGCTTGCATCTGTTCTTCGCTCGGGCCCTGCGTGGCCGGCTTCTGCGCTGCGGCAGCGGCCGCATTCGCCGCTGCATTGGCGGCGGCTTCCGA
>NZ_JBNBBE010000017.1:0-75589 GCF_050031795.1 Stenotrophomonas sp. SrG
TGCCGACGCCGGGGGACATTCGCCGGAAAGGGCATGGCGGCCCGGCGCTCGATTCACCGGCAGCCGCGTCTGATCGGAGCGCGCGCTCCAATCAGACGGGAGAAGAACCAGGGCTCAGGCGACGCCAGCGCCCTTTGCCTGCACATCGGCGTGGTACGAAGAGCGCACCATCGGGCCGGAGGCCACGTGGCTGAAGCCCAGCTCGTAACCGTAGACCTCCAGTTCCTTGTATTCCTCGGGCGTCCAGTAACGCAGCACCGGGTGGTGGTGTGCGGTCGGCTGCAGGTACTGGCCGATGGTGATCATGTCCACGTCGTGCGCGCGCAGGTCGCGCATGGTTGCCCGCACCTGGTCCATGTCCTCGCCCAGGCCCAGCATGATGCCGGACTTGGTCGCGATCGACGGGTGCTGCGCCTTGAAGTTCTTCAGCAGGGTCAGCGACCACTGGTAATCCGCACCCGGGCGTACGTTGCGGTACAGGTCCGGCACGGTTTCGATGTTGTGGTTGAACACGTCCGGCGGGTTGGTCGCCAGGATGTCCAGCGCCCGCTCCATGCGGCCCTTGCCGCGGAAGTCCGGGGTCAGCACTTCGATGCGCGTGTTCGGCGACTTGGCCCGGATCGCCCCGATGCAGTCGGCGAAGTGCTGGGCACCGCCGTCGCGCAGGTCATCGCGGTCCACGCTGGTCACCACCACGTACTTCAGGCCCATGTCGGCCACGGTCTGGGCCAGGCTGGCCGGCTCACCCGCGTCCGGCGGCTTCGGCCGGCCGTGGGCCACGTCGCAGAACGAGCAGCGCCGCGTGCAGACCTCGCCCAGGATCATGAACGTTGCCGTGCCGTGGCTGAAGCACTCGTGGATGTTGGGGCAGCTGGCTTCCTCGCAGACCGTCACCAGGCGGTTCTCGCGCAGCTTGGCCTTCAGCGTCTGCACCGCGTTGCCCGACGGAATCCGGACCCGGATCCACGACGGCTTGCGCAGCACCGGTGCGTCGGCGAACTGCACCGGCGAGCGGCCGATCTTGTCACCGCCCAGCTGTTTGACACCGGCCTGCAACGGCGCGGCGGACGGCGTGTCGCCCTGCACGACCTGCAGGGGAATGATGCGAGCGGTGGTTTCAGTCATGGCCTTGGTCGGCGGCGCTCAGGCCGCGTCAGTCAGATCGGGCAGGTCCGTGGCAGGCTGGAGGTCCAACCCGAACTGGCGGGCCAGATGGCCCAGCAGTACCGGCTTGACGGCCGCCATGCCGGACGGTCCCCCCAAGTCTACCATCGAGGTGACCTGCAGCCCTTGGTAGCCGCAGGGGTTGATGCGGTGGAATGGCTCCAGGTCCATCGCCACGTTGAAGGCCAGCCCATGGAAGGTGCAGCCGCGGCGGACCCGGATGCCCAGCGCGGCCACCTTGGCCCCGCCCACGTAGACCCCCGGCGCGCCGTCCAGCCGTTCAGCCCCGATATTCCACTCGTCCAGCGTGTCGATGATCGCCTGCTCGATCCGGCACACGTAATCGCGCACCCCGATCCCCAGCCGGCGCAGCTGCAGCAGCGGGTAGACCACGATCTGGCCCGGCCCGTGGTAGGTCACCTGGCCGCCGCGGTCCACGTGCAGCACCGGGATATCGCCCGGGGCCAGCACGTGCTCGTCCTTGCCGGCCTGGCCCAGAGTGAACACCGGATCGTGCTCGACCACCCACAGTTCGTCCGGGGTGTCGTCGTTGCGTGCATCAGTGAAACGCTGCATTGCGTGCCAGACCGGCGCATAGGGCTGGCGGCCCAGGTCGCGCACGATCGCCGGCTGCGCCGGGCGCTGGCCCGGTGCAGCGGTGGTTTCGCAGCTGGTTACAGCGTCCACTTCACTTCCGGGTGGTCGCGCAGCGCGGTGTGGGCAAGGTCCAGCTGCTCGCGGCTTTCGGCCATGAAGACCAGCTTCACGGACACGTATTTGCCGTTGGACGAGGTCTTCCAGGTGATGCGCTCTTTGAGCACCTGGATGCCGGCCAGATGCAGCAGCTGCGGAAGTTCGTGCTCCAGACCGATGTTCGCGGCGCCCATGGCGCTGAGCTCGAATTGACCGGGGAACTGGAAGCCGTGTTCGGGATTGTCAGACTTGATTTCCATGACCGCGATTATGGGGACGGAAGCGTCTGAACCCAAGACCTGCATGATCGTGCCCACAGCTGCGCCGAACGGTACGTGAAGATCGGCCTTCACGAACAAGACGCACCAGTGCGTGCGCGGTGCTGGTCAGGGCATCACGCCGTGAATACCCTGCTCCCGCTTAAAAATGAATAAACCATCCGCGGGAATCTTATGCTTCTGAAGCGATTCGCGTTACCGGCCGCACTTGCCGGTGTTCTTGCAGCAGCCGCGCCTGCGGTACAGGCAGCCGAACAATGCGGGCCCGACGCCATGCGCGAGCACCCGCCGCAGGTCAACTTCCGCGTCGACAACGATCTGTTCGGCGGCGCCGACCAGGACCAGGGCTACACCAACGGGGCGCAGATCACCTTCGTCTCGCCCAACCTGGTCGATTACACCGACGATCCGTGCCTGCCGAAGCTTGCCCGCTGGGTCAACCGCCACCTCGAACGCCTGGCCCCCGGCGAGTTCGAGCAGCAGAACATGATCTTCAGCTTCGCCCAGCAGATCTACACCCCCAAGGACTTCACCCGCCGCGACGTGATCGAGGACGATCGGCCGTATGCCGGCGTGCTGATCGGCAGCTTCGGCTACAACGCCCGTCGCGGCGACCGCCTGCAGACCACCCAGCTCGCGCTCGGCGTAGTCGGGCCGTGGGCGCTGGGCAAGGAAGTGCAGGACGCCGTGCATGACGCGCTGGGCGATGAGAAATTCCAGGGCTGGGACAACCAGCTGCACAACGAGCCGGTGTTCATGCTCACCCACGAGCGCATGCACCGCTGGGGCGATGCCGAGGACAACCTGGCCGGCTGGGGCTGGGATGCGATCAGCCACTACGGCGGTGCGGTCGGCAACCTCGCCACCCACCTCAATGCCGGCGGCGAAGTCCGCTTCGGCTGGAAGCTGCCGGACGATTTCGGCAGCACCCCGCTGCGCCCGGCCGGCGAAAACACCGCGCCGACCCGCGGCGGCAAGCCGACCGGGTGGTCGTTCCACCTGTTCGCCACCACCGACGCGGCCTGGGTGATCCGCGACATCACCCTGGACGGCAACACCTTCCGCAACAGCCACAGCGTGGACAAGCGCAACTGGGTGGCCCAGGGCGGTTACGGCCTGGCGGTGATGTACAACCGCTGGAAGTTCGCCCTCGCCCGCTACCACAGCACCCGCGAGTTCGACCTGCAGGACCAGTCGCCGATCTACGGGTCCTTCACGATCAGCAGATCGCTATAGCGATCTGCGGGTAGGTGCCCACCGTTGGTGGGCACACCGAAAAGAAAAAAGACCGGCTTGCGCCGGTCTTTTTTTTGCCGTTCCAGGCGGAACCGTTATTCCGATTCCCACCACATCCAGAAGCTGTCCCACAGGCGCTTGAAGAAGCCGGCTTCTTCCACCGCGGCCACTGCCACCAGCGGAGCCTGCGCCACCACCTTGCCGTCCAGGGTCACCTTCAGCGTACCCACTGCCTGGCCCGCGGTGAACGGGGCTTCCAGGGTCTTGGGCACGTCGATGCTCGGCTTGAGGTCGTTGTAGCGGCCGCGCGGCACGCTCACCAGCAGCGGCTGGGCCACGCCCAGCTGCAGCGTATCGGCCTTGCCCTTCCACACCTTGTGTTCGGCCACGGCCTTGCCCGGCTCGTACATGCGGTGCGTTTCGAAGAAGCGGAAGCCCCAGTTGAGCAGCGCCAGGCTGTCATCGGCGCGCTGCTTCTCCGAAGCACCGCCCAGCACCACGGCGATCAGGCGCTGGTCGCCACGCTGGGCCGAGCTCATCAGGCAGTAGCCCGCTTCGGAGGTGTGTCCGGTCTTGATGCCGTCCACGCTCTGGTCGCGCCACAGCAGCAGGTTGCGGTTGGGCTGGGTGATGTTGCCCACGGTGAATTCCTTCACCTTGTTGTAGGCGTAGGTTTCCGGGTAGTCGCGCACGAACGCACGGCCCAGCAGCGCCAGGTCGTAGGCGGTGGTGCGATGCCCTTCGGCGCTCAGGCCGTGGGCGTTGACGAAGTGCGAGTCCTTCATGCCGATCCTGGCGGCGTAGCTGTTCATCAGCGAGGCGAAGGCTTCTTCGCTGCCGGCCACATGTTCGGCCAGCGCGATGGCGGCGTCATTGCCCGACTGGATCGCCATGCCCTTTTCCATGTCTTCCAGACGCGCGGTCTGATTGACCGGGAAGCCGCTGTAGCTGCCGTCGGTGCCGGCGCCACCTTCGCGCCAGGCACGCTCGCTCATCATCACCTGGTCGTCGGTACGGACCTTGCCGTTCTTCACTTCGGCGGCAACCACGTACGAGGTCATCACCTTGGTGATGCTGGCCGGGGCCAGCTGTTCATGGATGTTCTCGCCGGCCAGCACCTGGCCGGTGGCGTAATCCATCAGCACCCAGGCCTTGGCCACGCTGGGCTTGGGCGCCGGCGGGGTGGCCACGGTAACGGGGGCGGCGGCGGCAGGAGCGGGTGCCGGGGCCGGGGTCGGCAAGGGGGTCTGGGCGGAGACCATGCCCACGAACAGGGTCGTGGCCATGGCAGCAGCGGCAAAGCGGAATTTCATCGGACAGCAAGCTCCAGGAGGGCGCCAAGGGAATTACAGGGGACGGTCATTGTAGGTCGTTTACTCTTTCACGATCTGCGGCGACCCGAATCCCAGACCGACAATGCGGCCGGCAAGTTCCGAGGCGCTGGCATGGTCGGCCGCCGGCACCCGCAGGCGCCACAGGGTGCGGCCGCCGCTGACGATGTCGCTGATGCTGGCGCCGACGATGCCGGCCGAGGACAGCTGGCCCAATGCCTTGGTGGCGTTCTCGCGGCTGGCGAAGCTGGCTACCTGCAGCAGCACGTTGCCGACCTGCTGCTGCAACGAGGGGCTGGGTGTGGCGGCCGCGACGGGCGCAGGCAGGGGGCGGGCGGCGGCGGCCACCGGCGCAGCCGCCGGCAGCGCGCTCACCGTGACCGGGCCCGTCTCCAGCGTTGCCGCCTGGGTCGCGGCCGGCTGGGCCGGGCCGGCCGGACGCGCGGCAGGCGCCGGCAATGCGCCGACCAGCTTGTCCATGTCGCTGGCGCGGCGCACCGTGGCCGGCGGCGTTGCAGCTGCCACGGTCGCGGCCGCTTCCGCCGCACGGCGCTCACGGCGCGAGGGCTTGTCGGCCAGCAGGTTGTCCTCGCCCGGGGTCAGCGCACGTACTTCCACGTTGCCGGTGCCGCGCTGGGTGATGCCCAGGCGCACGGCGGCGGCGTAGCTGAGATCGATCACCCGGCCGTCGTGGAACGGGCCGCGGTCATTGACCCGCACGATCACCGATTCGCCGTTGTCCAGGTTGGTGACCCGCGCAAAGCTTGGCAGCGGCAGGGTCTTGTGCGCGGCGGTGAAGGCGTACATGTCATACACCTCACGGTTGGAAGTCAGCCGGCCATGGAACTTGGCACCGTAGTAGGACGCCGTGCCCTTCTCGGCATAGCCCTTGGGCCGGTCCAGTACCTGGTAACTCTTGCCCAGCACCACGTAAGGCGATTTGTTGCCGATCGCCGAGCGTGGCAGGTCCACCACGTCCGGTTCGGGAATGCAGGCCACGTTGGGAATGTAGGTCGGGGTGCTGTCGTTGACGCCCGGCTTGTACAGCCCGCCCGCGCGGTAATCGCCGCGCGTGCTGGGGTCTTCGGAGGCGGCCTTGTACGGCGAGCCTTCAGGGCAATGCGCAGGGCGGCTGCCCTTGCCCTTGCCCTGCCCCTGCACCAGCGCGCCCGACGGTTTGCCGGTAGTGCCGCTCGCGCTGGGCGGCTTTTTAGGTGCACTGCTGCAGGCGGCCAGCGCCAGGATCAGCAGGCCGGGAACCGCCCATCTGCAGCGCGCGCGTGCGTTCATGCCGGCGGCAGCTCCTGGCCGGCGATGGCCTGCGACAACTGGTACACGGCCATCGCGTACATCTTGGACAGGTTGTAACGGGTGATGGCGTAGTAGTTCTGGAAGCCCAGCCAGTACTGCTTGCCGGTGCTGCCCTCCAGCGTGATCGGGGTGGCCGTCAGCCCGGACGGGACGGGTGCCGCGGGCTGGTAGCCGCGCTGGGCCAGGTCGGACAGCGTCCAGGTCGGGGTCCAGTCGGTGGGGTCGAACGGCGCGCGGCCGGGCGCCAGCGTGGCCGGGACCGCAACCGGGCCGCCGCGCACCCACCCGCCCTTCTTGACGAAGTAATTGGCGATGGAAGAGAACACGTCGTCGTAGCTGGTGAACAGATCGCGGCGACCATCACCGTTGCCGTCCACAGCGAAGTCCAGGTAGCTGGACGGCATGAACTGGCCCATGCCCATCGCGCCGGCATAGCTGCCCTTGATGGACAGGATGTCCAGCTTCTCGTCGCGGCTCAGCGCGAACAGGCGCGCCAGCTCATCGCGGAAGAACAGTTCGCGCCGCACTTCGCGTTCGAGCTTGGCCGGGTCGCCGCTGCGCGGGTAATTGAAGGCCAGCGTGTACAGCGCATCGAGCACGCGGTAGCTGCCGGTGTTGGCGCCGTAACTGGTTTCCACGCCGATGATCGCCACGATCACTTCAGCCGGCACCCCGGTACGTTCCTGCACGCGCATCAACTCATCGCGGTGCTGGGCCAGGAACTTCCTGCCGCCGTCGATCCGCGCCTGGCTGATGAACATCGGCCGGTACTCGTTCCACGGCTTGACCCGCTCGGCCGGACGCGACATGGCGGCAATGATGGGAGCGCGCACCTGCGCCTGGGCCAGCGTGGCCTCGATCTGCGCAGCGGGAATGCCATAGCGGGCGGCGGTATCGCGCACGAAGTTGGCGCGTGCCACTTCGAACGGCACCGGGGTGAGGTCAACCGGCGGCGCGTTGGCTGCGGCCCCTTCCGGCGCGGCTTCGGCAGGCCCCTTGTGGGCAACTCCCGGCTTGTTGGGCGCACCTGACGCCTGCGGCGGCGGTGACGGGGAGTGCGGCTGGGTCGCGCAGGCAACCAAACCGAGCGTAAGCATGCAAGCCAAAGTGCGTCGAATCATCGCCGCAGGTTAGCAGGTCAAAGATGAAATAAAACCCCTAACACCATGAATCCCAACGATTTGCCTGAAGTTTCGGGGGTTCGTTAAGAGCGTGTGTAAAGGTATTCCGGCTGCGCCCCCATCCCCATGGGCGCAACCGGGCTACCGACCCGGTCGATACTGGTGCGACGCGCTACTCCCCAGCGCAACGCCGCACCCCCTGTACCCGTTGGGTCAACTACGTCCCGCAGCGCCTTGCGCGTCGCTTGGCTCGATGCGCAGCTGCTTGCGGGCCGCCATTGTGCAGGCCGTTTACGACAAGTCCATTGATCGTGATCAAGCGCATTCATATTTGTGCGCTACATCTCACTTTACCGACGGGTTGTTGACACCCTCTACATCCACACCGCCGATTTCAGCACAATCCTCACGCTGCAATAACGAATCTGCGCAAGAACCTGTCCCTGCTTGCCGATCTTTTGACGGTCAGCTGTAGCCGCCGTGCACCGGGTTGTGGCTGCGTGCGGCCATGACCAGCCCGAACCCGGCCAGCAGCGATACCGCCGAGGTGCCGCCGTAGCTGATCAGCGGCATCGGCACGCCCACCACCGGCAGCAGGCCGGAGATCATGCCGCCGTTGACCAGCACGTAGACGAAGAACGCCAGCCCGGTGGCGCCGGCCAACAGGCGCGAATAGGAATCGCGCGACTGCGAGGCGATCCACAGGCAGCGCCCGATCACCACCAGGTACAGGAACAGCACCAGCGCGACGCCGATCCAGCCGAACTCCTCGCTGAGCACGGAGAAGGCGAAGTCGGTGGTCTGCTCGGGAATGAAGTTCAGGTGCGACTGCGAGCCCTGGCCCCAGCCCTTGCCATCGAAACCGCCCGAACCAATGGCGATCTTGGACTGGATGATGTTCCACCCGGCGCCCAGCGCATCCATCTCCGGGTCCAGGAACATCATGATGCGGTCTTTCTGGTAGGGCCGCAGCAGCCAGATCCAGGCGACGGGTGCGGCGGCGGCGACGCCCCCCACGGCCACGCCCACCCACCACCACGGCAGGCCGGCCAGCAGCAGCACGAACGCACCGCTGGCGGCGATCAGCACGCCGGTACCGAAGTCCGGCTGCAGCATCACCAGCCCCGTCGGCACCCCGATGATCACCGCGCTGACCATCACCGTGGAAAAGCGCGGCGGCAGCGGCATGCGGTGCAGGTACCAGGCCACCATCATCGGCAGGCTGACCTTGAGCAGCTCGGCCGGCTGCAGGTAGAACAGCTTCAGGTCCAGCCACTGGCGGCCGTACTTGCCGGTGCCGAGCACGAACACGGCCAGCAGCGGGATCATCGACACCGCGTAGATCAGCGGGGTGGCCGAGCGGATGCGCAGGATCGGCATGCGCGAAATCGCCCACATCGCGCCCAGCCCGACCACGAAGCGCGCGCCCTGGGCGAACACCAGCGAATCGCCGCCGGCGCTCTTGAGCACGGCAAGGCCGATCAGCATCAACGCACCCAGCGCCAGGCACAGCACCCAGTCCAGGGTGCTGCTGAAGCGCACGACCATGTCGCTGGCCCAGCGCAGGAAATCCTTCATCGGCTGCGCTCCGGCGGGGCGGGAGGTTGGGCCGCCGGCGCCAGTGGCGCGCCAGGTACGGGTGCAGGCGCGGGAACCGGTTCAGGCAGGCCGACCAGCACCGGCAGCGATTCCAGCACGGCGGCAGCGGCATCGCCGGCCTCGCGCGCGGCACTGTCGCCTTCGAATGCGGTGATGCCGATCGCGGTGGTGCCGCGCAGGCTGTCCAGCGGCTCCATGCCTTCGGGCATCTTGCCCAGCAGCCAGGCATCGAACAGCTTGCGCGCGATCGGCGCCGCCGCCGAGCCGCCGTAGCCGCCGCCTTCGACCGCAATGGCCAGCACGATCACCGGGTTTTCGGCCGGTGCAAAGCCCACGAACAGCGAGCGGTGGCGCAGGTGCATCGGCAGGCTCTTGGGGTTCACCGCCGCAGTGCCGCGGCGGCTGATGACCTGCGCGGTGCCGGTCTTGCCGGCGATGGTGTACGGCGCGCCGGCCGCCGCGCGCGCGCCGCTGCCGCCCGGGCGCATGGTGCCCATCATGCCTTCGCGCACGGCTTGGAGGTTCCCCGGACTCGGGCTGACCGGCTTGCTCGTGCCGGCCGGCGTGGGCACCCAGTCCGAATCGAAGCTTTCGCGCTGCTGCATCACCAGGTGCGGGGTGCGCAGCTGGCCGTCGGCAATGCCGCCCACGCCGTGCACCAGCTGCAGCGGGGTGACCTTCCAGTCGCCCTGGCCGATGCTGACGTTGACCGTATCGCCGGGATACCAGCGTTCCTTGCGGGATTTGTACTTGTTCTGCGGCGAAGGCAGGATGCCGCCGATCTCGCCGGTGAGGTCGATACCGGTCGGCTCGCCGAAGCCGTAATAGCCCATGTAGTGGTCGAACCGCTCGATGCCCAGGTCCAGCGCCAGCTTGTAGTAATAGGTGTTCACCGACTGGGTGATCGACTTGCGCAGGTCGGTCCAGCCGTGGCCGCCACGGTTGGCATCGCCCCAGCCACGCGAGGTGCCCGGAAGGTAGAACATGCCGGTGGAGAGGATCTTGTCTTCGGGCTTGCGCACGCCGCTGTCCAACCCGGCCAGGCCGATCAGCGGCTTGATGGTCGAACCCGGTGCCACGCCACCCAGCACCAGGCGGTTGAACTGCGGGCGCGAGGGGTTGTCGTTGAGGGCCTTGAAATCGGCATGCGAGATGCCGTTGACGAACAGGTTGGGGTCGTACGACGGCAGGCTGACCATGGCCAGGATTTCGCCGGTGCGCGGATCCATCGCCACGCCGGCGCCGTCGAAATCGCCGAAGGCCGCCACCATGGCGCGCTGCAGGTCGGCATCGATGGACAGTCGCAGGTCGTTGCCCGACTGCGCCGCGACCCGGCCGATGGTGCGGATGGCGCGGCCCTGCACGTTGGTTTCAACCTGCTCGTAGCCGACCTTGCCGCGCAGCTGCTGCTCGTAATAGCGCTCCAGGCCGGACTTGCCGATATGGGTCAACGCGGCATTGCCCTCGCCCAGCGTTTCCAGGTCCTTGTCATCGACCCGGCCGACGTAACCGATGATGTGCGCGAACAGATCGCCGTAGGGATAGCGACGGGTCAGGTACGGTTCCAGCTCCACGCCGGGATAGCGCCAGCGGTCGACCGCGAAGCGCGCCATTTCCTCGTCGGTGACCCGCAGCTTCAGCGTCACCGGCAGGAAGCTGCGACGCGCCTTGCGTGACTTGTTGAACGTTTCCAGGTCTTCCGGGGTGATCGTCAGGATCTTCGCCAACCCGGCCAAGGTGGCGTCCATGTCCTTGACCTTGTCCGGGGTGATGTCCAGCCGGAACGCGGGCACGTTTTCGGCCAGCAGCCGCCCGTTGCGGTCATAGATCATGCCGCGCCCGGGCACCACCGGCCGCGGCTTGATGCGGTTGGCTTCCGAACGCGTGGCGTAGGTGTCGTGGTCCAGCACCTGCAGCTTGAAGTACCACCCGCCCAGCCCGACCAGGCAGACCAGCACGCCGAGGAAGCCCAGCGCGGCGCGGCGCCGGAACTGCTCGGCTTCGGCGCGCGGATTCTTGGCCTGGCGGCGCACGTACATGTCAGCGCCCGCGACGCCCGAAGCGCACGGCGTCGAGCAGCACGAACACCAGCGGCCACAGCCCCATGCCCAGCAGCGGCGCCCACCAGTACGACCACGGCAGGGTCGGTTCGCCCACGGCGATGTGGACCACGGCGCTGACGATGCGGTCGTTGAACAGCAGGCCACCGATGGCCAGCACCTGCTGGGACATCGGGAAGAAGCGGATGCGCGCACGGAAGCGCTGCAGGATGAAGGTGAGCATCACCAGCCGCAGCGCCTGTTCGCCGAGCACGCCGCCGTACAGCAGGTCGGCGATCACGCCGCAGGCGAAGGCCACGCCCAGCCCGACCCGGTCCGGCGCCTCGATCACCCAGTACGCCAGCACCAGCGCCAGCCAGTACGGGCGCAGCGGCTGCAGCAGCACCGGCAACGGCAGCAGGCCGAGCAGCAGTGCCAGCACGATGCTGACCGGGAGCACCCAGGGTTTGTCGCGCAGGCGGCTCATGGGGTGGGCCCGGTTGGGGATGGCTGGGGTGCGGGTTGGGCCGGTTGTGGCGCGGTTTCCGTGGGCCGACTAACAGTCGGCGCTACCGGGGTTGCCGCCGCAGGTGCAGGCGCTGCCGGTCCGCCTGCGGCTTCGGACAGTTGCACATTGGGCGGAACGCGAATTGCTGCGCCGGGGCGGAGAAGCAGTACGTCGCGGCCGCGGTCGAGCTGGGCGGCGGGCTTGAGTTCGCCGACCAGGAAGGCATGGGTATCGTCCGGGCGCAGGGCGGTGATCCTGCCGACCGGGAAGCCGGCCGGGAAACGGCCGCCCAGGCCGGAGGTGACGATCTCGTCGCCCACTTCCACCCCGGCGCTGAGCGGAATGTCGCGCAGTTCCAGGGTGTCGCCGCGGCCGTAGACGATCAGGCGCACGCCGTTGCGGGCCACGGTGACCGGCACCGCGTGGTCCGGATCGGTGAGCAGCAGCACGGTGGCGTTGCTGGCGGTGGTGGCGATCACCTGCCCCATCAGGCCGCCGGCGTCGATCACCGCCTGCCCCATGTGCACGCCATCGCGGGTACCGGCGGCCAGCACCAGGCGCTGCCGGACCGGGACCAGGTCGATGTCCAGGATCGGCGCCAGCTGCACGTCCAGCCCGCTGCGTTCGGCCACGTTGAGCAGTTCGCGCAGCTGGGCGTTGTCCAGCGCGGCGGTCTGCAGGCGGGTCAGGCGTGCATTGGCGATCAGCAGCTGGTTGCGCAGCTCGCGGTTCTCATCGACCAGCTGGCCGTGGCTGGCCGCATTGTCCTTGACCTGGGTGCCAAGCCGGCCCGGCAGGCCGGCCAGCGCCCACACCGGCTGCACCAGCACGTTGGCCTGGGCGCGCGCGCGCGCCAGCCAGCCGGCCTGGTCATCGAGCACGATCAGGGTGATGGCCAGGGCCAAATAGGCGAGCAGCCGCAGGGGGCTGCTGGCATCACCCTGGCGGGAGGCTACGGGAGGACCGGCGTAGGGCGGCACGACTGGCTTCGACTGGACAAGGTGGAAAGGGAGCGCGGGGCCGCCACGTGCGGCGGCACCGGGATGCAACAACGCCCCGGCGCTGCGATGCCCGGCGTGGCAGGCACGCAGCGGGCATCACGCCGCAGGGGCGCGTCCAACACACAGGACCGGTACGGCTTACTCCGGCGCAAAGAACTCGTTGCCGTGCATGTCCACCAGCTCCAGCGCACGACCGCCACCGCGGGCCACGCAGGTGAGCGGGTCGTCTGCCACCTGCACGTGCAGGCCGGTTTCCTCGGAGATCAGGCGGTCCAGGTCGCGCAGCAGGGCGCCACCACCGGTCAGCACGATGCCGCGCTCGGCGACGTCGGCGCACAGTTCCGGCGGGGTCTGCTCCAGCGCCAGCTTGACCGCGCTGACGATGCCCGAGAGCGGTTCGTGCAGCGCTTCGAGCACTTCGTTGGAGTTGATCTTGATCATCTTCGGCACGCCCTCGGCGAGGTTCCTGCCGGAGATTTCCATCTCGATGACCTCGGCCTGCGGGTAGGCGCAGCCCAGCTCGACCTTGATCCGCTCTGCGGTGGCCTCACCGATCAGCATGCCGTGGTTGCGGCGCACGTAGTTGGTGATCGACTCGTCGAAGCGGTCGCCGCCGATGCGCACCGAGGCCGAATAGACGATGCCGTTCAGCGAGATCACGGCCACTTCGGTGGTGCCGCCGCCGATGTCGATGACCATCGAGCCACGGGCTTCGGTGACCGGCATGCCGGCGCCGATCGCGGCGGCCATCGGCTCTTCGATCAGGAACACGTCACGGGCACCGGCTTCCTCGGCCGATTCCTTGATGGCGCGGCGCTCGACCTGGGTCGAACCGGCCGGCACGCAGACCAGCACGCGCGGGCTCGGGCGCAGGAAGCGCGACTTGTGCACCTTCTTGATGAAGTGCTTGAGCATCGCCTCGGTGTAGGTGAAGTCGGCGATGACGCCATCCTTCATCGGGCGGATGGTGGTGATGTGGCCCGGGGTACGGCCCAGCATCTGCTTGGCTTCGGCGCCGACGGCGGCCACCGAGCGGGTGCCACCGATGGCACGGTCCTGGCGCACGGCCACGACCGACGGTTCGTTCAGCACGATCCCCTGCCCGCGCACGTAGATGAGGGTATTGGCCGTGCCCAGGTCGATGGACAGGTCATTGGAGAACATGCCACGCAGTTTCTTGAACATCTGGGAGTTGATCCTGAGGGGTGTCGCGCCCAACGCGGGATGGCGAAAAATTGGGCAGAATTCGAGGTCGACAAGCCTAGCAATCCCCCTGTGCGCGAGCAAGGAGAAATGTCCGTCAACGCCAGCCTTGGCGGCCATTCAGCCCAATCCGGACAGCCGGGGTTCTGGCCCTGCGGCGCCGCACCCGTTAACCTTTGCGCCATTGGGCGCCTCAGGGCGCCGTTTCGTTGCCCGCCTGCCGGGCCTCAAACCCCTTCCGCATAGGCCTTAATCGATGTCCGCTTTGATCTGTGGTTCTCTTGCCTTCGACACCATCATGGTGTTCCCGGACCAGTTCAAGAATCACATCCTGCCGGACAAGGTGCACATCCTGAACGTGTCGTTCCTGGTGCCGCGCATGCGCCGCGAGTTCGGCGGCTGCGCAGGCAACATCGCCTACAACCTGCACCTGCTGGGCGGCGAGCCGATCCCGATGGGCACGGTGGGCTCGGACTTCGGCCCGTACCGCGAGTATTTCCAGGGCTTGGGCATCGACCTGAGCCGGATCAAGGTGATCGACGAGCTGTTCACCCCGCAGGCATTCATCACCACCGACCACGACAACAACCAGATCACCGCCTTCCACCCGGGCGCGATGATGCGGTCCTACGAGAACCATGTGAAGGACGTGCCGGGCGTGACCCTGGGCCTGGTCGGCCCGGACGGCCGCGAGGGCATGATCCAGAACTCGCAGGAGTTCTTCGAGGCCGGCGTGCCGTTCATCTTCGACCCGGGCCAGGCCATGCCCCTGTTCAACGGGCCGGAGCTGCGCACCTTCATCGAGCAGGCCGACTACGTGGTGGTCAACGACTACGAGTCCAACCTGCTGCAGGAGCGCACCGGCTGGGATGAAAAGGAGATCGTGAGCCGGGTCAAGGCCTACATCACCACCCGCGGCCCCAAGGGCGCGGTCATCCACACCCCGGAAAAGACCTACGACATCCCGCCGGCGCACGAGCGCCGCGTGGTGGATCCGACCGGCTGTGGCGACGCCTTCCGCGCCGGCCTGATCTACGGCATCGAGAAGGGCTACGACTGGCTGACCATCGGCCGCATGGGCAACCTTATGGGCGCGCTGAAGGTGGAGCATCCCGGCACGCAGAACCAGCGGTTCACCTTCGAAGAATTCAACGAGCAGTTCAAACAGCAATTCGGTTACGCGCTGGGCGCGTAACCGAATCGCTGGTTGACCTGCTCGCCCAGAATTCGCCTCCGGCGAATTCTGGGCCCCGTGGCATGTTTCCTATCCCCGCGCCTTCGGCGCGCCCCCTTAACAAAAGGGGGCTGTTCCTCCAGCGAGGTCCCCGCGCCGACTGTACCGACCAACGGTCGGTACCTACCGGGACACGCAAGGTTGGTAGGTGCCGACCGTTGGTCGGCACTTTGCCTCACCGCTCGGTTAATTCCACCAGTTGGGCATGCGGCTGGCGTCTACGCCGCCGGTTTCGAATACTGCGGTGCGGGTGCCGCCGGCCTTGACCGGGAATTCGATGGTGATGGACCTGGCCTTGCGGGCCAGCTTCCATAGCGCCTTCTGGTCGGTGATGAACATGGCGATGGCCTCGTCGGTCTTCGGGCGCCAGGCGGCCATCGAGATCGGCTTGCCGTCGTCGACCGTCACCTTCACCGTGCACTGCGGGCAGCGGAAATCACCGGCCTGCAGCACCAGGTAGGCGTGGCGCTTCCACTCCGGGTGGTCGCGGAAGATCAGCTGCACCGTCGTCGGGCCGCTGCCGTCCACGTCCACCCGCTCCTTGCTGTAGATCGAGGCCGAGACCTGGTTGCCCTTGCTGCCCACCGGCACCTGGTTGTACTGCCACAGGCCCTGCATGCGGCGTAGTTCGCGCGCGGTTTCGGCCTTGGCCTTGACCTCGGCGTAGCCGGGTTCGATCCGTGCCGCGACGTCCGTGTCCTTGTACTGGTCCAGCAGCGAACCGCCATGGATGCGTGCACGCTCCCAGTCCTGCGCGGCCACGGCCATGTCGTACTGCTTGGCCACGCCTTCGGCCTTCTCTTCCTGCTGCGCCTTGGCGGCGGCAGTCGCGGCTTCCTGCGCCTTGCGCTCTTCTTCCGGGTTGCTGCAGGCAGCCAGGGCCAGTGCGCAGGCCGCGGCAAGGATCAGTCGTTTCATTACGGGCTCCAGGTGTCAGCGAGGACGCCAAGAGGCGTCACCTGTGTACTTTAACAATGAAAAACGGCGGGGTTTCCCCCGCCGTTCCTGATCAACGCAGCGCTGGCGGTTACTTGCCCGCGCTTGCCTTGTCCAGCATGTCCTGCACCGATGCCGTGGTGATCGGGTGGTAGCTGGGCTTGGCCTTTTCAAAGGCCGCCTTGGCGAACGCCAGGCCTTCCGGGGTCTTCACCAGTTCGGCGTAGATCGGCAGGATCAGCTTGCGCCGGCCAACGCGTTCGATGAAGGCACCGGCCGCTTCATTGGCCTCCAGATAACCGCTGCGGATGGCCAGCGGGTACCAGCGCATGGCGATCTCGCCATTGGCGGTGCCGGTGAACGCGTACGCCTTGTCCAGCGCGGCCAGCTTGTCCACGGGCAGGGTCTTGCCCATGCCGTCGATGAAGTGCACCCATTCCTGGGTACCCCACTCGCTGGTGATCTGCGCGCTCGGCAGCGTGCCACTGCCCTGCCATGCAATGCGCGCGGTATCGACGATGGAGAAGTTGCGCGAACGCGCCTTGGTGGCGAACGCCGGAATACCCGGCTCGTCCAGCCATGCCTTCAGCTCGGCGTCGGTCACCGCGCCGGGCTTCTTGGACAGCAGGTTCTTCTTCAGGTACTCGACGAACTGGTCGGTGTTTGCGCTCTGGAACGCATGGTCATCGAACCAGCCACGCAGGAACGGATCGAACACTTCACGGCCAAAGCGCTGCTCCAGGAACTGCAGGAACCACGAGCCCTTGACGTAGGCCACGTTGCTCAGCGCCTCGTCCGGGTCGCGCTCGGTCAGCGGCGGCAGGGCCAGGGCCTGGTCGGCCGGGCTCATGTCCTTGACCTCGGCCAGCAGGTCGTTCTGGTCGATCTCGCGCTCCATCTCGGCCATTTCCTGGCCGTACAGCGCTTCGGTGATGCGGCCCTGCACGTAGGTGGTAAAGCCTTCGTTGAGCCAGATGTCCTTCCAGCTGGAGTTGGTCACCAGGTTGCCCGACCAGCTGTGCGCCAGTTCATGGGCCACCAGCGAGACCAGCGACTTGTCGCCCACGATCACGGTCGGGGTGGCGAAGGTCAGGCGCGGGTTTTCCATGCCGCCGAACGGGAACGACGGCGGCAGTACCAGCATGTCGTAGCGGCCCCAGCGGTATTCGCCATAGAGCTTTTCGGCCGCACCGATCATCTTCTCGGTGTCTTCGAATTCCTTGGCGGCCTTGCCGACCATGGTCGGTTCGGCCCAGACGCCGGAACGCCCGGAGATCGGCTCGAACACCAGGTCGCCGGCGGCAATGGCCAGCAGGTAGGACGGAATCGGCTGCGGCATCTTGAAGGTGTAATCACCGTCACGCGCGGCCTTGGGGTCGTTGTCGGCGCTCATCAGCACCATCACGTCCGGGCGCGAGGCCACGTGCGCGCTGTAGGTGAAGCGCACGCTCGGCGTGTCCTGCAGCGGCACCCACGAACGCGCGTGGATGGCCTGGGACTGGCTGAACATGAAGGGCAGCTGCTTGCCTTCGGTCATCGACGGCTCCAGCCACTGCAGGCCCGAGGCGGTCGGCGCGGTGTGGTAGGTCACCCGCACCTTGCCCGGCTGGGCCGGGGCTTCGATGGTCAGCTTGCTGCCGAACACCTTGTCGGCCGGCGCCAGCGCGAACTGCAGCGGCGCGGCGCTGCCATCGGCGGCGACGGCTTCGACCTTCTCGATGGTCAGCTCGCGGGTGTCCAGCACCAGCTGCTTGGCTGCCTTGTCCTTCCACTCCAGGGTGTAGGTGGCGGTGCCGCCGATCTGCCTGCTGTCGAAATCCAGCTTCAGGTCCAGCCCCAGGTCCTTGATGACGACCTTGTCCGGTTCGGCGTAGGAACTTTCATCGTGGCTGCGGTTGACGGCTTTCACGGCAGTGTCGGCGCTCGGCTGGGCGGCGGGGGCCGCGGTCGGGGCGGCGGGCTCTTTGGAGCAGCCGGCGGCAAGCGCGACGGCCAGGGGAATCAGCAGGAACGGGGATCGCATGAATCGGGACCGATCAGGGTGAAACCGCCAGTTTACCCCCGACTTCGCTCGCCCGGGATGTGACCGGCTGCCCATTCCCCATTCAGTTACCCTCGCACAGCAGGCGCGCCCCACCGGCCGCCTTGGCTCACCGGGAACCGGACCGGTGTCTCAAACCTTGTAGCCGGAGTGGATCGAGACGATGCCGCCGGTCAGGTTCTTGTAATGGCAGCGCGCGAAACCCGCCTCGCCCATCATGCTCTTGAGCTGCTCCTGCGGCGGGTGCTTGCGGATGCTCTCGGCCAGGTACTGGTAGCTGTCGCCGTCGCGGGCGAACAGCTGGCCCAGCTTGGGCAGGATCTTGAACGAATGGAAATCGTAGATCGGCTTGAACCAGTCGGCGGTGACTTCGGAGAACTCCAGCACCCGCGCCTGGCCGCCCACCTTGAGCACGCGGTACATCTCGCGCAGGGCGGCGTCCTTGTCGGTCACGTTGCGCAGCCCGAAGGCGATGGTCACCAGGTCGAAGCTGGCATCCGGGAACGGCAGCGCCTCGGCGTTGCACTGGACGAAGTCCAGGCCAGCCACCAGGCCGCGGTTGGTCAGGCGGTCGCGGCCCACGGTGAGCATGCCGGCGTTGATGTCGCCGACCACCACCTGGCCGTCGTCGCCCACGCGCTCCTTGAGCAGCGCGGCGATGTCGCCGGTGCCGCCAGCCAGGTCGAGCACGCTGTCACCCGGCTTCACCTGCGCGGTGGCCACGTAGTAGCGCTTCCACGCCCGGTGGATGCCCAGGCTCATCAGGTCGTTCATCAGGTCGTAGTTGCGCGCGACCGAGGTGAACACTTCGCCCACCAGCTTCTGCTTGTCCTTGGCGGCGACATCGCGGAAGCCGAAATGGGTGGTGCCAGTCTTGTAGGGGGATTCGCTCATGGCCCCGATTATCGCACCGCTGGCCGGCCGGCGGCACCTTATGATGGCCCCTTCAGTTGAACGGACCGCCCATGATCACCACCCCCGACTACGCCGCCCTGCTTGAAACCGCCATCGCCGAAGCCCGCCAGGGCCTGGCCGAAGGCGGCATCCCCATCGGCGCTGCCCTGTACCACAACGACGGCCGCCTGCTCGGCTGCGGCCACAACCGCCGGGTCCAGGAGGGCGACCCGTCCGTGCACGGTGAAACCGACGCGTTCCGCAAGGCCGGCCGCCAGCGCCGCTACCAGGACACCATCATGGTCACCACCCTGGCCCCGTGCTGGTACTGCAGCGGGCTGGTACGCCAGTTCAACATCGGCACGGTGGTGGTGGGTGAATCGGTCACCTTCCAGGGCGGTATCGACTGGCTGCGCGAAAACGGCGTGCAGGTGATCGACATGCAGAGCCAGGAATGCATCGACCTGCTGGGCGGTTTCATCTCGGCCCATCCCGACGTCTGGAACGAAGACATCGGCGAGTGAGCGCCGGTTCCTGCGCGGTCACGCAGCAAAACATGCCAGATGCGCCACACCGCCTGCGTGTGGCGCCACGCAGTCATGAATGCTTCAGTTGAATGGCAGTGCGCGCACGCGCGCTGCACATCGCCATGACGCGGCATGCACCGGGTTTTACGCACTATCAGGTTGCCTTTCCCTTCCTTCCTTTCGAATCGAAGCAGCCATGTCCTCCGTCCCGCGCTCCATTCCCGCCGTTATCAATGTCGAGGCCGAGGTGAACTACTGGCGCGAGAAGCATGTCGCTGACGAGCTGAAATCCGCGTCCTTCGGGCATTACATCCCGTGGATCAAGTTCGCCTGCGATTCGCTGATCACCCACCCCAAGGCCTCCGACGAAGAGCGCGAAGAAGCCTTCCAGCACCAGTACGCGGCGCAGATCATGGCCAAACTCAGCGTGGATGACGCGCGGAAATTCGTCGAGGACGTCTGGGAACACGTCTACCTGATGAGCCAGCATGACCAGAATGCGCGTCCCCGCCTGAGCGCGAGCGCCTGAGCCACGGCTGCACGGCGCCTACACGGGGCGCCTGCCATTGATGGGGCCAGTTCCCGCGTTACGGTTCCCATGAAACTTCGCAGCGTGTTCAACCTCGTCGCCAAGAAGGCGTCCTACGCGGCGGGTACGCCGTGGACCTTCCTCGGTGCAGTCAGCATCGTGCTGATCTGGGCCCTCACCGGGCCCGTATTCAAGTTCAACGACACCTGGCAGCTGGTGATCAACACCGGCACCACCATCATCACGTTCCTGATGGTGTTCCTGATCCAGCACAGCCAGAACGCCGACACCGCCGCCATCCAGATCAAGCTCGACGAGCTGATCCGGGTGACCGCGGCGGCCAACAACGAACTGCTGGATCTTGAAGAACTGGACGAGGAGCGGCTGGAAGAGATCCGCCGCACCTACGAACAGATGGCGCGCGATGCGACCAAAGCCCTGGAAAAGGCGCGGAATCGGTAGTTACCGCGCGGCCACATCGCCGCGTTCATACCACCCGCCACCCAGCACCTTGTACAGGGCCACCTGGTTGGACAACCGGTTCAACTGCGTGGTCACCAGCGACTGCCGCGCGGTGTACGCGGTCCGCCGCGCGTCCAACAGGGTCAGGAAGCTGTCCAGCCCAGCGTCATAGCGCGCCTGCGACAGCGTCCGTGCCTGTTCGGCCGCCGCCACCAGCGCCTGCTGTGACGCCAGCTGCGCATCCAGGCTGTCGTTGAGCGCCAGTGCGTCGGCGGCCTCGCGGAACCCGGACTGGATCGCCTTCTCGTACTGCGCCAGCGCGATATCGCGGTTGGCATTGGCCACGCCCAGCCCAGCGCGCAGCTTGCCGCCCTGGAAGATCGGCAGGTTCAGCGTGGGCAGGAAGCCCCACGCGCGGGTGCCGGCATCGAACAACCCCGACAGTTCAGACGAGGTGGACCCAATGCTGCCGGTGAGGCTGATTGACGGGAAGAACGCCGCGCGTGCGGCGCCGATGTTGGCGTTGGCCGCCAGCAGCGTGTGCTCTGCCGCCATCACGTCCGGGCGGCGCAGCAGCACCTCACCGGGCACGCCCGCCGGCACCGCGCGCACGGCGGCCACGCCGGTGGCTTCGCTGGCGGGCAGCAACGCCTCGTCGATCGGGCCACCGGCCAGCAGCGCCAGCGCGTTGCGGTCCTGCGCGACCTGGCCCTGGTAGCGGGCAACATTGGTGCGCGCGGTTTCCACCAGCGTGCGCGTCTGGCTCAGTTCCAGCGCCGAGGCACCGCCCAGCTGGTGGCGCGCCTCGCTCAGGCGCAGCGAGTCCTCATAGGTGGCCAGGGTGGCCTCGGCGATCTTCAGCTGCTCGCTGTCGGCGCCCAGGGTCAACCACGCATTGGCCACTTCGGCCACCAGCGACAGCTGCGCGTTGCGGCGGTTGGCCGCCTCGGCGAAGTACTGCTGCAGCGCCGCCTGGCTCAGGTTGCGCACACGGCCGAACAAATCCAGTTCGAACTCGACCACGCCGAGGTTGGCGCTGAACTGCTCGGTGACCGGCACATCGCCACCGCTGCGGGTCATCTGCCCCTGCACGCCGAGCGCGGGAACCCGGTCGGCACGCTGGATGCGGTACTGCGCACGCGCCTTGTCCACATTGAGCACGGCCACGCGAAGGTCGCGATTGTTCTCCAGCGACTGGGCGATGAGCGATTGCAGCCGCTCGTCGACGAAGTAGTCGCGCCAGCCGATGTCGGCCACCTCCACCGTCGCAGCGGTGGAGGTGGTGGCCGGCCACTGTGCCGGGATCGCCGGGGCGACCTCGGTGCTGCGTGGCTCGAGCGTGGCGCAGCCGGAGAGGGCGGCGGTCATGGCCAGGGCAAGGAGCGCCTTATTCATGGGTGTCACCTTCGTTGGCGTTCGTCCCGACCAACGGTCGGGACCCACCGTTCCTGGTGCCGCGGTTGAACAGCTTCTGCACCACGACAAAGAACAGCGGAATGAAGAACAGGCCCAGCACGGTGCCGACGATCATGCCGCCCAGCACGCCCGTACCGATCGCGCGCTGCGCACCCGAACCGGCGCCCGAGGCGATGGCCAGCGGCAGCACGCCCAGGCCGAATGCCAGCGAGGTCATGATGATCGGCCGCAGGCGGTCGCGTACCGCGTGCATGGTGGCTTCCAGCACGCCTGCGCCCTTCTCCAGGTTTTCCTTGGCGAACTCCACGATCAGGATCGCGTTCTTGCTGGTCAGGCCCACCGTGGTCAGCATCGCCACCTGGAAGTAGATGTCGCGTTCCATGCCACGCAGGGTATTGGCCAGCACCGCCCCGAGGATGCCCAGCGGCGCCACCAGCAGCACCGAGGTCGGCACGCTCCAGCTTTCATACAGCGCGGCCAGGCACAGGAACACGATCAGCAGCGACAGCGTGTACAGCAGCGGCGTCTGCGAACCGGCCTGGCGTTCCTGGTAGGACAGCGCGGTCCATTCGATCTCGAAGCCCGGCGGCAGGTCCTTGGCGATGCGTTCGATCTCGGCCATGGCATCGCCCGAGGCCACGCCCGGTGCGGGCTCGCCCTGGATTTCCATTGCCGACACGCCGTTGTAGCGCTCCAGGCGCGGCGAACCATAGTCCCAGCGCTTGGAGGCGAAGGCGCTGAACGGCACCATCTCACCGGCGTTGTTCTTCACCGACCACAGGTTGAAGTCGTCCGGGTTCATGCGGAACGGCGCATCGGACTGCACATACACGCGCTTGACCCGGCCACGGTCGATGAAGTCATCGATGTAGCTGCTGCCCCACGCGGCGGCCAGGGTGCTGTTGATCGCGCTGGTCGACAGGCCCAGTGCATTGGCCTTTTCCACGTCCACGTCGATGCGCAGCTGCGGGGTGTCTTCCTGGCCGTTCGGGCGCACGTTGGCCAGCAGCTTGCTCTGCCCGGCGCCGCCGAGCAGCTGGTTGCGCGCATTGAGCAGGGCCTCGTGGCCCTGGCCGCTGTTGTCCTTCAGGAAGAAGGTGTAGCCCGAGCCGATGCCCAGCTCCGGCATGGCCGGCGGCGGGAAGGCGAAGATGAAGGCGTCCTTGATCTGGCCCAGCGCGCCCATCGCGCGCCCGGTGATCGGGCCTACGCCCTGGTCGGCATCACGCTCCTTCCAATCCTTGAGCTTGATGAAGGCCATGCCCGCGTTCTGGCCCATGCCGGCGAAGCTGAAGCCCTGCACCGAGAACACCGACTCCACCGCCTCGGTCTCGTTCTTCAGGAAGTGGTCTTCCAGCTTGTACATCGCCTCCAGGGTACGTTCCTGGGTGGCGCCGACCGGGGTCTGCACCAGCGCCATCAGGATGCCCTGGTCTTCATTGGGCAGGAACGAGCTGGGCAGCCGCGCGAACAGCACGCCCATCGCCACGGCCAGTGCCACGAAGATGGCCATGAAGCGCCAGGGCCGCGCCAGGATGCCCTTGACCCCGCGCTGGTAGGTTTCGCTGGAACGGTCGAAGCCGCGGTTGAAACCGCCGAAGAAGCGCCCGGACCAGCCCTTGTGCGCCACGTGGTGCTCGCCCTTCTTCAGCGGCTTGAGCATGGTGGCGCACAGCGCCGGGGTGAGCACGATGGCGACCAGCACCGACAGCGCCATCGCGGACACGATCGTGGCCGAGAACTGCCGGTAGATGACGCCGGTGGAGCCGCTCATGAAGGCCATCGGAACGAACACCGCCGACAGCACCAGGCCGATGCCGACCAGCGCGCCGGTGATCTGGCTCATCGACTTGCGGGTGGCCTCCAACGGCGACAACCCTTCTTCGGACATGATGCGTTCGACGTTCTCCACCACCACGATGGCATCGTCCACCAGCAGGCCGATCGCCAGCACCATGGCGAACATGGTCAGCATGTTGATCGAGAAGCCCAGCGCGGCCAGGATGCCGAACGTGCCCAGCAGCACTACCGGTACGGCGATGGTGGGGATCAGGGTGGCGCGGAAGTTCTGCAGGAACAGGTACATCACCACGAACACCAGCACGATGGCTTCGATGAGGGTCTTGATGACGCCCTTGATCGAGACCTGCACGAACGGGGTGGTGTCATACGGCACTACCGATTCCAGCCCGGCCGGGAAGTTTTCCTTCAGGTCCTCCAGCGCGGCGCGCACGCCGTTGGCGGTATCCAGCGCGTTGGCGCCGGTGGCCAGGGTGATCGCGATACCGCTGGACGGCTTGCCGTTGTAGCGGGTCACGAAGTCATAGCTTTCGGCGCCCAGCTCGACCCGGGCCACATCGCCCAGGCGCAGCTCGCTGCCATCGGCACCACCGCGGACCAGGATGTTGCGGAACTGTTCCGGGGTCTGCAGGCGGTCCTGCGCGTTGATGGTGGCGTTGAGCTGCTGGCCCTTCACCGACGGCGCGCCGCCGAGCTGGCCGATGGCCACCTGGGCGTTCTGTGCGGTGATCGCCGCGGTGACTTCGTCCACCGACAGCTTGTAGGTGTGCAGCTTGTTGGGGTCCAGCCAGATGCGCATGGCGTACTTGCCGCCGAACACCTGGATGTTGCCCACGCCCGGCACGCGGCTGAGCGGATCGACGACATTGGAGCCGACGTAATCGGAAATGTCGTTGGCATCCATGCTGCCATCGTTGGAGACGAAGCCGATCACCTGCAGGAAGCCGCTGCTGGACTTGGCCACGTTGATGCCCTGGCGCTGTACTTCCTGCGGCAGCAGCGGCATGGCCAGCTGCAGCTTGTTCTGCACCTGGACCTGGGCGATGTCCGGATCGGTGCCGCTTTCGAAGGTCAGGGTGATGGTGGCTTGGCCGTTGGCCGAGCTGTTGGAGGAGAAGTAGATCAGGCCATCGATGCCCTTCATGTTCTGCTCGATGATCTGGGTCACCGAGTCCTCGACCACCTTGGCCGATGCGCCCGGGTAGGAGGCGCTGATCTCGACGGCGGGCGGTGCCACTTCCGGGTACATCGACACCGGCAGCTTGAGCACCGCCAGCGCACCGGCGAGCATGATGATGATCGCAATCACCCACGCGAAGATGGGGCGATCAATAAAGTAACGAGCCATGGAATTCTCCGCTTACTGCTTGTCGGCCGCGGCCGCCGGCGTTGCCGGCCTGGCCGGTGCGGCGCCCATCTCGGTGGCCTGCACGGGCATGCCCGGCTGGATCTTCTGCAGGCCTTCAACGATGACCTTGTCGCCGGGCTTCAGGCCGTCTTCGACCAGCCACTTGCTGCCCAGCGCGCGGCTGACCTTGACCGGGCGCACTTCGACCTTGTTGTCCTTGCCGACCACCATGGCGCTGGTGTCGCCCTTGGCGTCGCGGGCGATGCCCTGCATGGGCACCAGCAGCGCGTTGTCGCGCACGCCACTACCGACCACGGCACGCACGTACATGCCGGGCATCAGCACCTGGTCGGGGTTGGCGACCTTGACCCGCAGCGCGTAGCTGCCGGTGGCGGGGTCGACGCTGACTTCGGAGAATTCCAGGGTGCCCTTGTGGTCGAACTCGGTGCCGTCGTCGAGCAGTACGGTCACCGGCAGGCTCTGGTTGTCCTGCAGGCGGCCACTGGCCAGTTCGCGGCGCAGCTGCAGCAGTTCGCTGGCCGACTGGGTCAGGTCGACGTAGATCGGGTCGAGCTGCTGCACCGTGGCCAATGCGTCGGCCTGGCCGGCGCTGACCAGCGCGCCCTGGGTGACGCTGGACTTGCCGATGCGGCCACTGATCGGTGCGGTGATCCGGGCGAAGCCCAAGGTGACGTTGGCCGCGTCCAGGGCGGCCTTGGCGGCGCCGACATCGGCTTCGGCCTGTTTCTGGGCGGCCACGGCGTTTTCCAGGTCCTGCTTGCTGACTGCATCGACCTTGGCCAGCTCGGTGATGCGCTTGGCGCTCAGGCGGGCGGCGTTGGCGGTGGCTTCGGCGCGGGCCAGCTGGGCGCGGGCACTGTTGGCGTCGGCGCGGTAGCTGGCGTCATCGACCTGGTACAGCGGCTGGCCGGCGTTGACCAGGCCGCCCTCGGTGAACAGCCGCTTGGCGACGATGCCACTGACCTGCGGGCGCACTTCGGCGACCAGGAAGGCATTGGTGCGGCCGGGCAGCTCGCGGGTGAGGCCGACCTGTTCGGCCTTCAGGGTGGCCACGGTGACCTGCCCCGGCCCGCCTTGCGGACCCTCTTCACCTCCCCCGCCGCAGGCGGACACGGTCAGGGCGATCGCGAGGGACAGCGCGAGAAGACGGTACGGGGTACGGGACATGGGAGGCTCGCAGCAGGAACGGGAATGGGGGTGGCCGGGCCCGCGCGGGTACGCGCACGCCTCACCGGATAGCAGTGGGGCGTAAATATACATACATGCATGTTTGTTTGTAAACGGGTACAATTCAGGCCGGTTTCATCCAGCACGTGCACACAGCGCCATGGCCAGAAAAACCAAAGAAGCGGCGCAGGCCACCCGGGAAGGCATCCTGGATGCGGCCCAGAGCTGCTTCCACGAATTCGGGGTCGCCAACACCAGCCTGGCGATGATCGGCGAGCGCGCGGGCTATACCCGCGGCGCGGTGTATTGGCATTTCAAGAACAAGACCGAAGTGCTGACGGCGATGATCGACCGCGAGCGGGTGCCGTTCATCGAGCGGCTGCGGCGGACGACCTCGTCACGGCGCAACACGCCGGTACTGGACCTGCGCTCGGCGCTGTTGGTCTCCTTCCGGGAACTGGCCACGGACGAGCGGTTGCGCAACATGATGGAGATCATGCTGCGCAACGATCTTTCGGTGGAAAGCCAGGCGATGCAGCAGCTGCAGCTGGAGGCGTCACGTGAGGAGCTGGCGATTTTCAGCGCGGCATTCGAGCGCGCGCGCGAGCTGGGGCAACTGCGCGAGGGCGTGGACGTGGACACGGTAGCCCGCATCATCAGCACCAGCCTGACCGGCGTGCTGTACAGCGCGATGCTGGAACCGGAACTGTTCGAGCTGCAGCGCGACGGCACCCAGACCCTGGACGCCGTTTTCGGCGCCTTCGTAAATCCCGGCGTATTCGTACCGGGCGCCCCACCCGAAGCCCTGCCGACCGACGACGAGGCGTGATTGGTCCGATGTCGCCCGTGTGCCGGCGACAAGGGTGACTGCTGGGTGGTTTCGGTCTGGGTTTACACCCGGACGCATGAATCCGACCGGTCACGTCACCGGCTCCGGACATTCGGGCCGCGCTGCGCGCGGTGTCCGGCCAACGGCCGGGGCTACGAATTTCTACGGGGCCATTGGGATCGGGATCAATCAACCATCGGCGTCGGCTGGCATATCCAGATCTCCGGACGTTACGTAACAACTCGTAGCCCCGGCCGTTGGCCGGACACCGCGCGTAGCGCGGCCCAACCGTCCGAAGGCGTTTGCGCGACGATCACGGCCAACATTCCGGCGTTTAGAGGTTCCGAAGCCGCCCATCAGGCGCCATGACGTTCGAGCGAAGAGCAGCCGGGCAAAGCCCGGCTCTGCCTCGTTGACCCGCCGCTTACAGGATGTACCGGCTCAGGTCCGGATCCTTTACCAGCTCGCCCAGGTGCTTGTCGACGTAGGCCGCATCGATGGCCAGGGTTTCGCCATCGCGGTCCGGAGCTTCGTAGCTCAGCGAATCCAGCAGGCGTTCCAACACGGTGTGCAGGCGGCGGGCGCCGATGTTCTCCTGGCGTTCGTTGACCTGGAACGCGATTTCGGCGAGGCGATCCACGGCGTCTTCGGTGAAGTTCACGGTCACGCCTTCGGTGGCCAGCAGCGCTTCGTACTGCTTGGTCAGCGCGGCCTTGGGCTCGGTCAGGATGCGGACGAAATCCTGCTTGCTCAGGGCACCCAGTTCCACGCGGATCGGGAAGCGGCCCTGCAGTTCGGGAATCAGGTCGCTCGGCTTGGCCAGGTGGAACGCGCCGGAGGCGATGAACAGGATGTGGTCGGTTTTGACCGTGCCGTACTTGGTGGACACGTTGGAGCCTTCCACCAGCGGCAGCAGGTCGCGCTGCACGCCTTCGCGGGAGACATCGCCGCCGCCGACGTTGTCGCCGCGCTTGGCGACCTTGTCGATCTCGTCGATGAAGACGATGCCGTGCTGTTCGCAGGCTTCGATCGCGGCGCTGCGGATGTCGTCTTCGTTGACCAGCTTGCCGGCTTCCTCTTCCACCAGCAACGGGCGCGCGGCCTTGATGGTGACGGTGCGCTTCTGCGCCTTGCCGCCCCCCAGGCTGGAGAACATCTGGCGCAGCTGCTGGCCCATTTCCTCCATGCCCGGCGGGGTCATGATGTCCACGCCGATGTTGGCGGCCACTTCCAGTTCGATCTCGCGCTCGTCCAGCTCGCCGTTGCGCAGCATGCGGCGGAACTTGATGCGGGTTTCGTTGTCCTGGGCGGAGGGTTCGTTGCGGGCGGCTTCCGGATCAAAGCCGATGCCGCCGGCACGACGCGGCAGCAGTGCGTCAAGGATGCGGTCTTCGGCACGCTCTTCGGCCTGGTTGCGCACGCGCACCTTGGCCATTTCGCGGTACAGCTTGACGGCGGTATCGGCCAGGTCGCGGATGATCTGTTCGACGTCCTTGCCGACGTAGCCGACTTCGGTGAAGCGGGTGGCTTCCACCTTGACGAACGGGGCCTTGGCCAAGGTGGCCAGGCGGCGTGCGATTTCGGTCTTGCCGACGCCGGTCGGGCCGATCATCAGGATGTTCTTGGGCATCACTTCATCGCGCAGCTCGGCCGGCAGCTGCATGCGCCGCCAGCGGTTGCGCAGGGCGATGGCCACGGCGCGCTTGGCGTCGTGCTGGCCGACGATGTGGCGGTCCAGCTCCTGCACGATTTCGCGCGGGGTCATGGTGGCGGAGGATGATTCGTTGTTATGCGGCATGGGTGCGCTCACAAAAAATTCTGGGGAAAATGGCAGGGCTGTCCGGGCCTGCGACACTGACGTAACGGTGAGGTAGAGCCGGCTGGTAGAGCCGACCGGTAGAGCCGACTGTTAGTCGGCTGCTGATCCATGCTGCCGACTAACAGTCGGCACTACTGCTGATCCATGCTGCCGACTAACAGTCGGCACTACGGCTGATCAATGCTGCCGACTGACAGTCGGCACTACCGATCTGACCCGCAGGGTCAAAGCTCCTCGACCACCACGTTGCGGTTGGTGTAGATGCAGATGTCGCCGGCGATGTTGATCGATTCGGTGGCGATGGTGCGCGCATCCAGTTCGGTGTGCGCCAGCAGTGCGCGCGCGGCGGACAAGGCGTAGGAACCGCCGGAGCCGATCGCGATGATGCCGTCTTCCGGTTCGATAACGTCACCGGTGCCGCTGATGATCAGCGAGGTGTCCTTGTCGGCCACGGCGAGCAGGGCTTCAAGCTTGCCCAGGCGGCGTTCGGTACGCCAATCCTTGGCCAGCTCCACGGCGGCACGCTGCAGTTGGCCGTGCTTTTCCAGCTTGGCTTCAAACAGCTCGAACAGGGTGAAGGCGTCGGCGGCGGCACCGGCGAATCCGGCCAGCACCTGGCCCTCGCGGCCCAGGCGGCGCACCTTGCGCGCGTTGCCCTTCATGACGGTGTGGCCGAGGGTGACCTGGCCATCGCCGGCGACGGCGACATGACCGTTGCGGCGCACCGAAATGATGGTGGTGGCGTGAAACACGTTGGGGTTCTGACTGGGGTCCATGGAGCCTCCGGGGTGACAAGAACAGAGGTGGGGCCACCGGCCGATCCTTCAAGCCGCCCTGCCCTGCGCCCGGGTGACGCAGTGGTCCGGTTCAGCTTTCGTTGTCACCGGTGCGCCGCTTTGCCCGTGGGTGCGCGGCGTCGTAGACCTTGGCCAGGTGCTGGAAATCCAGGTGGGTGTAGATCTGCGTGGTGGCAATATCAGCATGGCCCAGCAGCTCCTGCACGCCGCGCAGGTCACCGGAAGATTCGAGGATATGGCTGGCGAAACTGTGCCGCAGCATGTGCGGGTGCACGTGCTTGAACAGGCCCTGGCGCTGGGCCAGCTGGCGGATGCGGATCTGCACGGCGCGCTGGGTGATCGGCCCGCCCTTGCGCCCGGGGAACACCGGCTGCGCATCGCCGCCGCCGCTCTCCGCACGCCATCCCAGCAGCGCCTCGCGCGCGTGCGAACCAAACGGCACGCGACGCTGGCGATTGCCCTTGCCGAGCACGTTGACCAGACCGGTGGCGAAATCCAGGTCACGCCAGATCAGGGCGCACAGTTCACTCAAACGCAGGCCGGAGGAATAGAACAGTTCGAGCAGCGCGCGGTCGCGCAGACCGAGCGGTGCATCGGTGGGCAGTTCCACCAGGCGCACCGCTTCGTCGGCATCGAGCACCTGCGGCAATTTGCGCGGCGCCTTCGGGGCTTTCAGGCCGGCAGCGGGACTGACTGCGATGCGGTGGTGCTTGAGCAGCCACGCGTAGAAACTGCGGCAGGCCGACAGCCGGCGCTGCAGTGATTTTGGCGCCAGCCCGCGGCGGTGTTCGGCCGCGATGAACTGGCGCAGCTGCGCGCCATCAAGCCCTTCCGCGCTGCCCTCCTGCTGGGTCGCCCAGGCATCGAGCGCGGCCAGGTCACGGCGGTAGGCATCCAGCGTGTGCGCTGACGCGCGGCGCTCCACCTGCAGGTACCCGAGGAAATCCTGGACGGCGTTCATGCGGGATGCCGCCGGCGCGGTCTCAGGCCGGGTCGAAGCGCTTGAGGGCCACGGCCAGCGCCTCGCCCATCATGCGCAGGAACAGCGTGCCCATGCCCGGGTAGAAGCGGTTGCCATCATGGCTGCCCACCGCGATCAGGCCCACGCCCGGCAACGGCAGCAATGCGCTGGACTGCACTTCATCCACGCGCCCGCCGTACAGCACCGTGTTCTTCTCCGGCTGCAGGCGGCCGCAGATCGGCTCGCCATCCTTCAGGCAATCGCGGAACGAGGCCAGCAGCGGGCTGCCTTCTTCGATCACCTGCAGCCACGGCGCCTGCTCCAGGCCCTGCACCGGGTGCAATACCACCAGCCGCACCAGGTCACCAGCGAAGTCTTCCTCCAGCGAGGCGGCCATGGCGCGCAGGGTATCGGCGGCGCTGTCCTGCTTCATCAGTGCCAGCGTGAGCTGGTGGGTGCGCACGGCCAGGCGTTCGTTGACCTGCGCGTTGGCCGCCAGGTCGGCCAGCCGGCGCGACAGCTCGCGGTTCTTGTCGCGCAGCACTTCCAGCTGGTAGCTGGCCAGCGACGCGGTGGGGCCATCGTCGCGCGGCACCACCAGGGTCAAGGCCAGGTCCGGGAACTGCTTCAGGAACGCCGGGTGCCGGCGCAGCCACGCGGCGACTTCATGTGCGCCGATCTTCTCGATGGTGTCGCTCATGCGTTCCACTCCCCTTCGAAGACGAATGCAGCCGGTCCGGACATGACCACCTGGGCGTCGTCGGCCGGCCAACGCAGGCGCAGATCGCCACCTGGCAGCGACACCGTGGCGTCGCGCTGCAGGCGGCCGCGCTGCATCATCACCACGGCGGCGGCGCAGGCGCCACTGCCGCAGGCCAGCGTTTCGCCGACGCCGCGTTCGAACACGCGCAGGCGCGCATGCTGTGGATCGATCACCTGCACGAAGCCGACATTGACCGACTGCGGGAAGGTCGCGTGCTGCTGCAGCAGGGGGCCCAGCCGTTCGACCGGTGCGGCGTCGACCAGGCCGACTTCGATCACGGCATGCGGGTTGCCCATGGAGACCGCGCCAAAGCGCACGGTATCGCCCTGCAGCGGCAGCAGGTATTCCTCGCGCGCACGGGCAAAGCCCAGCAACGGCACCTGGTCCGGTTCGAAGCGCGGCACGCCCATGGCCACCGCGTAGTGATCGGCGCCGATACGTTCAATGGCGTGGGTGGCCAGCGGGCTGTCGATGTTGAAACGTTCGCCCTGCGCCGCACCATCGCGCACCAGCCAGGCCGCGACGCAGCGCGCGCCGTTGCCGCACTGTTCGGACTGCGAGCCGTCCGAATTCCAGATGCGGTAGGCCGCAACCGAGCCGTCCGCGCGCGGCGGTTCGATGGTCAGGATCTGGTCGCAGCCGACGCCGGTGTGGCGGTTGGCCAGCTGGGCCGCCAATGCCGGGGTGGGTGCAGGGGTACCGTCGCGCAGGTCGAGCACGACGAAGTCGTTACCCGCGCCGTGCATCTTGCTGAAGCGCAGCGCGGTGGAGGTGGCCTTACTCATTCCCGTCGTCGGAGTTGAGCTGCGGGTCGACCGGATCGGGCACGACCGGCGGATCGTCGGTGGCGTTGGTGTCTTCCGGTACCGCCTCGGCATCGGCGGCCGGCTCGACGGCCTGCTCTTCGACCGGCACCGGCTTCTGCGGCATGACCAGCGGGCCCTTGTTGCCACAGGCCGAAAGGAACAGCAGCGCCAGCGCTGCCAACGGAATCAGGATGCGATTGCGATGGGGGATGCTCATGGCCCGAGTATAGCGGCGCGCGAAAGGACAGGTGTGCCGATTCAATGAACGCCCAGATGGGACCGGTGCGCCCGGACCGGTGACTGCCGCCGCGGGTAGCGCCGGCCATTGGCCGGCCCAGGCAGTGCTAGGGCGGCAACGGCCGAGTCCACAGCCACGCCGCCACCACCGTCATGCAGCCGATCGACAGCCACTTCACCCAGTCGATCGGCACGCACCACAGCATGATGCCGGCGCACACCGCCATGGTCAGGGTGGCCATCCACTTGCCCTTGCGGCTGACCGCGCCATGGGCCTGCCAGTTGCCGATGGCCGGGCCGAACCGTGGGTGCTGCAGCAGCCAGGTGTGCAGGCGCTCGGAACCGCGTGAGGCGGCCCAGGCCGAAATCAGGATGAATACCGTGGTCGGCAGGCCGGGCACGAAGATGCCGACGATGCCGGTGCCCAGGCTGGCATAGGCAAGCAACCACCAGGCCCAGCGGAAGCGCACCGGTGGCCGCGCAGGCGCGGCATCGGGGTGCTCGGGGCGTTCGGGCAGGGTCATGCCGTGAGGATAGCGAGGCCCGGCGCCGACCGCGATGGTCGGCGCCGGCACGCAGCGTTACGGCGCCGTATCGATGCCCAGCTGGTAGAGCACGAACGCATACGACTCGGCCAGCTCCAGGTAACGCTGGAAGCGGCCGGACTTGCCGCCGTGGCCGGCTTCCATGTTCGTGCGGAACACGATCGGCGCGGTGCCGGTGTTGTCGTCGCGCAGGCGCGCCACCCACTTGGCCGGCTCCCAGTACTGCACCTGCGAATCCCACAACCCGGTGCCGACGAACAGCGACGGGTAGGCCTGGCGCTGCACGTTGTCATACGGGGAATAACCCAGCATGTAGTCGTAGTACTCGCGGTTTTCCGGGTTGCCCCACTCGTCGTATTCGTTGGTGGTGAGCGGGATGCTGGCATCCAGCATGGTGGTCACCACGTCCACGAACGGCACCTGTGCCACCATCACCCGGTAATCCTGCGGGGCCTGGTTGGCCACCGCACCCATCAGCAGGCCGCCGGCGCTGCCACCGGATGCGGCCACCCGGTCCTTGGCGGCATAGCCCTGCCGGACCAGTTCGCGGGTGACATCGACGAAGTCGTTGAAGGTGTTCTGCTTCTTCAACAGCTTGCCGTCCTCGTACCAGGCGCGGCCCATTTCCTCGCCGCCGCGGATGTGCGCGATGGCATACACCACGCCGCGATCGAGCAGGCTGACCACGGTCTGGTTGAAACCCGGGTCCATCGACATGCCATAGCTGCCGTAGGCGTACTGATACAGCGCGCCCGTGCCGTCCTTCCTGAAACCGTTGCGGTAGACCAGCGACACCGGCACCTTGGCGCCGTCACGCGCGGTCACCCACACCCGTTCGGTGGTGTACTGCGCCGGGTCATAGCCGATCACCGGCTGCTGCTTGAGCTGGCGGCGCTCGCCGGTGGTGGTGTTGAGCTCGTAGGTGGTGGTCGGCGTGGTCAGCGAGGTGTAGGCATAGCGCAGCCACGGCGTATCCGCTTCGGGATTGGCGGCCAGGCCCATGGAATACGCCGGCTCGTCGGCCTTGACGTAGTCCTGGCGCCCATCGGCGAACAGCAGGCGCACCCGCTCCAGCGCGTTGGAGCGCTCGGCGATCGCGGTGAAGCCGTCGAACAATTCGAAGCCCTCCACCAGCACGTTGTCATCGTGCGCCACCCAGTCGGTCCACTGGCTGCGTGCGGTGGCATCGGTGGGCGCGGTGACGATCTTGAAGTTCTTCGCACCGGCATCGTTGGTGCGGATCACCCAGCGCCCACCGAAATGGTCGGCGTCGTATTCCACATCGCGCGCACGTGGCGCCAGCACCGTGAACTGCTGCGGGTTGGCGGCGGGTGCGTAGCGGCTTTCCGAGCTGACGGTGCTGTGCAGGTCGATGGTGATGAAGCGGTCGTCACGGGTGCGGCCCACGCCCATGTAGAAGCTGTCGTCCGCTTCCTCGTACACCAGCACGTCGCTGCGGGTCGGGGTACCCAGCACGTGCTTCTTCACCCGCACGGTGAGCAGGGTTTCCGGGTCGTTTTCCACGTAGAACAGCGTGCGGTTGTCGTCGGCCCAGACCACGTTGGCGGAGACATTCTCAATGCGGTCCGGCAGCACCTCACCGGTGCGCAGGTCCTTGAAACGGATCACATACTGGCGGCGGCCCACGTCATCCTCGGCCCAGGCCAGCAGGTGGTTGTCCTGGCTGACGTCGGCATCGCCCACGTCGAAGTAGCCCTTGCCTTCAGCCATCACGTTGAGGTCGAGCAGGATTTCTTCCGGCGCGTCCATGCTGCCCTTGCGGCGCGCCTGGATCGGGTAGTCCTTGCCGGTTTCGTAGCGGCTGTAATACCAGTAGCCGCGCTCGCGCGCCGGCACGCTGGCATCGTCCTGCTTGATGCGGCCGACGATTTCCTTGTACAGGGTGTCCTGCAGCGGCTTGAGCGGGGCCATCACCTGGTCGGTGTAGGCGTTCTCCGCATTCAGATAGGCAAGCATGGCCGGCGCTTCGCGCTTGTCGTCCCGCAGCCAGTAGTAATCGTCATTGCGGGTCGCACCGAACGGAGTGGTGACCGCGTGCGGATGCTTCTCGGCGTCGGGTGGGGTCAGCGCGGGGGCGGCATGCACGGAAGCGGTCATCAGGGTGGCAACCAGAAAAGGAATGGGGGATTTCACGAGATAGGGCTCCTTGCCAGTGAATGCAATGGTGGCCAGTCTGGCGGCGTGGCGGCACCCACGGCAAGCGCGCAGGCCCTCGCCTATCATGGGCTGCATGAGCACCCGCATCCCCACGGCCGGCTACAGCCGCCGCAGCCAGGAAATCGAACCCTTCCACGTGATGTCCCTGCTGGCCCGCGCGCAGGCGTTGGAACAGGCCGGCCATGATGTGATCCACCTGGAAATCGGCGAGCCGGACTTCACCACGGCCGCGACCATCGTGCAGGCCGGCCAGGCCGCGCTGGCCGCCGGGCATACCCGCTACACCGCCGCGCGCGGGCTGCCGGCCCTGCGTGCGGCCATCGCCGGGTTCTACGGCACCCGCTACAACCTGGACCTGGACCCGGAGCGGATCCTGGTCACCCCGGGCGGCTCGGGCGCGCTGTTGCTGGCCAGCAGCCTGCTGGTCGATCCCGACCGCCATTGGCTGCTGGCCGACCCGGGCTACCCGTGCAACCGCCATTTCCTGCGGCTGGTGGAAGGCGCGGCGCAACTGGTGCCGGTGGGGCCGCACACCGCCTACCAGTTGACCCCATCCCTGGTGGACACCCATTGGAATGCCGCCAGCGTCGGTGCGCTGGTGGCGTCTCCAGCCAACCCGACCGGTACGGTGTTGTCGTCGGCGCAGTTGGCTGCGCTGTCGCAGTCGTTGAAGGCGCGTGGCGGCCACCTGGTGGTGGATGAGATCTACCACGGCCTCACCTACGGCATGGATGCGCCCAGCGTGCTGCAGGTCGACGACGAGGCGTTCGTGCTCAACAGCTTCTCCAAGTACTTCGGCATGACCGGCTGGCGGCTGGGCTGGCTGGTGGCACCGCCGCAGGCCGTGGCGGACCTGGAGAAGCTGGCTCAGAACCTGTACATCAGCGCCTCCAGCATCGCCCAGCATGCCGCGCTGGCCTGCTTCGAGCCGGACACCATCGCCGTCTTCGAGCAGCGCCGCCACGCCTTCCAGGCACGTCGCGACTACCTGCTGCCCGCCCTGCGGGCCTTGGGCTTCCGCATCGAGGTCGAACCGGAAGGCGCGTTCTATCTCTATTGCGACGTGAGCGGGTTCACCGATGACGCGCAGGCCTTCTGCGCGCACTTCCTGGAAACCGAGCACGTGGCATTCACCCCGGGCCTGGATTTCGGGCATTACCGCGCCAACCAGCACGTGCGGCTGGCCTATACGCAGGAAATTCCGCGATTGGAGGAAGCCGTGGCACGGATCCCGCGCGGCCTGGAAACCTGGAAGGGCTGAAAAAAAACGCCGCGCATCACGCGCGGCGTTCCAAAGGGGTGGAGCCAACCAGACGCCCCACCACCCGGAGGCGTGCACCGACCAACGGTCGGTGGCTACCGAGGGTCGGTGCCGACCGTTGGTCGGCACACCTTCTTATTTCAACCGTTCCCACAGGAAGCTGTAGGCCAGCGCCGACATGTGCGCGGCCTGCGCATTGTTCGCCGCGCCGCCGTGGCCGCCTTCGATGTTCTCGTAGTAGGTCACGTCCTTGCCCGCCTCGATCATCTTCGCCGCCATCTTGCGGGCATGGCCCGGGTGGACGCGGTCGTCACGGGTCGAGGTGGTGAACAGCACCGGAGGATACGTCTTCTTCGGATCGAACAGGTGGTACGGCGAGAAGGTTTGAATGTACGCCCAGTCGGCGGTGTCGGGGTTGCCGTATTCGGCCATCCACGAGGCGCCGGCCAGCAGGTGGCTGTAGCGCTTCATGTCCAGCAGCGGCACCTGCACCACCACCGCCCCGAACAGTTCCGGGTACTGGGTGAGCATGTTGCCGGTGAGCAGGCCACCGTTGCTGCCGCCCTGCACGCCCAGGTGCCGGGGCGAGGTGATCTTCCGGCTCACCAGGTCGCGGGCGACTGCGGCCATGTCCTCATACGCCTTGTGCCGGTTCTGCTTCAGCGCCGCCTGGTGCCAGCGCGGGCCGTACTCGCCACCGCCACGGATGTTGGCCACCACGTACACGCCGCCCTTTTCCAGCCAGGCGCGGCCCATGCCGCCGGAGTACGACGGGGTCAGCGAGATCTCGAAGCCGCCGTAACCGTACAGCAGGGTCGGGTTGGACCCGTCCAGCTTCATGTCCTTGGCATGCACCACGAAGTACGGCACGCGGGTGCCGTCCTTGCTGGTGGCGAAGTGCTGCTCGATCACCTTGCCTTCGGCATCGAAGAACGCCGGCATGGTCTTGAGCACTTCCGGCTGCTTGCCGATCTCAGCCAGCGCCAGGGTGGTCGGGGTCAGGTAGTCGGTGACGGTCATCCACACCGCATCGCTTTCGTCGGCATCCACCGCGCCTACCGCCACGGTGCCGAACGAGGGCGCGCCGGTGAAGTCGCTCTTCTTCCAGCCCTCGGCTGACGGCGTCAGCACCTGCAGGCGGCTCTTGACGTCATCCAGCACGTTGAGCACCAGGTGGTTCTTCGTCCAGCTCGAGCCGGCCAGCGAGGTGGTCGCGGTGGGGGCGAACAGCACCTCGAAGTCGCGCTTGCCGGCAATGAAGTCGTCCAGCTTGGTGATCAGCAACGAACCGGCGGCATAGGTCTTGCCACCCACCGTCCACGGATCGCGCAGCTCCAGGGTGAGCCACTGCTTGCGCAGGCCTTTTTCGGCCGAGTTCGGCGCATCGATCCTGGTCAGCGTGCCATCGTCGGCGCGCAGGTAGATCTCGTTGTTGTAGAAGGCCAGCGTGCGGCTGACCAGGTTGCGCTCATAGCCGGGCGTATCGTCGTGCATCGCCGCGATGTACATGTCATCGGGCTTGCCTTCGTAGACCACGCTGGCCGCCGACAGCGGCGTGCCGCGCTTCCACAGCTTGGCCACCCGCGGGTAGCCGGAGGTGGTCATGCTGTCCTTGCCGAAATCGGTGTAGACGAACACGGTGTCGCGGTCGATCCAGCCCAGCCCGCCCTTGGATTCGGGACGGAAGAAGCCGTCCTTGATCCAGCGCTTGTTGGCCAGGTCGAATTCGCGGGTCACGTCGGCATCGGCGCCACCGCGCGACAGCGCGACGAGGCAGCGGGTGTACTCCGGGCGCAGGCATTCGGCACCGTGCCATACCCAGTTCTCGCCTTCGGCCTTGTTCAGCGCGTCCAGGTCGAGCACGGTCTCCCACTTCGGGGCCGGCTTGCGGTACTCATCCAGCGTGGTGCGCCGCCACAGGCCGCGCTCGTGCTGCTTGTCCTTCCAGAAGTTGTAGTAGTACTCGCCGATCTTCTGCACGCCGGGAATCTTGGCATCCGAATCGAGCACCTCGCGGATGCTGGCTTCCATCTGCTTGAAGGCCGGGGTCTGGGCCAGGCGGCCTTCGGACTTGGCGTTCTGCTGCTTGACCCAGTCCAAGGACGTGTCGCCGGTGACATCTTCCAGCCAGGCGTAGGGATCGGCAGGGGTCTCAGCGGCCATCGCGGTTCCAGCGGCACCAGCAGAGAACAGGCCTGCCATCAGGCAGGCAGAGGCGAGTCGTGACATTGCGGCTCCAGGCGGTCATATCCCCCCGACGCTATCACACGGCCTGCCCCGCTCCCCCCTGTCGAAGGTCAGGGCGAAGGCGGGGAGCCGCGCGGCGGACCCGGCGCCGCGCCTGCGGGCCGCGCCGGCGGCGTGCCTGCCAGGCCAACAGCGACGTCGGCAGGCGGAAGCGGTACAGGCTCCACCACGCCAGGCACGGCATGCCGACCAGCCACATCGGCAACCACCCCACCCATTCACTGCTGCCACGCGCGGCCGGCCACACCAGCACCACGGCCAAGCCGGCCAATGCCACCTGGCGAACGCCCCGCAGGATGCGGGGATCGGGGGCCTGCAGGGCACGGGTGCCAGGCTGCGGGGTGCGGGAACGGCGCGAAGACGACAGGGTCATGACAGGGCTCCATGCGAAAGTGATGCGTCACCTTGCCGCGCTGCCATCTCACAGGCTGCGACCTTCGCATTCCCGCCATTGACGTTCTCTTCCGTCCCACCCACCATGCCTGCAGCCACGCTGACCGACCCATGGCCTGTACCACCACTGGAGCTTTTCGCCGCATGTCTTCGAACCGCCCGCTTCGCGTTGTCCTGCTGCTGTCGACGCTTTCGCTGCTGTCCGCCTGTGCGTTCGGCGACAGCAAGCCGACCCCGGTGCCGACGGTCAGCACCCCGGCCAGCGCCCCGATCGACCTGCAGAAGTTCATGGGTACCTGGTACGTCATCGGCCGCGTGCCGAACCCGGTCGAGCGTGGCCACGTGGCCAGCGTGAACCAGTACACGCTGCGCGGCGACCAGAAGGTCTCGATCACCTATCGGTTCCGCGACGGTTTCTCGCAGCCGCAGCAGGAGCTGACCGTGCGTGCCTCGGTGGACGAGGAGAGCGGCAACCACAACTGGCGCACCTGGTTCTACAAGGTGGTGCCGACCCATACCCGCGTACTGGAAGTGGCGCCGGACTATTCGTGGGCGATGCTGGGGTACCCGGGCCGCGAGATGGCCTGGATCTTCGCGCGCAAGCCGGACATGGACAAGGACCTGTACAAGGAACTGGCCACCCGCCTGCGCGACCAGTACGGGGTCAACACCGACAAGCTCAAGCGCGTGCCGCAGCACCCCGAGCAGGTGGACCGCCTGGGCTACGAGGTTCCGAACGTAAGGTGATCAGGCCGCAACGCGCGGCATGACCCTGCGTTCGATGTCCTGCCACGTAGACAGGGTCTTGAGGTCGTATTCGGCCTGCAGTGCGAGCCACGAGGCGGCGTCACCGCCGAAATGGCGCGCCAGCCGGGCCGCCGTATCCGCGGTGACGCCCCGGGTTTCATGCACGATGGCATGCAGCCGGGTGGCCGGCACGTCCAGGGCACGCGCGAGCGCATTGATGCTCAGCTCGAGCGGCACCATGAATTCCTCCCGCAGGATTTCGCCCGGGTGGATGGCCCTCAGTTTGTTGGCGGCACGGCTCATGGTCGGCATCCTCAGTGGTAATCAACGATTTCGACATGGCACGGACCTGCATCCGTCCAGGTGAAACACACGCGCCATTGGACATTGATGCGGATGCTGAACTGCCCTCGTCGTTCGCCCGCCAGCGCTTCAAGACGGTTGCCGGGCGGACTGCGCAGGAACTGCAGGGTCTGCGCCGCGTCCAGCATCTGCAGCTTGCGCTCGGCAACCGCCTGGATGCTGCGGAACCGTCGCGGGCATCGGCCTTCGAACAGGGCAAGCGTATGGCGGCAGCGGAAGGACTGGATCATTCCGTTTAGCGTAATACGCTGAACGGAATATAGCACAGACGCAGATCACGCAATGCCGACGCGGTCGAACGTCGGATCAATCCGATCGCCGGTTCGTATCGCCAGGCTCAATGATTGCGCCAGGTGCACCCCTTACTTGCGCGAATACCGCCCCACCAGCCAGTCACCCAGCATCTGCAGCAGTTGGACCAGCACCAGCAGCAGCACCACGGTGACCAGGGCCACATCGGTGTGCGAGCGCTGGTAGCCGTCGCGGAAGGCCAGGTCGCCCAACCCACCTGAGCCGATCGCGCCGCCCATGGCGGTGAAGCCGATCAGCGCGATCACCGTGACGGTGGCACCGGCAATGAGGCCCGGCCGTGCTTCGGGCAGCAGCACCCGGCTGACCAGCTGCCAGGTGGTGGCGCCCATCGCCTGGCTGGCTTCGATCACGCCGCGGTCCACTTCGCGCAGCGCGGTTTCCACCAGGCGCGCGTAGAACGGCGCGGCACCGATGACCAGCGGCACGATCGCGCCGCGTACGCCGAGCGAGGTGCCCATCATCCACAGCGTGATCGGAATCAGCACGATCATCAGGATGATGAAAGGCACCGAGCGCAGCAGGTTGACCAGCAGCGCCAGCCCGCCATACAGCACCGGCTTGCGGTGCAGCTGCGGCGAACCGGTCAGGAACAGCAGCACGCCCAGCGGCAGGCCGATGGCCAGCGTGAGCGGCAGCGAGCCGGCCAGCATCAGCAGGGTGTCGACGGTGGCCTGGCCGATATCGGCCCATTTGGCCGCATCGAGGTGGCGGAAAAACCCGCCCGCAGTAGCGATGATCATCGGCGCAGCTCCTCCAGGTGGACACCGGCCGCAACGAAACCAGCCTGCGCGGCCTGCACGTCGCCGCCCACCAGCGACACCGTCAGCTGGCCATACGGGGTGTCTTTGATCCGGTCGATGCGGCCGGACAGGATGTTGTAGTCCACCCCCGTCTCGCGGGCGATGCGGCCCAGCACCGGCTCATAGGTATCGGTACCGAGGAAGGTCAGGCGCACGATGCGCCCGGCCACGGCGTCGAAATCCTTGTGCAGCTCGCCTTCGTCGACCTGCTCGGATTCGTTGACGAAGCGGCGGGTGGTCGGGTGCTGCGGGTGCAGGAACACCTCGGTGACCGGCCCGGTTTCCACCAGGTGGCCAGCATCCAACACGGCCACGCGGTCGCAGACGCGGCGGATCACATCCATCTCGTGGGTGATCAGCACGATGGTCAGGCCCAGCTCGCGGTTGATCCGGCCCAGCAGCTTCAGCACCGAGGCGGTGGTCTGCGGGTCGAGCGCGCTGGTCGCTTCGTCGCACAGCAGGATCTGCGGGCGGGTGGCCAGGGCGCGGGCGATGCCGACGCGCTGCTTCTGGCCGCCGGACAGCTGTGCCGGATACTTGTTGGCGTGCGCCTCCAGGCCCACGGTATGCAGCAGTTCGCTCACCCGGGCGTCGATGTCCGCACGCGGGGTGCCGGCCAGCTCCAGCGGGAAGGCCACGTTGGCCGCCACCGTGCGCGAGGACAGCAGGTTGAAGTGCTGGAAGATCATGCCGATCTTCCGGCGCAGCGCACGCAGGCCGTCGGTGTCCAGCGCGGTGACGTCCTCGCCGTTGATCAGCAGGCGGCCACCGGTGGGTTCTTCGAGCCGGTTGATCAGCCGGATCAGGGTCGATTTGCCCGCGCCGGAATGGCCGATGATGCCGAACACTTCGCCGGCCTCGATGGTCAGGTCGAGCGGCTGCAGCGCGGCGATCGCGCGGCCGCCGACGGCATAGGATTTGTGCAGGCGCTGGAACTCGATCACTTCGCGGTCAACCGGGGCATCGACGGGAGGGGGCGTGCAGCCTACCAGCGCGGGACGGCCCTGGCCCGCGCGGCAGCAGCGAATCATATTCCGTTTGATTATAAGGCGGCGTCATCGCCCGCCCGGCGGCGCTCAGGGATGGTCCAGCGGCTGCGGCGCCCGCACCTGGCGGACCCGCTCGCGGTGCAGCAGGTACAGCCCGGAGGCCACGATGATCGCCGCGCCCAGCCAGGTGAAGCGGTCCGGCAGCACGCCCCAGAACAACAGGTCCCAGCCGATCACCCAGACCAGCCCGGTGTACTCCAGCGGGGCGATCAGCGAGGCCTCGCCCAGCTGGAAGGCCCGCGTGAGCGCCACCTGGCCACCCGCCCCCGCCAAGCCCATGCCGGCGATCAGCCAGCCATGGCGCAGCTGCAGCGGCTGCCAGTCCGGGATCGCCAGCAACCCGGCGCCCAGCGCCAGGATCACCAGGAACCAGACCACCATCGACTGCGGCGTATCGGTGCGGGTCAGCATGCTGACGGTGATCGCCGCCACCGCATAGGCGGTGGCGGCCAGCAGCACCATCAGGCCCGGAATGGAAATGAAGCCATCCACGCCGGGACGCAGAACCACCAGCACTCCGACCAGGCCGATGCCGATGGCGATCCAGCGGCGCGGCCCGACGTATTCACCGAGCAGCGGCACCGACAGCGCGGCGATCAGCAGCGGCGCGACGAAATAGATGGTGTAGGCGGTGGACAGCGGCAGGCTGCGCAGGGCGAACACGAAGCACCCGATCATGGCCATGCCGAGCAGCCCGCGCAGGAGGTGCAGGCCCCACCGCACCGGGATCAGCGAGCGCGGGCCGGCCGTGGCCAGCACCCAGACCAGCACGAACGGCAGCGACGCCGCGCCACGCAGGAAGGTGACCTGCAGCGTCGGGTAGCTGGAGGAGAGCTGCTTCATGCCCGCATCCATCAGCGAGAAGCAGGCCACCGCCATGAGCATCCAGGCGACGGCACGGGTGGGGGTGCGTTGGGATTCCATGGCCCATTATCACCGCCCTTGCCGGGACGTCCATGCGGGGGTTGTTAGAATGGCGGCTTCACCTGCAGGAGTTTGCCCTATGCCCTCTTTTGACGTCGTTTCCGAAGTCGACATCCACGAACTGACCAACGCGGTCGACCAGGCCAACCGGGAGCTGTCCACCCGCTTCGATTTCAAGGGCGTGGATGCCAAGTTCGTGCTGGAAGACAGCGTCATCAGCCAGTCCGCGCCCAGCGACTTCCAGCTGCAGCAGATGACCGACATCCTGCGCCAGCGCCTGACCGCGCGGAAGATCGACGCTGCCTGCCTGGAATTCGGCGATATCGAAACCAACCTCGCCGGCGCCCGCCAGAAGATCACCGTGAAGCAGGGCATCGAACAGAAGGTCGCCAAGAAGATCGCTGCGGCAATCAAGGAAGCCAAGCTCAAGGTCGACAGCCAGATCAACGGCGACAAGCTGCGCGTGACCGGCAAGAAGCGCGACGACCTGCAGGACGTGATGGCCCTGCTGAAAAAGGGAACGTTCGAGGTACCTCTGCAGTTCGACAATTTCCGCGACTGATTGCCCATGAATGACATGCCCCTCATCGCCGACACCGCGCCGGACGGCAGCGATCCCATCGCGGAAACCCGGCGTTGGCTGGAGCAGATCGTCATCGGCCTGAACCTGTGTCCGTTCGCCAAGGCCGTGTACGTGAAGGACCAGGTGCGCTTCGTGCTCAGCGACGCCACCACCGTCGAAGCGCTGGTGGAAGAACTCGCCGAAGAGCTGGTGCTGCTGCGCGACACCCCGGCCGAGCAGATCGACACCACGCTGATCGTGCACCCGGACGTGCTGACCGATTTCCTGGATTACAACGACTTCCTCGACAACGCCGATGCCGCGATCGAAGCCTTGGACCTGCAGGGCATCCTGCAGGTAGCCAGCTTCCACCCGCAGTACCAGTTCGCCGGGGTCGCGCCGGATGACGTGAGCAACTACACCAACCGCGCGCCCTACCCGACCCTGCACCTGCTGCGCGAAGACAGCGTGGAACGCGCCGTGGCCGCCTTCCCGGACCCGGACGTGATCGTCGAGCGCAACATCGAAACGCTGGACAAGCTGGGCATCGAAGGCTGGACCCGACTGCTCGGCCGCAAGGACACCCCCCGGTGCCACTGACCCCCGCCATCACCGACTGGCCCGCACAACCGCTGCGCGACCGCGTGGTGATCGTCACCGGTGGCGCGCAGGGCGTGGGCCGGGGCATCGCGCAGGCGGTACTGGGCGCCGGCGGCAGCGTGATGATCGCCGACCTGGACGCCGACGCCGGCCGCGCCTGCCTGAAGGAATGGGCACTGCCGGAGCGCGCCGCGTTCCAGCGCGCGGATGTCGCCAGCGAACGCAGCGTGCAGGCGCTGGTCAAGGCAACGCTGAAGCGTTTCGGGCGGATTGATGGGCTGGTCAACAACGCCGGGATCGCCAGCGCGCATGGCACCCCGCTGGCGGAGATGACCCTGGCCGAATGGCAGCGCCGCCTGTCCAGCCTGCACGGCGCGTTCCTGTGCAGCAAGCACGCACTGCCGGCGCTGCGCGCGCAGGCCGGCGGGTCAATCATCAACATCGCCTCCACCCGCGCCTGGCAGTCCGAGCCGGACAGCGAAGCCTATGCGGCGGCGAAGGGTGGGCTGGTGGCGTTTACCCACGCGCTGGCGATCAGCAGCGGGCCGTTGGTGCGGGTCAACAGCATCAGCCCCGGCTGGATCACCACCGATGCGTGGCAGGCCCCGGCTCGGCGGCGCACGCCGAAGCTGTCGCGCCGCGACCACGCGCAGCATGCGGTGGGGCGTGTCGGCCAGCCGGAAGACATCGGCGCGCTCGCGGTGTTCCTGCTCTCGGACCTGTCCGGCTTCATCACCGGACAGGACCACATCGTCGATGGCGGCATGAGCCGCACGATGATCTACGCCGAGTGATTCACCGCCGTGCCGACCAACGGTCGGCACCTACCCGGATCCATGGTACGTGCGGACCAACGGTCGGCACCCGCCCCGAATCACCGGTAGGTACCGACCGTTGGTCGGTACCCATCGCATCAACCGGCCATGCCGTTGTGGCGCAGCAACGCGTCCACGTTCGGCGCACGCCCGCGGAACGCGGCGAAATTCTCCGCTGCACTCCGGCTGCCGCCCCGCGACAACACTTCATCGCGGAAGCGCCTGCCCGTTTCGGCCACCTGCTCCGGCGCTTCCTCGAATGCGGCGTACGCATCGGCGCTGAGCACCTCGGCCCACTTGTAGCTGTAGTAGCCCGCCGCATACCCACCCGCGAAAATGTGGCTGAACTGGTGCGGGAAGCGGTTCCATTCCGGCGGGCGGTTGACCGCCACTTCGTCGCGCACGCGTTCCAGCAGTTGCAGCACGCTGTCCTGCACCGGATCGAAACTGCTGTGCAGCTGCATGTCGAACAGTGCGAACTCCAGCTGGCGCACGGTGAACATGCCGCTCTGGAAGTTGCGCGCGGCCAGCATCCGGTCAAACAGCGCGCGCGGCAGCGGCTCGCCGCTGTCCACATGCGCGGTCATGGCCTGCACGCGGTCCCATTCCCAGCAGAAATTCTCCATGAACTGGCTGGGCAGCTCCACCGCATCCCATTCCACGCCATTGATGCCGGCCACGCCCAGCTCGCCGATGCGGGTCAGCAGCTGGTGCAGGCCATGGCCCATTTCATGGAACAGCGTGGTCACCTCGTCGTGGCTGAAGGTCGAGGCCTTGTCATCGGCTCCCTTGCCGAAGTTGCACACCAGATACACCAGCGGCGTCTGCACGCCCTGCGCGGTATCACGGCGGTTGCGGCAGTCGTCCATCCACGCGCCGCCGCGCTTGCCTTCGCGCGCGTACAGGTCCAGGTAGAACTGGCCGACCAGCGCGCCCTGCGCATCGACCAGGCGGAAGAAGCGCACGTCCGGATGCCACACCGACGCCTGGTCGGGCTGCACCTGCAGGCCATAAAGGCCGTGGATGACGCTGAACAAACCCTCCAGCACCTTCGGCTCGGTGAAGTACTGCTTCACTTCCTGCTCGGAATAGCTGTAACGCGCCTGCTTCAGTTTCTCGGAGGCAAAGGCGAGGTCCCACGCTTCCAACGCAGGCAGGCCCAGTTCGTCGCGTGCGAATGCGTCCAGCTCGGCGCGGTCGCGCTGCGCATAGGGCTTGGCACGCCCGGCCAGATCTCGCAGGAAACCCAGCACCTGCGGCGCGTCGTCGGCCATCTTGGTGGCGATGGAGTACTCGGCGTAGTTGGCAAAGCCCAGCAGGGTCGCCAGCTCGGCGCGCAGCGCCAGCACGCGATCGATGTGCGCGCTGTTGTCCAGCTTGGGATCGCCGAACTCGGAGGCGCGCAGCGCGTTGGCGCGGTACAGCGTCTCACGCAGCGGGCGGTGTTCTGCATAGGTCTGCACTGGCAGGTAGCACGGCATCTGCAGGGTCAGCTTCCAGCCTGGAAGACCGTCCTTCTCCGCGGCGGCGCGCGCAGCGGCGACCACGTCATCGGGCAGGCCGGCCAGTTCGCTGCGGTCTTCCACGTGCAGCGACCACGCATCGGTAGCATCGAGCACGTTCTGCGAGAAGGTGGCCGACAGCGCCGACAGTTCTTCGCGGATCGCGCTGTAACGCGCCTTGCCGGCCTCGTCCAGTTCGGCGCCACCCAGGCGGAAATCGCGCAGTGCGTTGTCCAGCACCTTGCGCCGCGCCGGGTCGTACTGCGTCGCTTCCGGCGTGGCGGCCAGCGCGCGGTACTGCTCGAACAGCGCCAGGTTCTGGCCGAGCGCGCTGCCAAAGCGGGTCACCTTCGGCAGGTTGCTGTTGTAGGCCTCGCGCAGCGCCGGGGTGTTCACCACCGCCTGCAGGTGGCCGACCTGGCCCCAGGCGCGCCACAGGCGTTCGGTGGCATCGTCCAGCGGCTCGACGAAGCTGGCCCAGCTGACCGGCTGCACGGTTTCGGCGGCTTTCACCGCCGCTTCGGCCTGCGCCAGCAAGGTGTCGATGGCCGGCCCGATGTGCTCGGGCTGGATCGCATCGAAACGGGGCAGGCCGGAAAAATCGAGCAGGGGATTGGCAGGGGTCACAGGGGTCTCCAGACAGCGGGCCGGCACGCCGGCGTTTCCCACGATATGGCACCGGACCCGGCGCTGCACAAGCCCCGCCGGCCACGGGTTCGTGGCCGTTCACCCGCCTGCGGTGCTCAGTACAGGGCTTCCAGCGCGGCGTTGGGCAGCTCCGGCAGGCCCTGCCCGGCAACGGCCGCCGCGATCACCGCATCGGCCTGCTCCACGTCGATGCCCTGCCGCGGGTACCAGTCCGGGTTGTAGTAGCTGTGCGCATAGCGTTCGCCGCTGTCGCACAGGATCGTCACGATCGAGCCGCTGCGGCCGGCCGCGCGCATGCGTTCGGCCGCGTGCAGCACGCCGATGAAGTTTGTGCCGGTGGAGCCGCCGACCCGGCGCCCCAGCTGGCGGCTCACATGGCGCATGGCGGCCAGGCTCAGCGCATCGGGCACCTTGACCATCGCATCCACGCTGGTCGGGATGAAGCTCGATTCCACTCGTGGGCGGCCGATGCCTTCCACCCGCGAACCACCGCTGCAGGTGAGCTCGCGCCACGGTTCACCGGCCAGGGCCGCGCGGTAGCCGTCGAAGAACACCGACACTTCCGGGTCCGCGCACAGGATGCGGGTGTCGTGCCGGCGGTAGCTGACATAACGGCCCAGCGTGGCGGCGGTACCGCCGGTGCCGGGGCTGCACACGATCCATTCCGGCACCGGATGCGGCTCTTCGGCCATCTGCTTGAAGATGGATTCGGCGATGTTGTTGTTGGCACGCCAGTCGGTGGCGCGCTCGGCGTAGGTGAACTGGTCCATGAAGTGGCCGCCGGTTTCGCGGGCCAGCTTTTCCGAATCGCAGTTCAGGTCGCAGGCGCGCTCCACCAGGTGGCAGCGCCCGCCATGGAATTCGATGGCGGCGATCTTTTCCGGCGAGGTGGTGGCCGGCATCACGGCAATGAATGGCAGGCCCAGCAGGCGCGCGAAGTAGGCTTCGGACACCGCGGTTGAGCCGCTGGACGCCTCGATCACCGGGCGCCCTTCGCGCAGCCAGCCGTTGGCCAGTGCGTACAGGAACAGCGAGCGCGCCAGGCGGTGCTTCAGGCTGCCGGTGGGATGGCTGGATTCATCCTTGAAGTACAGCTCGATGCCCGGGTGGCCCGGCAGGTCCATCGGAATGAGGTGGGTATCGGCCGAACGGTTGAAATCGGCTTCGATCTTGCGGATGGCGGCGGCCACCCATTCACGCTGCGACATGTCGACGACGGGCCAGGAAGATGCAGCATTCTACGTCCCCTTGCCGCCGCCCCGCTAAAATGAACGGCCCGCCGCGTTGCGCGGCCCCCCCACAGGATCCCCCATGAGCCTTGCCTCCCTGCAGTCCCAGCCGGGCGTTGCCGCCCAGCCGCCGGCCGAAACCACCGGCTTCGTGTTCAACCACACCATGCTGCGCGTCAAGGACGCCGCCGCCTCGCTGGACTTCTACACCCGCGTGCTCGGCTTCCGCCTGCTCGACCAGCGCGATTTCCCCGAGGCGCAGTTCAGCCTGTACTTCCTGGCCCTGCTGCCGGCGGACACGTCCATCCCCGAGGGCGACGACGCCCGCCGGGTGTGGATGGCCGGCCTTCCGGGCGTGCTGGAACTGACCCACAACCATGGCACCGAAACCCAGGAAGGCCGCGTGTACCACGACGGCAACCAGGACCCCCGCGGCTTCGGCCACATCTGCGTCTCCGTGCCGGACATCCACGCGGCCTGCAAGCGCTTCGATGACCTCGAGGTGCCCTACCAGAAGCGCCTGGAAGACGGCCGCATGAAGCACCTGGCCTTCATCAAGGACCCGGACGGCTATTGGGTGGAGATCATCTCCAACACCCCGATCGGCTGACCGCCCCCGGCTTCAACAATGTGCACGCCCTGCCAAGGCGGGCGTGCACCGCCGGTGGTATACCTGCGTTCCTTTCCACCCGAAGGAACCCGCATGGAAACCATGGAACTGCACCGCGGCCGGCTCATCGACCACCTGCAACTGATCGTGCGTGACCTGCCGGCCAGCCGCCGCTTCTACCAGGCCGTGTTCGACACCATCGGCATTCCCATCGCCGGCGAAGGCGATACGTATTTCTGGGCCGATGAGCTGTTCATTTCCACCGCCGACAGCGAAGCGGCCGCCGGTGAACTGACCGGCCGCCACCACCTGGCCTTCCAGGCCCGCGACCGCGTCACCGTCGATGCCTTCCACAAGGCGGCGTTGGCCGCAGGCGGCAAGGACAACGGCGCCCCCGGCGAACGCCCCTACCACCCGGGCTATTACGCCGCCTTCGCGATCGATCCGGACGGCAACAACATCGAGGTCGTGTATCACGGCCCGGCGACCTACAGCGCCGACTCGGTGAAAGTCACGTTCTGAGTACCGTCGTTACCCAGCCGCGCCTTCGTAGAGCCACCCCTTGGGTGGCTGCATCCATGCCGGCACCCTGAACCCTTCAGCCACCACCCACGCCAGTCTCACAACGTGAGACTGGCCGCCCCTACCGTCTCTCCATGGAGACGATACGCAAACTGGCGATCCTGGCCGATGCCGCCAAGTACGACGCGTCCTGCGCCTCCAGTGGCGCGGGGCGGCGGGATTCGCGCGCGTCCGGCGGCATCGGCAGCACCGAAGGCGCCGGCATCTGCCACAGCTACACCCCCGACGGTCGCTGCGTATCGCTGCTGAAGATCCTGCTCACCAACTTCTGCATCTACGACTGCGCCTACTGTGTGAACCGGGTCTCCAGCAACGTACCGCGCGCACGCTTCAACGTGGCCGAAGTCGTCGCGCTGACCATGGATTTCTACAAGCGCAACTACATCGAAGGATTGTTCCTTTCCAGCGGCATCATCCGAAATGCCGACTACACCATGGAGCAGATGGTGGAAGTGGCGCGGCAGCTGCGCGAGGAACACCGGTTCTCCGGCTACATCCATCTCAAGACCATTCCGGAAGCCTCGCCCGAACTGCTGGCGGCCGCCGGTCGCTACGCCGACCGCCTGTCGATCAACATCGAGCTGCCCACCGAGGAGGGCTTGAGCAGCTTCGCGCCAGAGAAATCGCTGCCTTCCATTCGCGGCGCGATGGGTGAACTGCGCTGGCGCATCGAAGAAGCCAAGGAGGCCAAGGCCGCCAGCGAGGCCAAGCCCACCACGGTGGCGGCACCGACGCCGACCGCCCCGGCCAAGCGCGCTGGCCGCGCCCGTGCGCCGCGCTTTGCACCTGCTGGCCAGAGCACGCAGATGATCGTCGGTGCCGACGGCGCCAGCGACCAGCAGATCCTGGGTGCTGCCGACAACCTGTACGGCAATTACCGCATGCGCCGGGTGTACTACTCGGCCTTCAGCCCTATCCCCGATGCGAGCCGGCTGCTACCAGTGCAGGCACCGCCGCTGGCGCGCGAACACCGCCTGTACCAGGCCGACTGGCTGCTGCGCTTCTATGGCTATGGCGTGGAGGAAATCACCGATACCACGCAGAACGGCATGCTCGACCTGGACATCGACCCGAAGTTGGCCTGGGCGATCCGCCACCCCGAACGCTTCCCGGTCGATCTCAACGTGGCGTCGAAGGAGATGTTGCTGCGCGTGCCGGGGTTGGGCGTGCGCAACGTCAAGCGCGTGTTGATGGCACGCCGCCATGGCCGCCTGCGCGTGGCCGACGTCGCCCGCCTGCGCGCACCGATGAGCAAGCTGCTGCCGTTCGTGCAGCTGGCCGACCATCACCCGCGTCGCGCACTGGATGACCCCACCGCGCTGCGCGCGCGGCTGGCACCGCCACCGCGCCAGGCTTCGCTGTTTCCCGACGCCGCCGCATGACCCGCTGGAGTGTGCGACTCGACCCGGCGTGGTCGGTGCAGTCCTGGCGTGAGGCCGCGCGGCGGGCGCTGCAGCACCGCGTCGCACCGGAGCAGCTGGACTGGCTGCAGCAGGGTGAAGGTTCGCTGCTGGACGCGCCGGCGCTGGCCCCCCTGTCCGCGCCTGACGCTGAAGCCGCCATTGCGGTGCCGAAGGCGTTCCTCGAACTGGCCGCCACCTGCCTGTGCCACCGCGATCCTCAGCGTCACCCGCTGCTGTACCGCATGCTGTGGCGAATCACCCACGGCGAGCGTGGCCTGCTCACCAACCCGGCCGATCCGGACGTGCTGCGTGCGATGGCCCTCGCCCAGGCGGTGCGCCGCGACAGCCACAAGATGAAAGCCTTCGTGCGTTTCCGCGAAGTACCGGGCGAAGAGGATGCCTTCATCGCCTGGTTCGAGCCCGATCACTTCATCGTGGATCGGGTCGCGCCGTTCTTCGCGCGCCGCTTTGCGGGGATGCGCTGGGCGATCCTCACGCCGTATCGCAGTGCACGCTGGGACGGCCAGGTGCTGGCATTCGGCCCCGGCAGCAAGCAGGCGGACGCGCCGGTGGAGGATGCGCGCGAAGAGCTGTGGCGCACCTACTACGCCAACATCTTCAACCCTGCCCGGCTCAACACGCGGATGATGCAGCAGGAAATGCCGGCCCGGTACTGGAAGCACCTGCCGGAAGCAAGCCTTCTGCCCACGCTGGTGCGCGATGCCGGTGACCGCGTGCAGGAAATGCATGACCGTGAAGCGCAGGCACCACAACGTCGGATACCGGAGCAGCACATTCCCCTGCGCGGCCCGGCAACTGCGAACGGCGATTCCCTCGACGAGCTGCGCACCGCGGCCGCCGCTTGCCGCCGTTGCCCGCTCTGGGAGCCGGCCACCCAGACCGTGTTCGGCGAAGGCCCGCGCGATGCGCAGGTGATGCTGGTCGGCGAGCAACCCGGGGACTCCGAGGACCTGAGCGGCCACCCCTTCGTCGGGCCAGCCGGGCAGCTGTTGAATCGGGCGCTGCAGGAACTGCGCATCGATCGCAACACGCTGTACCTGACCAACGCGGTGAAGCACTTCCGCTACGAGCGGCGCGGAAAGAAGCGCATCCATTCCAAACCTCAGGTCACCCATATCAACGCGTGCCGGCCATGGTTGCTGGCGGAGATTGAACAGGTAAACCCGAAAGTAATTGTCTGTCTGGGCGCCAGTGCAGCGCGTGCCGTGTTTGGTCCCGGCTTCCTACTAGGCCGCGACCGTGGCCAATGGCATACCCTGGAAGACGGCACGCGCGGGTTCGCCACGGTCCACCCGTCGTGGGTACTGCGGCAAAGCGCGGGCCCGGCGCAGGCGGATGCGTATCGACTGATGCTGGACGACTTGGCGAACCTTGCGGATCACATTCCCACCCACCACCCTTCCGGCAAACAGGGGTAGTTCGAAACCCACCCGATTGCCATTCGCGACAAGGGGCAGGGGCTGATCCGCAGCGTGCCTGAGTGATTGAAGTCGTTTTTTTTGTGCATTTTTCAGCCTCCTTGCCATGTTTGGCACGCTGGCCGATTGCAGGTTGAAGAGGCACCTGAGTGGGGCAGGCTGCGCGACGGTATGCTGCATCCATGGCTACTTCGAAATCCAGTCCGCAGCCGTCTGTTGTCGAAAGGAGTGAAAGCAGACGCGTCCGGATGACCGCCGCGGACCTCCTCACTTTGAGCGACGAGGAAAGGATTCGCCGGATATATGACATGACGCCGGAGCAGGCGGAGGCGATCATACGCAAGTCCGGCATCTTGACCGCTTCTGGCAAGCTGAAGCGCGGCTACCGATGAACGATGGACATCTTCAGCTCGGTTATCACGGCTGCGACGTCACGGTCAGAGACGGACTGGTTTCCGGACGACTGTCGCCTTCGCCCAGTGGCAATCAGTACGACTGGCTCGGCCCAGGCTTCTACCTGTTCGAAGGCGATGAAGAGAGGGCGATGGCCTTTGCCGAAGCAGCGGCCAGCCAACCGCAGCGCAGATTGACGGCGAGACCCATTGCGACACCAGCCGTCGTTGGGTGTGTCTTCAGCGTTCACCGATGCCTTGACATGACCACAAAGGCCGGCCGTCTGGAGTTCGAGAACGCCTACCTGAACTTCCAGGCGGGCTACCTTCGTATTGGGCAGTCACTCCCTCTGAATGTCCCGGTGGACGCACGTGACGAAGAGATCCTACTTCGTGGACTGGATAGAGCGGTGATCCAATTCATACATTCAAGCCGCCAGGACGTTGCCGGGCTCGAGCAGTTCCAAGCCGTGCGGGGCGCCTTCCGACAAGGTCCCGAAATCGCGCCGAACTCCGGATTTCACAGGGATAGCCATGTGCAGATTGCCTTGAGAGACACCGGCTGCATCAAGGGCTGGTTTTTCCCTCCGGGTACGAAGCAGCTCTCTCAACCAGAGCTCACCAAGGCGCAAACCGCGCTGCGTCTAGTACGAGAAAGCACTGCCAAGTTCCGCCAACGCGTTGAAACTGCCACGCGCTGAGCCAGTAGATCGAGGCTCTGAACCGCTGCGCAGAGCCCCGCTCTACGGCGTTCCTTTAATGCGCGGCCATGTAGATGTCCTGAAGCACCGCCTTCTCCAGCTCCAGCTCGCTGAGCAGGTTCTTGACGATGTCACCCAGGCTCAGGATGCCCACCAGCTTGCTGCCCTCGGTCACCATCAGGTGGCGGTGGCGCGAGTAGGTCATCAGCGCCATGGCCTGCTTCAGCGTCGCCTCGGGGGCGATGCCTTCCAGACCGGCCGAGGGAAGCGTGGCGATCACCCGGCGACCCGCCTGCGGGCCGTCGTCGGCCAGGCTGCGCACGATGTCTTTCTCGGAGATGATCCGGACCGGCACATCATCCTTCATCACCACCAGCGCGGCGATCTTGTGCGCGCTCATCTTGTGGGCAGCGGCGCCGATCGTGTCTTCGACGTCGATGGTGACAACGGAGTCTTTCTTGGATTGCAGAAGTTCGCGGACGTTCATTCTATTTCCTGTTGCAGACTGGGTGAAGCCACACGCCTTGCGTGGTGGGACCGATTGACGCAGCCAGCGGCTGACACCCCGAGAATGGCATTCCGACTAGAACCGACGCTGAATGTCGCTGGCGCCCGCGACTAAAGTTTTCCCAACGCCAGAAACGGCAAAGGGCGGCCCTGCTGGGCCGCCCCCTTTTTTTTTTGTTGAAGCGTGCCCACCAACGGTGGGCACCTACCCGCGAGCGACCTGGGTCGATCGCTTACTCCACCGTCACGCTCTTGGCCAGGTTGCGCGGCTTGTCCACGTCGGTGCCGCGCGCCAAGGCAGTGTGGTACGCCAGCAGCTGCACCGGGATGGTGTGCACCACCGGGCTGAGCACGCCGGCGTGGCGTGGGGTTCGGATGACGTGCACGCCTTCGGATTCGACGAAGTTGCTGTCCTGGTCGGCGAACACGAACAGCTCGCCGCCGCGCGCGCGCACTTCCTGCATGTTGGATTTGACCTTCTCCAGCAGGCTGTCGTTCGGCGCGATCACCACCACCGGCATGTCTTCATCCACCAGCGCCAGCGGGCCGTGCTTGAGCTCGCCGGCCGGGTAGGCTTCGGCGTGGATGTAGGTGATTTCCTTGAGCTTGAGCGCGCCTTCCAGGGCGATCGGGTAATGCAGCCCGCGGCCCAGGAACAGCGCGCTGTTCTTGCGCGCGAAACGCTCGGCCCAGATGGCGATCTGCGGCTCCATGTTCAACGCGTGCTGCACGCTGCCCGGCAGGAAGCGCAGCTGCTCCAGGTAGTCCGCCTCCTGCGCGGCGTCGACACGGCCGTGCAGCTTGCCCAGCACCACGGTCAGCTGGAACAGCGCCGCCAGCTGGGTAGTGAAGGCCTTGGTCGAGGCGACGCCGATCTCGGCACCGGCACGGGTGTAGCAGACCAGTTCGCTGGCGCGCGGGATGGCGCTTTCCGGCACGTTGCAGATCGACAGCGTGTGCAGGTGGCCCAGCGATTTGGCGTACTTCAGCGCCTCCATCGTGTCCAGGGTTTCACCGGACTGGGAGATGGTGACGATCAGGTGCTTGGGGTTGGCATACGCGGCGCGGTAGCGGTACTCGCTGGCGATCTCCACGCTGCACGGCAGGCCGGCGATGGATTCGATCCAGTAGCGCGCGGTCAGGCCGGCGTAGTAGCTGGTACCGCAGGCCAGGATCTGCACGCCTTCGATGCCGGCCAGCACGCTTTCGGCGTTCTTGCCGAACAGCTCGGCCGGGAAGCCACCGGCGTCGATCGCCGCTTCGATGGTGTCGCCCAGCGCGCGCGGCTGTTCATGGATTTCCTTCTGCATGAAGTGGCGGTACGGGCCCAGCTCCAGCGAGGCCAGCGACACATCCGACTGGTGCACGCCACGGTCCACCGGCTGGTTGTGTTCGTCATACACCTGCACGCCATCGCGGCGGATGTCGGCGGTGTCGCCCTCCTCCAGGAAAATCACGTTGCGGGTGGCCGAGATCACCGCTGACACGTCGGAGGCCACGAAGTTCTCGCCCTGGCCCAGGCCCACCAGCAGCGGGCAGCCCATGCGCGCACAGACGAAGTGGTCCGGCTCGGCGCGGCTCATCACCGCCAGCGCGTAGGCACCGGTCAGTTCCTTGACCGTGCGCTGCAGCGCCGACAGCAGGCTGTCGCCGTTCTTGAGGTTGTGGTGCATCAGGTGGGCGATGACTTCGGTGTCGGTCTGCGACTCGAACACGTAGCCCAACCCGCGCAGGCGCTCACGCTGCTCTTCGTGGTTTTCGATGATGCCGTTGTGCACCAGCGCCACGCCGTGGCTGATGTGCGGGTGGGCGTTGGCTTCGGTCACGCCGCCGTGGGTGGCCCAGCGGGTGTGGCCGATGCCGAGCGTGGCGTCGAAGCCTTCGGCAATGGCGGCCTTTTCCATCTCGGCCACGCGGCCGGTACGGCGCACGCGGCGCACGTCGGCCTGGGCCTGGGTCTGGTCCAGTACCGCGATGCCGGACGAGTCGTAGCCCCGGTATTCCAGCCGCTTCAGTCCTTCGATGAGTACCGGTACCACATCGCGATCCGCGATCGCCCCCACAATCCCGCACATAGATTCAGATCCCTGCTGTCGAACGCCCATTCTAGCGTGGGCGGCTGGACCGCTTGGACGCTGTCCGCTTAACAAAAGTGTCCGCTGCGGTGTCCGCGGACACCCGGACAATCGCGCCCGGTTCGCAAGCTGTTGTTTTCAAAGGGGCCAATGTTGGCACGCGGTGTGCTTGGTATACCGCAACCCAACCGCGAACGAGCCCGATGATCCGCGACACTTCCGCACAGGACCAGACCCTCTCCACCCCGGGCACGGCCGCGCCGTGGAAGCGCTGGCTGTGGCCGGGCATCGCCGCGCTGGTGGTGCTGCTGGCGATCATTTTCGCCGCCCGCGCCTGGCTCGGGTCCAGCCGCTCCTTCGACAGCGCGCGGGTGCGCATTGCCGAAGTCAAGCAGGGCGACCTGGTCCGCGACCTGGCCGCCGATGGCCGGGTGATCGCCGCCAACAGCCCCATCCTGTATGCGATCTCCGCCGGTACGGTGGACCTGAAGGTGGTGGCCGGCGACGTGGTGAAGAAGGGCCAGGAGCTGGCAGTAATTGACAGCCCCGAGCTGCGCAGCAAGCTGGCCCAGGAGCGCACCACCCTGGCCGGGCTGGAAGCCGAAGCCAGCCGCGCCGTGCTCGATGCCACCCTGGCCCGGGCCAAGGCCAGCAAGGAAACCGACCAGGCCAACATTGAGCGCCAGGCCGCCGAACGCGACCTGCAGCGCTACCAGCGCGGTTATGACGGCGGCGCGGTGCCGCAGATCGACCTGGCCAAGGCCAACGACAGCCTGAAAAAGGCCGACATCTCGCTGGCCAACGCCCAGACCGACGCCCGCCTGCAGGGCCAGGGCGCGGACCTGGATGCCCGCAACAAGCGCCTGCTGGCCGACCGCCAGCGCGCGGTAGTGGAAGAAGTGCAGCGCCAGGTGGACGCGCTGACCCTGCGCGCACCGTTCGATGGCCAGGTAGGCCAGGTCCAGGCCACCCAGCACACCCAGGTAGCGGCCAACGCGCCGATCCTGGGCGTGGTCGATCTGTCGCGCTTCGAGATCGAGATCAAGGTGCCGGAAAGCTTCGCCCGCGACCTGTCCATCGGCATTCCGGCCCAGCTCACCAGCGGCAATGGCCAGCCGTTCCCGGGCGAGATCAGCGCGGTATCGCCCGAAGTGGTGGCCGGCGAAGTCAATGCCCGCATCCGCTTCACCGACAAGCAGCCGCAGGGCCTGCGCCAGAGCCAGCGCATGCAGTCGCGGATCGTGCTCGATACCCGCCGCAATGTCATCAAGGTCGAGCGTGGCCCGTTCGTGGAACAGGGCAACGGCCAGGCCTACGTCATGGATGGCGATACCGCGATCCGCCGCCCGGTCCGGCTGGGCGTCAGCAGCCTGGGCGAAGTGGAAATCCTGTCCGGCCTGCGCCCGGGCGACCGCGTGGTCGTCTCCGGCGCTGACCTGTTCGGCGATGCCGAATCCGTCTCCATCAACTGATCACCCTCATCACTTCAACCAAGGAAACACCATGCTCGAGATGCGCTCGGTCGCCAAAGTATTCCGCACCGAACAGGTGGAAACCCATGCCCTGCGTTCGCTGGACCTGCACGTGCGCGAGGGTGAGTTCGTTGCGGTAACCGGCCCGTCCGGTTCGGGCAAGACCACCTTCCTCAACATCGCCGGCCTGCTGGAAACCTTCACCAGCGGCACCTACATGCTCGATGGGCAGGACGTGAGCAAGCTGGGCGACGATGCCCGCAGCCGCCTGCGCAACCAGAAGATCGGCTTCATCTTCCAGGGTTTCAACCTGATCTCCGACCTCAACCTGTTCGACAACGTCGACGTGCCGCTGCGTTACCGCGGCATGCCGGCCAGCGAACGCAAGCAGCGCATCGAACGCGCACTCGGCCAGGTCGGGCTGGGCTCGCGCATGAAGCACTACCCCTCCGAACTGTCGGGCGGCCAGCAGCAGCGCGCCGCCATCGCCCGCGCCCTGGCCGGCAGCCCGCGCCTGCTGCTGGCCGACGAACCGACCGGCAACCTGGACAGCCAGATGGCCCGCGGGGTGATGGAACTGCTGGAAGAGATCAACGCCGCCGGCACCACCATCGTCATGGTCACCCATGACCCGGAACTGGCCGCGCGTGCCCAGCGCAACGTGCACATCGTCGATGGCCAGGCCACCGACCTGGTGCGCGAACCGGTGCTGGCCACCCCGCGCGTTGCCGTCGCCACGCTCAACGACTGAGGCCCGCCACCATGCTCGCCTACTACTTCCGACTGGCCCTGCGCAGCTTCCGGCGCAACAAGGTGCTGACCGCGCTGATGGTGATCGCCATCGCGCTGGGCATCGGTGCTTCCATGACCACCCTGACCGTGTTCCATGTGCTGTCAGGCGATCCGATCCCGCAGAAGAGCGACCGCCTGTTCAACGTGCAGGTCGACCCGCGGCCGATGATCGGCTACCAGCCCAGCGAAGAGCCCGAAGAACAGGTCACCCGCTTCGATGGCGAAACGCTGCTGCGTGAGAAGAAGGCCAAACACCAGGTGCTGATGACCGGTGGTGGCGTCACGGTGGAACCGGACAACAGCACGCTGCGTCCGTTCGACACCGATGCGCGCTATGCGTCCAGCGATTTCTTCACCATGTTCGATGCGCCGTTCAAGTACGGCCAGGGCTGGAAGCCCGACCAGGACGAAGGTCGTGGCCGGGTGGCGGTGATCTCCAAGGCCTTGAACGAGAAGTTGTTCAACGGCCAGAACAGCGTGGGCAAGCCATTGCGCATGGATGGGCACACCTTCAACATCGTCGGCGTGCTGGACGAATGGAATCCCAACCCGCACTTCTACGACCTGGAAACCGGCCGCTACGGCGACAGCGAAGACATCTTCGTGCCGGTGTTCACCGCGCTGGACCTGAAGTTCGGCCGCAACGGCAACATGAACTGCTGGGACAACGCCAACGGCGAGGAAACCGCACTCAATGCACCGTGCGTGTGGATGCAGTACTGGGTTGAGCTGGCCTCGCCGGCCGACGCCGGCGACTACCGGGCGTATCTGGAAAACTACTCGGCACAGCAGAAGGCCGCCGGTCGCTTCCAGCGTCCGTCCAACGTGCGCCTGCGCAACGTGATGGAGTGGCTGGACTTCAAGCAGGTGGTGCCCAGCGACGTGCGCCTGCAGCTGTGGCTGGCACTGGGCTTCCTGGCGGTGTGCCTGATCAACACGGTGGGCCTGCTGCTGGCCAAGTTCCTGCGCCGCAGCGGCGAGATCGGCGTACGCCGCGCACTGGGGGCCAGCCGTGGGCAGATCTTCCTGCAGTCGCTGGTCGAAGCCGGCACCGTCGGCCTGGCCGGTGGCGTGCTGGGCCTGGGACTGGCCCTGCTGGGCCTGTATGCGGTTCGGCAGCAGCCGGTGGACTACGCCAAGCTGGCCACGCTGGACGGCAAGATGCTGCTGCTCACCTTCGGCCTGACCCTGGCCGCCAGCCTGTTGGCCGGTTTCCTGCCGGCGCTGCGCGCCATGCAGGTCACCCCCGCCATTCAACTCAAATCGCAGTAAGGATCCGGAGCACATCATGGATATCCGACCCATCCTGAGCACGTTGCGCCGGCACAAGACCGCCGCCGCACTCATCGTGCTGGAGATCGCGCTGACCTGCGCGATCGTCTGCAACGCGTTGTTCCTGATCGGCCAGCGCCTGGAAAAGATCAACCAGCCCAGCGGCATTGCCGAACAGGAGCTGCTGGAAGTGCGGCTGGGCGGCATCGGCAAGCAGGTCAATGCCACCGCCCGTACCCGTGAGGACCTGGCCGCGCTGCGCTCCATCCCCGGGGTGAAGAACGCAGTGGCGATCAACCAGCTGCCGTTCCGGCGCAACTCCTGGAACACCAGCCTGTCGCTGATCCCCGACCAGGAACGCCCCAACTTCAACGCCGCGCAGTACTTCTCCATGGAAGGTACGCTGGATACCATGGGCCTGCAGCTGGTGGCCGGCCGCGACTTCGAGGGCGACGAATTCGCCAACCTGGAAGACGTGGAGAAGGACGCCACCATCGAGCAACGCGGCTCGGCGGTGATCCTGAGCAGCAAGGCCGCCACCAAGCTGTTCCCGGATGGCCAGGCCATCGGCAAGACGATCTACAGCGGCCGCATGCCGCTACGCATCGTCGGCGTGGTGAAGGAACTGGCGCGCCCGGTGACGGTGGAGTCCGACACCGGCTATTCGATGATCCTGCCGGTGCGGGTCAACTACGATATGGGCACGTACCTGATCCGGGTGACCGACGCGGCGCGCCGCCAGGAAGTGCTCACCGCCGCCGTGGCCGCGCTGGAGAAGGTGGACAGCAGCCGCATGGTGCGCGCCAAGCTCACCTACACCGAACAGCGCGAGAAGTACTTCCAGAACGACCGCGCCATGGTGGGCCTGCTGATCACCGTGTGCGTGGCGCTGCTGGTGGTCACCGCGCTGGGCATCGTCGGCCTGGCCAGCTTCTGGGTGCAGCAGCGTACCAAGCAGATCGGCATCCGCCGTGCGCTGGGCGCCACCCGTGGCCAGATCCTCCGGTACTTCCAGACCGAGAACTTCCTGCTGGCCACCGTGGGTATCGTGCTGGGCATGCTGCTGGCGTACTCGATCAACCTGTGGCTGATGGGTGCCTACGAGCTGCCGCGCATGCCGATCACCTACCTGCCCATTGGCGCAGTGCTACTTTGGCTGCTGGGCCAGATCGCCGTGTTCGGGCCCGCCCACCGCGCCGCGGCGGTACCGCCGGCCGTCGCCACCCGGAGTGCCTGACATGACCGTTTCCCCCATCCGTCTCACGCTGGCCGCCCTGCTGCTTATCAGCACCACCGCCTGCGCCGAAAGCACCCAGACCGAGTCGTCGCGTATGGACTGGCGCCAGGATGGCGCGCGCCTGACCCTCGAATCCAAGCAGGGCGCGGTGAGCGTTACCGCCGCGTCGCCGGCCAGCCGCTTCGGCGTGCAGGCCGGCGACCAGGTCCTGCGCGTGGACGGCGTGCCGGTGCGCAAGGTGGGCGAATTGACCGACGCACTGTCGGCCAGCGACAAAGCCAGCGTGCCGGTCACGGTGCGCCGCGCCGGCCGCGACCAGGTAGTCAGCGTGCCGACCTCAGCATGGCGCGCGGTGCAGCCACCGCCCCCGCCTCGCCCGCCGGCGCCGCCGTCACCGCCGGAACGCCCGTAAGCCGCCTTCCGGGCCCACCCTGCCGGTGGGCCCGGCGCTCGGGTACTCTCTGCCTACTTTCCGGTCCTTCGTTGCCGCATGCCTTCGATCCTGATCATTGACGACAACGCCAGCGTGGCTACCGCGCTGGAGGTCCTGTTCTCGCTGCACGACATCGACGCCGTGCACGCGCTGTCGCCAGACGAGGGCCTGGCGCTGCTGGAACAGCAGCCGGTGGACCTGGTCATCCAGGACATGAACTTCACCGAAGACACGACGTCCGGTGAAGAAGGGGAAGCGCTGTTCCAGCAGATCCGCGCCCGCCACCCGGACCTGCCGGTGATCCTGCTTACCGCCTGGACCCATCTAAGCAGTGCGGTGGACCTGGTCAAGGCCGGCGCAGCCGACTACCTGGCCAAGCCCTGGGACGACCGCAAGCTGCTGACCACGGTCAACAACCTGCTGGAGCTGTCTGAAACCCGCCGCGAGCTTGACCGCCGCCGTGCGCGCGAACAGCGCGACCGCACGGCGCTGGAAGCGCGCTACGACCTGCGCGGTGCGGTGGTGGCCGACCCGGCCAGCGAACGCGTGGTGAACCTGGCCTGCCAGGTCGCGCGCTCCGAGCTGCCCGTGCTGATCACCGGGCCCAACGGCGCAGGCAAGGAGAAGATCGCCGAGATCATCCAGGCCAACTCGCTGGTGGCCAAAGGCGCGTTCGTGGCGCTGAACTGCGGCGCCATTCCGTCCGAGCTGATCGAGGCTGAACTGTTCGGCACCGAGGCCGGCGCCTACACCGGCGCCAACAAGGCGCGCGAAGGCAAGTTCGAAGCCGCCGATGGCGGCACGTTGTTCCTGGATGAGATCGGCAACCTGTCGCTGGGCGGGCAGATGAAGCTGCTGCGCGTGCTGGAAACCGGCCGTTTCGAGCGGCTGGGCTCCAACCGCGAGCGCCAGGTCAAGGTGCGCGTGATCAGCGCGACCAACGCCGACCTGCCGGCGATGATCCGCGACGGCCAGTTCCGCGAAGACCTGTATTACCGCCTCAACACCGTTGAATTGGCACTGCCGCCACTGGCCGAGCGGCCGGGCGACATCCTGCCGTTGGCCGAACGCTTCCTGGGCGATGGCAAGCCACTGTCCAATGCCGCCGCCAGTGCGTTGCAACGGCACGCGTGGCCCGGCAACGTGCGCGAGCTGCGCAACGTGATCCAGCGCGCCGGCCTGCTCGCACAGGGCCCGCGTATTGAAGTGGGAGACCTGAACCTGCCCCGTGCCGTGGCGGCGCCGCGTGCGGCCACGCCTGCCGCCGATCCGGACCGCAGCCGGATCGAATCGGCGCTGTCGCACAGCCACGGCATCATTGCCCAGGCTGCGGCCGAACTCGGCCTGAGCCGGCAGGCGCTGTACCGCCGCATGGACCGCTACGGTATTCCGCGCGAATGAAGCGCACCTCGTTCACCTTCCGCCTGTTCCTGCGCCTGCTGCCGGTGCTGGCGCTGGCTGCGGCCGGGCCGTGGCTGCTGGCGTACTGGATGGACCAGGGCTGGCTGGTGACGCTGGTGTCCACCGTGGCGCTGCTGGTGCTGATGTGGTGGACGTTGCGCCGTGCCACCGCACCGGTGCGCTCGCTGCTGCGGGCGCTGTCGGGGACCACCAGCAGCTACCGCGATGGCGAATACAACTTCAGCGTGTACTGGCCGGGCAACGATGAACTGGGCGACCTGGTCCAGGCGCACCGCGAGCTGGGTGACGTGCTGCGCGAGCAGCGGCAGGGGCTGGTGCAGCGCGAGCTGCTGCTGGACACCATGGTGCAGAACACGCCGGTGTCGATGCTGCTGCTGGCCAACGGCGGCGATGGCGTGCAGCGCGTCATGTTCTCCAACCTGGCCGCGCGCAAGCTGCTGCACAACGGCTGGAAGCTGGAAGGCCAGGCCATGCAGAACGTGCTGGAGACCATGCCGGTGGAGCTGCGCGATGCCATCGAACGCGGCGGCGACAGCCTGTTTGCCGTGCGCGGCCCGGGTGACGTGGATGACGAGGCGGATGACGATGACGAGCAGGTCTACCACCTGTCGCGGCGCAGCTTCCATCTCAACGGCCGCCCCCACGACCTGCTGCTGATCCGCCTGCTCACCGCCGAGTTGCGGCGACAGGAAGTGCAGACCTGGAAGAAGGTGATCCGGGTGATCAGCCACGAACTCAACAACTCGCTGGCACCGATTGCTTCGCTGGCGCATTCCGGGGGCGAGCTGGTGCGGCGTGGCAAGACCGAGCGCCTGGAAGAAGTGTTCGCCACCATCGAAGACCGGTCACGGCACCTGGAAGGCTTCATCCGCGGCTATGCGCGCTTTGCCAAGCTGCCGCAGCCGCAGCTGCAGAACGTGCAGTGGAAGCAGTTCCTGGCCGGGTTGCAGCTGCAGATTCCATTCCGCATGGCGGACATTCCCGAGGACCTCCAGGGGCGCGTGGACATCGCCCAGCTGGGCCAGGCGCTGCTGAACCTGCTCAAGAACGCGCATGAAGCGTGCGCTGAAGCCGAGCCACCCAATGATGACGTGGAGCTGCGCCTGACCCGGCTGCCGCAGTGGCTGCGGATCGAGGTGCTGGACCGTGGCAAGGGCATGAACGAGGCGGTGCTGCAGAACGCGCTGATGCCGTTCTATTCCACCAAGCGCAATGGCACGGGACTCGGGTTGGCGCTTACCCGCGAAATCGTCGAGGCGCATGGTGGGCGCGTGTCGCTGCAGAACCGCCGCGAGGGCGGTCTGTGCGTGGCGATCTTTTTGCCGGTGTAAAGCGTACCCACCAACGGTGGGCACCTACCGCGATGTGTGCCCACCAACGGTGGGTACCTACCGCAATGCGCAGCATGGTAGGTGACGACCGTTGGTCGTCACCGGGTCACCGCTTGGTCGGGCGGTGCCAGCCTTCAATCGTCTGCTGGCGCGCGCGCGCGACGGTCAACTCACCTTCCGGTGCATTGCGGGTAATCACCGAACCGGCCGCGATTGTTGCGCCCTGCCCGATCGTCACCGGCGCCACCAGCGAGCTGTTGGAGCCGATGAAGGCGTTGTCGCCAATGGTGGTCTGCGACTTGTTCACGCCGTCGTAGTTGCAGGTAATGGTGCCGGCGCCGATGTTGACCTTGCTGCCGATCACCGCATCACCCAGGTAGGTGAGGTGGTTGGCCTTGCTGCCCGGCCCCAGGCGCACCTTCTTGGTTTCCACGAAATTGCCCACGTGCGAACCGTCGGCCAGCACGGTGCCCGGACGCAGCCGCGCGAACGGGCCGATGTCGGCCGCGCCCTCGCTGACCACGCCGTCCAGGTCACAATGCGGCTTGACCACCGTGCCGGCGGCCAGCTTGACGTCCTTGAGCCGGGTGAACGGGCCGATGCTGACCCCGTCGCCCAGTTCAACGGCGCCTTCCAGGATCACGTTGACGTCGATCTGCACATCGCGGCCGACCGTGACCGTACCCCGGATATCGAGCCGGGCCGGGTCGATCACGCGGGCGCCCTGCGCGCACAGCGCACGCACTTCGCGCAGCTGCCACGCGCGTTCGAGCTGCGAGAGCTGCCAGGGGTCGTTGGCACCCTCGGCCTCCTGAGCGTCGGCCACGAAGGCCATGTCGGCGGGCGTGTAGTCCGCTGCGGCGGAGGCGAACACATCGGTCAGGTAGTACTCGCCCTGCGCGTTGCTGTTGGAGAGCTGCGACAACCAGGTGCGCAGCGCGGTCGATTCGGCGGTGATGATGCCGGTGTTGATGGTGCGGATGGCCAGCTGTTCGTCGGTCGCGTCCTTCTGCTCGACGATGGCGCCGACCTTGCCTTCGGCATTGCGTACGATCCGGCCATAGCCGGTCGGGTTGAGCATATCGGCCACCAGCACGGCCAGGCGGCCCGGCTGCGCCAGCAGGTGGCGCAGGGTATCCACCTGGATCAGCGGCACATCGCCGTACAGCACCAGGACCGTGGCCGCATCGGGCACCTGCGGCATGGCCTGCTGCACGGCATGGCCGGTGCCCAGCTGCTGGGTCTGTTCGGCCCACTGCAGGTCCGGCTGGTCGGCGAACGCCGCGCGCACCGCTTCACCACCGTGGCCGTACACCACATGGATGGCGTCGGGCCGCAGCTGGCGCGCGGTATCGATCACATGGGCCAGCATCGGGCGGCCGGCAATCGGCTGCAGCACCTTGGGCAGGTCCGACTTCATGCGCTTGCCAGCGCCGGCGGCGAGGATGATGACGTGCAGGGCTTGGGTCATGGGGATGGAGGGTGATCAAAGGTGACGACTGCGATTCTAGAACGCCCGCCGTCAATGTGCCGCGTTTCCGGTACGCGGAAACAACAACGCCGGCAGAAGCCGGCGTTGTCGCATGCAGCGGTAAGCGCTGGAACTCAGTGCTTGAGGGTCTTGCGCAGGCGCTCCAGCGCCTGCAGCTGGACCACGGCTTCGGCCAGCTTCTGCTGGGCTTCGGCCACTTCCATCGCTTCGCCACGGTTGGCCAGGATGCGCTCGGCTTCTTCCTTGGCCTTGCGGACCGAGGTTTCGTCGATGTCCTGCGCGCGGATCGCGGTGTCGGCCAGCACGGTCACGACCTGCGGCTGCACCTCGAGGATGCCGCCGGAGATGGCGAAGTCCAGCTGTTCGCCATTCGGGGTGGTGACCACCACCTTGCCCGGCTTGAGCCGGGTGATCAGCGGGGCGTGCTTGGGCGCGATGCCCAGTTCGCCAAGCTCACCCGTAGCCACGACCAGAGTCGCTTCACCACGGAAGATTTCCTGCTCGGCGCTGACGATGTCGCAACGGATGGTGCTCATGATCAGGCCTTCTCAGCCATCTTCTTGGCTTTCTCGACCGCTTCTTCGATGCTGCCGACCATGTAGAACGCCTGCTCCGGCAGGTGGTCGTATTCACCGTCGACGATGGCCTTGAAGCCGCGGATGGTGTCCTTCAGCGACACGTACTTGCCCGGCGAGCCGGTGAACACTTCGGCCACGTGGAACGGCTGGCTGAAGAAGCGCTCGATCTTGCGGGCGCGCGACACGGCCTGCTTGTCTTCTTCGGACAGTTCGTCCATGCCCAGGATGGCGATGATGTCCTTCAGTTCCTTGTACTTCTGCAGGGTCTGCTGGACGCGCTGGGCGGTGTCGTAATGTTCGTGGCCGATGACCAGCGGGTCCATCTGGCGGCTGGTCGAATCCAGCGGATCCACCGCCGGGTAGATACCCAACGAGGCAATCGAACGCGACAGGGTCACGGTCGAATCCAGGTGGGCGAAGGTGGTCGCCGGGGACGGGTCGGTCAAGTCATCGGCCGGCACGTAGACGGCCTGGATCGAGGTGATCGAGCCGTTCTTGGTCGAGGTGATGCGCTCCTGCAGGACGCCCATTTCCTCGGCCAGGGTCGGCTGGTAACCCACGGCCGACGGCATGCGGCCCAGCAGTGCCGACACTTCGGTACCGGCCAGGGTGTAGCGGTAGATGTTGTCGACGAACAGCAGCACGTCCTTGCCCTTGCCGTTTTCGTCCTTCTCGTCGCGGAAGTACTCGGCCATGGTCAGGCCGGTCAACGCGACGCGCAGGCGGTTGCCCGGCGGCTCGTTCATCTGGCCGTACACCATCGCGACCTTGTCCAGGACGTTGGAGTCCTTCATCTCGTGGTAGAAGTCGTTGCCCTCACGGGTACGCTCACCCACGCCGGCGAACACGGACAGACCGCTGTGCGCCTTGGCGATGTTGTTGATCAGTTCCATCATGTTGACGGTCTTGCCCACGCCGGCGCCGCCGAACAGGCCGACCTTGCCGCCCTTGGCGAACGGGCACATCAGGTCGATGACCTTGATGCCGGTTTCCAGCAGCTCGGTGGCCGGGGACTGGTCTTCGTACGACGGCGCTTCACGGTGGATTTCCCAGCTGTCGCTGGCGGTCACCGGACCGGCTTCGTCGATCGGACGGCCCAGCACGTCCATGATGCGGCCCAGGGTGCCGGCACCGACCGGCACCGAGATGGCGCGTTCGGTGTTGGTGGCCACCAGGTTGCGCTTCAGGCCGTCGGTGGAGCCCAGCGCGATGCAACGGACCACGCCGTCGCCGAGCTGCTGCTGCACTTCCAGCGTGATTTCGGTGTTGTCCACCTTCAGCGCGTGGTACACCTTCGGCACCGACTCGCGGGGGAATTCCACGTCGACGACGGCGCCGATGATCTGAACGATCTTGCCCTGACTCATTGCTGCATCCTCTAATTTAAATGCTTTGACTGCGCGCGTCAGACTGCTGCCGCGCCGCCGACGATTTCCGAAATTTCCTGGGTGATCGCTGCCTGGCGGGCCTTGTTGTAGACCAGCTGCAGGGTTCCGATCAGCTTGTTGGCGTTGTCACTGGCCGACTTCATCGCGACCATGCGGGCTGCATGCTCGGACGCGACGTTTTCCAGCACTGCCTGGTACACCAGCGATTCGACGTAACGCGTCATCACGTGCTCCAGCACGGTCGCGGCGTCGGGTTCGTACAGGTAATCCCAGTCGTGGTGTGCAACCTGCTTCTCGGCGGCCGGCAACGGCAGCAGCTGGTCGAAGCTGGCCTTCTGCGTCATCGTGTTGATGAAGCGGTTGTAGACCAGGTACACACGGTCGACCTTGCCTTCGGTGAAGGCATCGAGCATGACCTTGATGACACCGATCAGCTGTTCCAGGTGCGGCACGTCGCCCATGTGGGTGACGCTGCCGACCATGTTGACCTTGACGCGGCGGAAGAAGGTGGATGCCTTCTGGCCGATGGTCACCAGGTCGATCTCGGCGCCCTTGTCCTGCCACTCGCGCACGTCGCCGAGCATCTTGCGGAACAGGTTGTTGTTCAGGCCGCCGGCCAGGCCGCGGTCGGAAGAGACCACGATGTAGCCCACGCGCTTCACTTCGTCGCGCTGGACCAGGAACGGATGCTGGTAATCGGTGCTGGCCTGGGCCAGGTGGCCGATCACCTGCTTCATCGCCTGCGCATACGGACGCGACGTCTTCATCCGCTCCTGCGCCTTGCGGATTTTGGAGGCCGAGACCATTTCAAGCGCGCGGGTCACCTTGCGGGTGTTCTGCACGCTCTTGATCTTGGTTTTGATTTCGCGTCCGCTTGCCATCTCTTATTCCCGTAGAGCGGGGCCATGCCCCGCTTTGTCGTTTGCGCAGCGGGGAAACACTCCCCGCCCCACGAAGCGGCTTACCAGCTGCCGGTGGTCTTGAACTCGGAGATGCCCTTCTTGAAGGCCGCTTCGATGTCGTTGTCCCAACCGCCGGTGGCGTTGACCTTGCCGACCAGTTCGCCCTGGGTGTTGGCGAAGTGGGCGTGCAGGCCTTCTTCGAAGGCCAGCAGCTTGTTGACCGGCACGTCGTCGAGGTAACCCTCGTTGACGGCGTAGATCGACAGCGCCTGGTTGGCGATCGACATCGGGGCGTACTGCTTCTGCTTCATCAGCTCGGTCACGCGCTGACCGCGCTCGAGCTGCTTGCGGGTGGCTTCGTCCAGGTCCGAGGCGAACTGCGCGAACGCCGCCAGCTCACGGTACTGCGCCAGCGAGATGCGGATGCCGCCCGACAGCTTCTTGATGATCTTGGTCTGGGCAGCACCACCGACGCGCGACACCGAGATACCGGCGTTCACGGCCGGGCGGATGCCCGAGTTGAACAGGTCGGTTTCCAGGAAGATCTGGCCGTCGGTGATCGAGATCACGTTGGTCGGCACGAACGCGGAAACGTCACCGGCCTGGGTTTCGATGATCGGCAGCGCGGTGAGCGAACCGGTCTGGCCCTTGACGGCACCGTTGGTGAACTTCTCCACGTACTCTTCCGACACGCGGGCTGCGCGCTCGAGCAGACGCGAGTGCAGGTAGAACACGTCACCCGGGTAGGCTTCACGGCCCGGCGGGCGCTTCAGCAGCAGCGAGATCTGGCGGTAGGCCACGGCCTGCTTGGACAGGTCGTCGTACACGATCAGGGCATCCTGGCCGCGGTCCATGAAGTACTCACCCATGGTGCAGCCCGAGTAGGCGCTGATGTACTGCATGGCAGCCGATTCGGACGCGGTGGCGGCCACGACCACGGTGTGGGCCAGGGCGCCGTTCTCTTCCAGCTTGCGCACGATGTTGGCCACGGTCGAGGCCTTCTGGCCGATCGCGACGTACACGCACTTGATGCCGGTGTCCTTCTGGTTGATCACCGCATCGATGGCCAGGGCGGTCTTGCCGGTCTGGCGGTCACCGATGACCAGCTCGCGCTGGCCGCGGCCGATCGGGATCATGGAGTCGACGGACTTGTAACCGGTCTGCACCGGCTGGTCGACCGACTTGCGCCAGATCACGCCCGGGGCAACGCGCTCCACCGGTGCGGTGGCCTGGGCAGCGATCGGGCCCTTGCCGTCGATCGGCTCGCCGAGCGCGTTGACCACGCGGCCCAGCAGCTCCGGACCGACCGGCACTTCCAGGATGCGGCCGGTGGTCTTGGCCACGTCGCCTTCGCGCAGGTGCTCATAGCCACCCAGGACCACGGCGCCGACCGAGTCGCGCTCCAGGTTCAGGGCCAGGGCGAAGGTGTTGTTCGGCAGTTCGATCATTTCGCCCTGCATCACGTCGGCCAGGCCGAAGATGCGCACGATGCCGTCGGACACGCTGGTCACGGTGCCTTCGTTGCGCGATTCCGCGGCCAGCTTGACCTTCTCGATGCGGTTCTTGATCAGTTCGCTGATTTCGGAGGGGTTGAGCGTGGTTGCCATCGTCAAGTCCTAGTGCCGGCGATCACGCCGGACGTTAAATGAATTCAGTTAGCGAGCGCGGTCTGCAGGCGCGACAGCTTGCCCTTGAGCGAGCCATCGATCACCACGTCGCCAGCGTCGATCACCGCACCGCCGATCAGCGACGCATCGATGGCGGTGGTGACGTCGACCTCTTGGCCGAAGCGCTTGCGCAGCGCGGCCTTGATGGCGTCCAGCTCAGCGGTGGACAGCTCGGCGGCCGAGGTCACGGTGGCTTTCACCACGTGTTCGGCTTCAGCGCGGAGCTGGTCGTACATGCCTGCGATTTCCGGCAGCAGCGGCAGCCGGTGCGCTTCGGCCAGGATGGCCAGGAAACGACCGAACGACTCGCCTGCCGTTTCCGGGGCCAGCAACGCGACGGCATCGTCACGGCCCAGCTCCGGGTTCGACAGCAGGGCCGACACGCGCGGATCGGCGGCTACATGGGCGGAGAACGCAAGCGCGTCCGACCACGGCGCGAACGTGCCTTCGTCGCGCGCGGTCGCGAACGCGGCGCGGGCATACGGGCGTGCAAGCGTGAGGGCCTGGCTCATCGATCAGATCTCCGAGGCCAGCTCGTCGAGCAGCGCCTTGTGGGCGTTGGCGTCGATTTCGCGCTTGAGCAGCTTTTCGGCACCGGTCACGGCCAGCACGGACACCTGCTTGCGCAGATCCTCGCGGGCACGGTTGGCGGCCAGTTCGATCTCGGCGTGGGCCAGTTCTTTCTGGCGGTTCGCTTCGACGATGGCTTCATTCTTGGCAGCATCAACGATCTGGTTGGCGCGGGCATGGGCCTGGTCGATGATCTCGTTGGCCTTGGTGCGCGCGTCCTTCAGTGCTTCGTTGACCTTTTCCTGCGCCTGGGCCAGATCCTTCTGGCTGCGGTCGGCAGCAGCGAGCCCTTCAGCGATCTTCTGCTGGCGCTCTTCGATGGCGTTCATCAGCGGCGGCCAGATCTTGGTCGCGATGATCCAGATCAGACCGGCGAACGCCAGTGCCTGGGCAACGAGGGTAAAACCGATTTCCATGGGGTTCGCTCAATCTGGGGTGATGGGGTGGAGGCGCCGCAGGAGCGGCGCATCCGTTCCTTCATCCGCGATCAGGCGCTCAAGGCGCCTGATCGTTTCGCTTTCGCTGGATCAGCCGGCAACCGGCGGCAGGCGGGTCACGAACTCAGCGATGGTCGGGTTGGCGAAGGCCAGCAGCAGGCCGACGGCGACCGAGATGATGAACGCGGCGTCGATCAGGCCGGCGGTGATGAACATGCGGACCTGCAGCACCGGGATCAGCTCCGGCTGGCGGGCAGCCGATTCCAGGAACTTACCGGCCATGATGGCCAGACCGAGACCGGCACCCAGCGCGGCCAGGCCGATCATGATGCCGACGGCGAGGACGGTGGAGCTCTGGACTTGGGCGAGGTTGGTCAGGACGGCAAAGTACATGGGTTATCTCCGGAAACTTAAGTAGCTAAGGGTAATGAAACGGATGAAGGGTGAAGCGGAAACTCAGTGAGCGTCTTCCGACAGGCTCAGGTACACGATGGACAACATCATGAAAATGAAGGCCTGCAGCGGAATCACCAGCAGGTGGAACAGCATCCAGCCGAGGCCGAAGGCACCGCCTGCGATGGCGCCCATGATGCCGGCACTGCCCAGCACCCAGATCAGCAGGAACACGATTTCGCCGCCGAACATGTTGCCGAACAGTCGCATCGCCAGCGAGATCGGCTTGCTCAGCCACTCGACGATGTTGAGGATCAGGTTGAACGGCATCATCCACTTGCCGAACGGTGCGGTCAGGAATTCCTTGGTGAAACCACCCAGGCCCTTGGCGCGCAGCGCGAAGAACAGCATCAGGAAGAACACGCTGATCGACATGCCCAGGGTGGCATTGACGTCGGCGGTCGGGACCGGCTTCCAGTACGGAATGCCCAGCGCTTCGAGCGGCAGGGCGATGAAGTCGGCCGGGATCATCTTGATGAGGTTCATCAGGAGGATCCAGAAGAAGATCGTGATCGCGATCGGGGTCACCAGCTTGCTGGTGCCGTGGTAGGTGTCCTTGGCCTGGCGGTCAACGAACTCCAGGCAGATTTCAACGAACGCCTGCCACTTGCCCGGTACGCCGGCGGTGGCCTTGCGGGTGGCCATCCAGAAGCCAAACACCATCAACAAACCCATCAGGACCGAAGTCACAATGGTGTCGACGTGAATTGCCCAGAAACCACCTTCCTGCATGTGGAACGTCAGGTTGTGCAGGTGATGTTGGATGTAGGAGGTGGGTGTAAGCGCCTCGCCTGCCATGTGTCCGGAACCTTGAGTTAAATAAATTGGATCAGCGCCTGGCCAGAGCCAGGACCTGGAACATCAGTCCGACGGCGATTCCGGCCAGCAGCGCCAATGCAGGCAGCTTGAAGACCACGAAACCCACCGCCAGGACACCGAATACGAGCGCCCACTTTGCCACCACCGCCAGGATCAGCCGCGACATCGCTGAACCTGCCGCCTGCACCCCGCCCCCCAGCGCCATCCGCGCCGCGACCCAGCCACCTGCCGATACCGCGATGCCCGATGCGAGCGCGCCAAGCGCGTACTTCGGGCCTGCCAGCAGCAGGAGCACCAGGGCCAGGACAGCCACTGCAGCCAGCGGGTACACCGCTGCGCGCAGCATCAGTCGCCGACCCGCGTCAACGGAGTTCAGCACACGTATGTCCTGCATGGTTGTGGGAGGAGTGACCGGGGCTGGAACTGCCTGTGCCCCGTCGAGCCGCCAAATTATAGCAACGGGACAATTTGCGAGACAACCTGCGCCTGTTCATCCCGGACGACGCAAGTTGCTGCATCGCCACAGATTTTGGCCCGGAAGGGGGGCCGATCCCGCCACAGCCCGCCCCAATTCATGTCGCGTCGCACCATATTGAACTTTGGTCGTGGGGCTGGGTCAGAGAAGTGGGCCTGCCAATTCGATCCTCGTCGACGCCCCTGAAGCAGGCCGGTACCGGGCGGCCCCGAGCTCTCTCCGGGGCCGCCTTTTTTCCGGGCAGGCCGCATCCGCTACAACGTCGTGGGGTGCACGCGGCGGCCACGCGCGGACACCGACGGTCACCCGGGGTGCATGAACGGTACACACAATCTCCACCATACGTTCACGAATGGTGGACGCGGCGCTGGGCAGAGTGATTCCACTTCACTGAATCCCTCCAAGGATAGAACGATGCGCCTGCTTCCCCTGCTCGCCCTGCCGCTGGCCATGGCCGCCCTCACCCACGCCACGTCCGCGAGCGCAGCCGAAGGCGACGACCGCTTCGCCCTGCGCCTGGGTGCGATGAACATCGACTCGGACAACACCATCCGGGGCAACACCACGGTGCTCGGCCAGGATGTGGGCTTCTCCGAGGACTTCGGCCTGGGCGGCAAGGAATGGGAGCCGCGCATTGACGGCCTGTTCCGCATCAGCGACCGCCAGCGCCTGATCTTCAACTACTTCAAGTACGACAAGGACCGCCGCGAAACCCTCAACGACGGCATCAGCTTCGGCGGCGAAACCGTGCCGGCCGGCAGCTTCGTCAAGGGCGAGCTGAAGTACCAGGTGGCCAGCCTGGTGTACGACTACTCGGTGGTGGACACCGAGAAGTTCGACCTCGGCCTGCAGCTGGGTGCGGAGTACGCCAAGGTGAGCACCAAGGCCTACGCCGACCTGGGCACCGTATACCAGGGCGAGTTCCTGGACGAGAAGGCCGACGGCGTTGCGCCGGTGGTCGGTGCGCGCTTCACCATCACCCCGTCCGAGAAGTGGATGATCACCGCGCAGGGCCAGTACCTCAACACCGACTGGGGCAACTTCGATGACTACGATGGCGACCTGACCCGCGCCAACGTGATCGTGGATTACAGGTTCACCGACAATTTCGGCATCTTCGCCGGCTACGACTGGTTCCGCCTCGACGTCGACCAGACCGGCAGCGATGGCACCATCGGCCTGAAGCAGGAATTCAAGGGCCCGGTCGCCGGCATCAGCGTTTCGTTCTGATCCAACCGTTGGTTGGTGTGTTACCGCACGAAAAACCCGGCGAAAGCCGGGTTTTTTGTTTGAACCGGTCTCACGACCAACGGTCGTGAGCTACCGAAATAAAAGAAACCCGGCTTTCGCCGGGTTCCTTTTATTTCTTTTTCGGGATGTACAGATCGGTGATGGTGCCGTCGTAGATTTCCGCGGCCATCGCCACCGATTCGCTCAGTGTCGGGTGGGCGTGGATGGTGTGGCCGATGTCTTCGGCTTCGGCGCCCATCTCGATGGCCAGGCCGATTTCGGCCAGCAGGTCACCGGCGTGCACGCCGACGATCGCGCCGCCGATGATGCGGTGGGTGTCCTCGTCGAAGATCAGCTTGGTGAAGCCTTCGGTGCGGCCGATGCCGATGGCACGGCCACTGGCCGCCCACGGGAACTTCGCTACGCCAACCTTCAGGCCCTGCGCCTTGGCTTCGGTTTCGGTCACGCCTACCCAGGCGATTTCCGGGTTGGTGTAGGCCACCGACGGAATCACTCGCGCCACCCACTCCTTTTTCTCGCCCGAGGCCACTTCAGCGGCCAGCTTGCCCTCGTGCGTGGCCTTGTGGGCCAGCATCGGGTTGCCGACGATATCGCCGATGGCAAAGATGTGCGGCACGTTGGTGCGCATCTGGCGGTCCACCGGAATGAAGCCACGCTCGGTGACGCCCACCCCGGCCTTCTCCGCGCCGATCTTCTTCCCGTTCGGCGAGCGCCCCACGGCCACCAGCACGCGGTCGAAGGTGCCCTGCTCCAGCCCCGGCTTCTCGCCTTCGGCAGCGGCGTCGAAGGTCACGGTGATGCCCTTCTTGTCCGCGGTCACGCCGGAGGCCTTGGTCTTGAGGTGGACCTCGACGCCCTGCTTCTTCAGGCGGTCGGCCAACGGCTTGACCAGGTCCTTGTCGGCACCAGGCATCAGCTGGTCCATGAACTCCACCACGGTCACCTTGCTGCCCAGCGCCGCGTACACGGTCGCCATTTCCAGGCCGATGATGCCGCCACCGACCACCAGCAGCGAGCCGGGAATGTCGGCCAGTTCCAGCGCATCGGTGGAATCCATCACGCGCGGGTCGTCCCACGGGAAGTTCGGCAGCTTCACCGCCTGCGAACCGGCGGCGATGATGCACTGCTGGAAGCGCAGCAGCTGGGTCTTGCCGTCGTCGCCGACGATCTCCAGCTCATTGGCCGAGACGAACGTGGCCACGCCCTGCACGGTGCGCACCTTGCGCTGCTTGGCCATGCCCGACAGGCCCTTGGTCAGCTGGGTGACCACCTTTTCCTTGTAGCCGCGCAGCTTGTCCAGCGTGATCTTCGGTGCGCTGAATTCCACGCCGAAATCGCCCGCGTGGGCCACTTCGTCGATCACCGCGGCCGCATGCAGCAGCGCCTTGGACGGAATGCAGCCCACATTGAGACACACGCCGCCCAAGCTGGCATAGCGTTCGATCAGCACGGTGTCCACGCCCAGGTCGGCCGAGCGGAACGCAGCGGTGTAACCGCCCGGGCCCGCCCCCAGCACCACCATCTGGCATTCGATGTCGGCCGGCTTGCCCGACGACAGCGCCGGCTGCGGCGCGGCCGGTTCGGCCGGGGCGCGGTGCGACGGGGTCACCGGCGGCTTGCTGGCCGGGGCGGCGGCCTTGGGA
>NZ_JBNBBE010000018.1:0-20899 GCF_050031795.1 Stenotrophomonas sp. SrG
TTCCCGTAAGGGGCTGCCCGACGGCCTCCCTGCAGGCAGCAATGAAACGCTGCGGTTGACCTTGCACCAGAATGCAAAACGGCCGCGCAGAGCGCGGCCGTTTTTCCTTCTTACTTCAGCGCCTTGAAGCGCAGGCGCTTCGGGGCGGCGTCGTCGCCCATGCGGCGGCGCTTGTCTTCTTCGTATTCGCGGTAGTTGCCCTGGAAGAACTCCACGTGCGAATCGCCTTCGAACGCCAGGATGTGGGTCGCGATGCGATCCAGGAACCAGCGGTCATGCGAAATCACGAACGTGTTGCCCGGGAATTCCAGCAGCGCATCTTCCAGCGCACGCAGGGTTTCGATGTCCAGATCGTTCGACGGTTCGTCGAGCAGCAGCACGTTGCCACCCTGCAGCAGGGTCTTGGCCATGTGCAGGCGGCCACGTTCACCACCGGACAGCGAACCCACCAGCTTCTGCTGGTCCTGGCCCTTGAAGTTGAAGCGGCCGATGTAGGCGCGCGACTGGATTTCGATGCCGTTGATGTTAAGGATGTCCAGGCCGCCGGCGATTTCCTGGAAGACGTTGTGGTTGCCCTCCAGTGCGTCGCGGCTCTGGTCGACGTAGGACAGCTTGACGGTCGGACCGACCACGATCTCGCCGGAATCCGGCTTCTCCTGGCCCGTGATCATCTTGAACAGGGTCGACTTACCGGCACCGTTGGGGCCGATGATGCCCACGATCGCGCCGGCCGGGACCAGGAAGCTCAGTTCGTCGAACAGCAGGCGGTCGCCGAACTTCTTGGACACGTTCTTGAACTCCATCACCGAATTGCCCAGGCGCTCGCCCGGCGGGATGAAGATTTCATTGGTTTCGTTGCGCTTCTGGTAGTCGACCGACTGCAGCTCTTCCAGGCGGGCCAGACGCGCCTTGCCCTTGGTGCGGCCGCCCTTGGCATTCTGGCGCGACCACTCCAGTTCCTTCTGGATCGCCTTCTGGCGCGACTTCTCCTGGTTGTCTTCCTGCTTCAGGCGCTCGTCCTTCTGCATCAGCCAGTCAGTGTAGTTGCCCTTCCACGGAATGCCGCGGCCGCGGTCCAGTTCCAGGATCCATTCGGCGGCGTTGTCCAGGAAGTAGCGGTCATGGGTGACGGCCACCACGGTGCCGGTGTAGCGCGCCAGGAACTGTTCCAGCCATTCCACCGACTCGGCGTCGAGGTGGTTGGTCGGTTCGTCGAGCAGCAGCATGTCCGGCTTCTGCAACAGCAGGCGGCACAGCGCCACGCGGCGCTTTTCACCGCCGGACAGCTTGCCCACGATGGCATCCCACGGCGGCAGGCGCAGCGCATCGGCGGCCACGTCCAGCTGGTTTTCCAGGGTATGCGAGTCACCGGCGGCCAGGATGGCCTCCAGGCGCTCCTGTTCCTTGGCCAGCTTGTCGAAATCGGCACCTTCCTCGGCATAGGCCAGGTACACCGCGTCCAGCGCGGCCTGGGCCTGCAGCACTTCGCCCACGCCTTCCTCGACCGCTTCACGCACGGTCTTGGTCGGGTCCAGCTCCGGTTCCTGCGCCAGGTAGCCGACCTTGATGCCGGCCTGCGGGCGGGCTTCGCCCTCGAAGTCGGTGTCCACGCCGGCCATGATCTTCAGCACCGTGGACTTGCCGGCACCGTTCAGGCCCAGCAGGCCGATCTTGGCACCCGGGAAGAACGACAGCGAGATGTCCTTGATGATCTGCCGCTTGGGCGGGACCACCTTGCTGACTTTGTTCATGGTGTAGATGTATTGCGAGGACATGAGCTCTCCGAAGGCGCAACCCTGCGCCCGTTCCGTCGGGAACAAGCACAGATGAAAAGGGATGGCGCCAATTATAGCCCGAAGCGGTGACCCCCGCCGTCCGGCCCGTGGGGCGGGCCTTGCCGCTGCCTGAATGGGTCGTCAAAGCGGTTGAATTGGAAACCGTTTCCAGCCGGAAACCGTTCAGACGACGTCAGCATGATGGAGCCATCACTCACCAAGCGAGGCCAGACATGCGCATGAATCGAATTGTGGTCGGGACCGTGGCCTCGCTGCTCGCGCTGGGCAGCATCGCCCCGGCCTTCGCTGACGACCATCGCGGCCGTGGCCACGACCGCCACCATGATGATCGTCATGACCGTCGCCATGACCGCCACGACCGCCGCGACTGGCGCGACGACCGTCGTGAAGCCCACCACGACCGCCGCTACTACGACAACCGGGGCTATTACCGCCCGGCACCGCCGCCGCGCGTGGTCTACCGGCCGGCCCCGGGCCGCGGTTACGGCTGGGCCCGCGGCCACCGCTACAACGAGTACTACCGGGGCCCGGTCTACGTGGTCAATGACTACAGCCGCTACTCGGTGCGGCGCCCGCCGCGTGACCACCACTGGATCCGCGACGACCGTGGCAACCTGCTGCTGGTCGCCATCGCCACCGGCATCATCGCCGACTACGTGATCAACAACCGGTAAGCCCGGAACGCAACACCCCGAAACGAAGAAGCGCGCCCCAGGGCGCGCTTCTTCGTTCTACAGAGCAGAACAGCCGGTCAGAACGCCACCGACCAATCCAGCTGCGCGCCCACATCGCGCTGGCCGTCACCGTCACGCCCCTGCATCTGTAGTGACAGGCGGCTGTTGGCACTGGGGTTCACCGCCACGCCGAGCTGGGCCAGCACGCTGCTGCGTGCCAGCGGTGCACCGGCAATGGTGAAGTCCTGCGTACCGCCCACGAAGCGCGCGGTGGTGGTCGGCAGACGATCGCCATCGGCGTACTGCCATCCCACCCGCGCGGTCAGCACGGCACGGTCCTGCAGCCCGCCGCTGATGTCCCAGTCGGCCTTCAACGCGGCCAGCCCCGTGCGGTACCGGCTGTCGGCCGCACCCAGGCGCAGGGCGCTGTCGCCGCCGCGTTCCTGGCCGCCATCGCTTTCCAGCCGCACCTGGGCCAGTTCGATCTCCGGGGTCAGCTGCAGGCGCGGACCGCCAAAGGTCCAGCCGGCGCGCACGAACGCGGTGGTGCCGGTGGCGTCTTCGCGGGCCAGCAGGTTCTCACTGAAGGCAGTTCCCACCTGTGCGGTGCGCGTGGTGTCGGTGCGGTAGTCGGCGCGGGTCACGCCGCCGCGCAGGCTCAGGCCCTGCCAGCGGTAGTTCGCGTACACGCCGTACTCGGTCGCATCGGTCTCGGCCACGGCTGCGCGCTCGCGCAGGCGGTTGTCCAGCGTCTGCTGGCCGCCTGCCACGCCCAGTTCCAGCGTGTCACCCAGCTGCCAGCCGGCACCGGCCATCAGGCCGTGCTGCTGGACGCGGGTGGCTGCGTTCGCAGCAGTCGCATCGGTACGCAGCTGTCCACCGCTGCCGGCCACCCAGACGCGCACGCCCGGCAGGATGTCGCCGCTGATCGCGCTGCCATCCAGATGGCGGTCGATGCCATCGTGCAGGAAGCGGTTCTGCAGCAGCGCGCCACGCGTGGCTGCATGCACTTCGCCAGACAGGCTGTCGAACGCCGGCACCACCCGCGGTACTTCCAGGCGCACCACCGCGTCGTACACCGCGTTGCCCTCGCCGAGCGCTTCCACGGCCACGGCCACCTGCTGCTGGTTGGTATTGACCACCACGTCCGGGAACGCCAGCTCCACGTCGGGCATCGACACATCGTTGCGGGCCATGGTCAGGTAGACGTTGTTGGCGTCATAGCTGAGGGTGGGGTCGAGGAACGCGAAATTGCTGCTGGCCCCGGCGAAGGTCCCGTCGACGCCGTCGGCGGCGGTCAGCAGGGTGTAGCGGGTCGACGGCTGCCAGTTGCCTTCGGCGGCAACCGCCACCGTGTTGGCCTGGCCCAGGCGGGCGGCGCCGGCCACGTCCACGTGGTCGCTGCGGCCATCGGCGGCGACGTCCACCTGGAAGGTGGTGCTGGCGTCGAAGCTGAGATCCCCGGCGAGCGAGAGCTGGCCGATGGTGCCGGCCAGGCGGCCGCCCGGCGCGAGCACGCTGCCGCTGAGCATGCTTACGCTGCCCAGGCGGCCGGTACCGGCCAGCAGGGCGTTGTTGCGCATCTCGGTCTCGCCACCCAGGGCGCCCTGGACGTCCAGCATCCCGCCGTCGACGACGGTGGTGCCGTTGAACGCGCTGCTGTCGCCGGTGAGGGTAAGGAAGTGCCGCCCTTGGCGCAGGGTGCCTTCGCCGCTGAACTGGCCGGCGTAGGTCAGTACGCGGGTGGTGTCGATCGCGAACGTGGCGGCGCTCTCGATCTCGATGCTGCCGCCGTTGAGGGCATTGCCGGTCACGCGCAGGGTGCCGTCCTCGACGCGGGTCAGGCCGCGGGCGGTGCCGCCCACGAGCGTGAGCGTTCCGCCGTCGCGCTTGACCAGCGTGCTGCTGCTGTCGCCGCTGACACCGGCGCCCAGCGTCGCGCTGGCACCGCTGGCGACATCGATCGCCACCTCGCCCTGCAGCTGCACCGCATTATTGATCGCCAGCCCGTCGGCAAGGTCCAGCGCCGTGCCGTCGGCCATGCCCAGCCAGCTGCCGCCCAGCGCGGTGTTGCGGTCCAGGGCCAGCGTGCCTTCGTCGACCTGCAGCGCACTGTTCCAGCCGGTGCTGTCGCCACGCAGCGACAGCGTGCCGCTGCCGGTCTTGTGCAGCGTGCCCGAACCGGTGAACGCACCCAGCACGACGAGGCTGCCGTCGACGTCGAAGGTCGACTCGGCGCTCAGCAGGACCGCCGTGTCGACCGACAGCGCAGTGCCGGTGCGCAGGGTGCCGCCCGCCATCTCCATGCGGGCGCTGCCAGCACCGGCGAGCAGGGTGGCGGCGGACGCGCCCGAACCGATCTCGAGCACGGCGTCCTGCCCGACCGTCAGCGCACCGCTGCTGCCGGCCAGGCCGGCCAGGACGATGTCACCCGCGATCTCGGCGCTGGCGCCGTCGGCAAGCGTGACGCTTGCCTGGCCAGCCCCGCCGACGCTAAGTGAATCGCTGACCAGGCGCGAACCCGCGCCGGTCACGGTGACCGTGCCGCTGCCGTTGGCGAGTTCGCCCACGCGCAGGTCACCGAGCACGGCGCTGCCGCCGTTGGCGATCTCCACGGTGGCCAGGCCCGCGTTGCCCACCACCGCGCTGGCGCTGCTCACCTGGCCGCCATCGAGCACCTGCAACGTGCCGTAGCCCACATTGGCCACCCGCAGGGTGCCGCCGGCAGTGAACTGCGAAGCGGCGCCGCTGACGATCAGGACGCCGGTGCCGTTTGTGCTGGCGCCCAGGTCGACGTCGTCGGTGACCGCCACGGTGCCGCCGTTGTCGACGTCCACCCGGCCCCAGCCGTTGACGCCGAGGGTGAGCGACAGCGCCTCGAGGCGGGAGTCCGCGCCGGTCGCGCGTGCCGTGCCGACACCGCTGGGGGTCATGCCCAGCGTGGTGGCACCGAAGCTGGCGCTGGCGCCATCGGACACCTGGATGGCGCCCACGCCCGCCCTGCCGACGACGGTCTCGCTGCCGCTCTGCACGAAGCGGGAGTCGGCGCCGGACACGATCAGGTCGCCGCGCGACCGCAGGCTGGCCGACAGGGCCTGGTTGCCCAGGTACAGCGCGCCGCGCACTTCGGCGCTGGCGCCGTCGAGCACCTTCACGGTGCCCGTGCCGTACTCGCCGATGTTGAGCACGTCGGTGTTCACCCAGCGGCTGCCGGTGCCGGAGATTTCGGCAATGCCGACGCCGGTGCGGGTATTGCCGACGTAGCCCGCCACGCTGGTCATCTGCGCGCCATCGAACACCTTGACGATGCCGTTGCCCTCATTGCCGAGGAACAGGTTCTGGCCACTGGTGAAGCGCGAGGCCGCACCGCCGACGTTGACCAGGCCGGTGCCGGTGGGCCCTGCGCCGACGTAAGCGTCGGTGCCGATGGCCAGGGTGCCGCCGTTGTCGACGTCGACCTGGCCGTAGCCCAGGTGGCCGACGCCGATGGTGGTCAGCGCAGTCCAGGTCGAACCGGCGCCGGAGATGGTGATGCGGCCGTCGGCAGTGGCGGCGGTACCCGGCCGGTCGCCGGTGCCCACGAAGATCGTGGCCGAGGTCAGCTGGCCGCCCCCCAGGATCGACAGGTTGCCGCGCGTGGTATAGCCGACGTGGATGTGGTTGGTGCGCTCACCGGTCGCGGTGACCTCGGCGGTGCGGTTGCCGTCGATATAAGCAGCCACCGACCCGCCGGTCGGTTCGCCGAACTCCCAATTGCCGACATTGGACCAGCCGTTGTCGATGGTGCCGCGGAACTCGTTCCAGCCGTTGAGGCCGGCGAAGGCGGACGGCGCGGCGCAGGCCAGCGCGATGCCGGCCACCAGCGGCGCCAGACGCGGCGAGCGGCGGTCGATGCGGGCGCGGGTGCATGCGCCATCGGCAAACTCGGACACCACCTGCATGCACTTCAGCGCGTGATTGAAGACCACGCGATACACATGATTCACAGCCAACCCCTGTTTGTTATGAAAACGATTCCCTGAGGTGGCAATAACGGCCTGTGGCTGAACGTCTTTAGGTCGACGGATCGATTATTCTGAACAATTCAAGGAACGGCGTCGCAGTTCAGATTTTTGGCCGGATCTACGCGCGGGCGCGCAAACCGGCCCTTCGGCACGGGCCAGCCCCGGCTGCGGGCCTTACAATGGAAGGCTGTCGTTCCCCTCACTTTGCCTGGAGTAAGCGATGTTCCCGCGTGACGTCCGCATCGAAACCTACGATCCCGAACTGGCCAAGGCCATCGCCGCCGAAACCCAGCGCCAGGAAGACCACGTCGAGCTGATCGCCAGCGAGAACTACACCAGCCCGGCGGTGATGGAAGCCCAGGGCAGCCAGCTGACCAACAAGTACGCTGAAGGCTATCCGGGCAAGCGCTACTACGGTGGCTGCGAATACGTGGACATCGCCGAGCAGCTGGCGATCGACCGCCTCAAGCAGCTGTTCGACGCCGACTACGCCAACGTGCAGCCGCACAGCGGCTCGCAGGCCAACCAGGCCGTGTACTTCGCGCTGCTGCAGCCGGGCGACACCATCCTGGGCATGAGCCTGGCCCACGGTGGCCACCTGACCCACGGCGCCAAGGTGAATGCCTCGGGCAAGCTGTTCAACGCCGTGCAGTACGGGGTGAACGAGCAGGGCCTGATCGACTATGACGAGGTCGAGCGCCTGGCCCTGGAGCACAAGCCGAAGATGGTCGTGGCCGGCTTCTCGGCCTATTCGCAGGTGGTGGACTGGGCGCGCTTCCGCGCCATCGCCGACAAGGTCGGCGCCTACCTGTTCGTGGACATGGCCCACGTGGCCGGCCTGGTCGCCGCCGGCGTGTACCCGAGCCCGCTGCCGCACGCGCACGTGGTCACCTCCACCACGCACAAGACCCTGCGCGGTCCGCGTGGCGGCATCATCATCGCCAAGGGCGCCGGCGAAGAGATCGAGAAGAAGCTGCAGTCGATCGTGTTCCCGGGCATCCAGGGTGGCCCCCTGATGCACGTCATCGCGGCCAAGGCCGTGGCCTTCAAGGAAGCGCTGGAGCCGGGCTTCAAGGCCTACCAGCAGCAGGTGGTGAAGAATGCCCAGGCGATGGCCACCACGCTGATCGCGCGCGGCTACAAGATCGTCTCCGGCGGCACCGAGAACCACCTGATGCTGGTCGACATGATCGGCAAGGACGTTTCCGGCAAGGACGCGGAAGCCGCGCTGGGCAAGGCCCACATCACGGTCAACAAGAACTCGGTACCCAACGACCCGCGCTCGCCGTTCGTGACCTCGGGCCTGCGCCTGGGCACCCCGGCGGTGACCACCCGCGGCTACCAGGAAGCCGACTGCGTCGAACTGGCCAACTGGATCGCCGACGTGCTGGACGCCCCGGCCGATGAGGCGGTGATCGCCCGCGTGCGCGATGCGGTCAGCGCGCAGTGCCGCAAGTACCCGGTCTACGGGTAATGGGCGAGACCCTGCAGCGGCGCCTGTACATCGCGCAGGCGCTGCTGCTGGGGCTGCCCGCGCTGGTCGCCGGTGGCGGCGTGGCCGGGCTGGCGTTGTACGTCTTCTTCGACCGCCACGGCTACATGGCCAATCGTGAAGGCCTGTTCCTGCTGGGATGGGCCTTGGCCGGGGTGTGTGGCCTGCTGGGCTGGGCCTGGCTGAGCGTGGTCTACCTGCGCAGGGGGCGAACCGCCCTGCGCAGCACCGGGCTGCTGCCGTGGGTGGGGCTGGGGTTGGGCGTGGTGGCCGCGCTGGGCGTGGTCGCACTGGTCGCTTACAACTCGCTTTCCGGCAGCTCGTGGCGGGCGCTGGGCTATCTGATCGTGGGTCCGCCGCTGCTGGTCTGCAGCGCGCATCTGCTCTGGTTGCGGACGGTTCCGTCCGCTGCCGGCGAATCCTGATCGACATCGCGATTTGTACGCTGGGGTCTTCTCAGGTACCGTTGCGACGCTGCCGTGACCACGGCATGACGTTTCTCCGATGCAAGGCGTTCCATGTACTGTCCGTTCTGCCAGCATGCCGATACCCGGGTGATCGACTCGCGCGTCTCCGAAGACGGTGCGACGATCCGCCGTCGGCGTGAGTGCGAGGCGTGCAGCGAGCGCTTCAGCACCCTGGAAACCATTGAATTGAAGCTGCCGGCGATCGTGAAGAGCGATGGCAGCCGCGAGCAGTTTGATGCGCGCAAGCTGCGGGTGGGCTTCGACCGCGCGCTGCAGAAGCGCCCGGTGCCCGAAGACAAGATCGAACTGGCGGTGCGCGCGGTGATGCAGCAACTGCGCATGTGCGGCGAGCGCGAGATTCCGTCGATCAAGGTCGGCGAGTTCGTGATGAACGAACTGCGCAAGCTCGATCATGTGGCATATGTACGGTTTGCCTCGGTGTACCGCAGCTTCGAGGACGTGGCCGATTTCCGCGAGGAAATCGAGAAGCTCGAACGCGAGCTGCCGTCCAGTACCGAACAGCTGCAGCTGCTGGGCGATGTGATCGCCCTGACCAAGAAAAAGAAGGGGTAGAGCGGACTGTTAGTCCGCTTGTTGCCGAAGCAGCGGACTAACAGTCCGCTCTACCACGCGTGGGCGGCGGCGGACTAACAGTCCGCTCTACCACGCGTGGGCGGCAGCGGACTGACAGTCCGCTCTGCCGGGGGTTGGCGTTACCATGCCCGCCATGAGCGATTTCTCTACGTTGGATCACCTGCACATGGCCCGCGCGCTGCGCCTGGCCGAACGCGGCCTGTTCACCGCCCGGCCCAACCCGATGGTCGGCTGCGTCATCGCGCACGGCGACCGGGTGGTCGGCGAGGGCTGGCACCAGCGCACCGGTGGCCCGCACGCCGAAGTGTTCGCGCTGCGCCAGGCCGGCGAGGAGGCGCGCGGTGCCACCGCCTACGTGACCCTGGAACCCTGCGCCCATCACGGGCGCACCCCGCCGTGCGCGCTGGCATTGATCGAGGCCGGGGTAGCCAGGGTGGTGGCGGCCATGCGCGACCCGTTCCCCAAGGTGGATGGCGGCGGCTTCGTGCTGCTGCGCGAGGCGGGCATCGAGGTGGCTGAGGGTTTGATGGCGGCGCAGGCGCGTGAGTTGAATAGTGGCTTCCTGTCGCGCGTTGAACGTGGCCGACCGTGGCTGCGGGTGAAGCTGGCTGCCAGCCTGGACGGGCGCACGGCGATGGCCGATGGCACCTCCAAGTGGATTACCGGCGACGCGGCCCGCACTGACGTGCAGCGCTGGCGCGCACGTGCCGGTGCGATCCTGACCGGGGCCGATACCGTGTTGGCCGATGACCCGCAGTTGACCGTGAGGCTGGCCGATACCGAGGTCATGCCGCCGTTGCGGGTGGTGCTCGATACACGCCTTCGGTCGCTGGAATGCGCGCGGGTGCGCGAGGGTGGGGCGCCGACCCTGTACCTGCACGATGCCGCCGTGAGCCCGCCGGACGCCGCCGATGCCGAATTCGCCAGCGTGCCCAGCCAGGACGGGCGACTGGATCTGGGTGCCGTATTGGCGCTGTTGGCCGAACGCGGCATCAATGAAGTGCATACCGAAGCCGGGGCGACGCTTTCCGGCGCGCTGCTTTCCGGCGGCTGGGTCGATGAGCTGTTGCTGTACCAAGCGCCCACGCTGCTGGGAGAGCATGGCCGGCCGCTGCTGGGCGGCCTGGGCATTCACGACATGGCGCAGCAGCGACGGCTGCGGGTGGTGGATCAGCGGCAGGTGGGGGCGGATCTGCGGCTGCTGCTGCGCGTGTGAGGCTTCTGCCACGCAGGGCGTGGCACTACGCGTGGGGTAGGCCGGTAGCACCCGACCGTTGGTCGGGTGGCGCCGCACGGCGGCGGGCAGATCAGGAGGCGACGACCGGCTGCAGCGCCTCCAGGTGGCGAACGGTCTGTGGAAACTGTTGCACCAGTCGAATGAGGGTCGATGCCTGCGCGTTGGGACGCGCGCGGCCCTGCTCCCAGTTCTCCAGCGTGCGTGCATTGGTACGCAGGTACATGGCAAACACCGGCCGTGACATGTTCAGCTGTTCACGGATGGCGACCAGCTCTCCCGCATGCAGCGGGGGCAACGGCTGCAGTCGAACCTTGTGCGTGCGCAGCGTGGTCTTGCCCGCGCGCTCGTCCTCCAGCGCGTGCAGTCCTTCGACCAGCTCGGCAAATACGTCGCGTTTCATCATGTGGTCCTCGCCAGAAGTACGGCCTCAAGCATTCTTTTCAACAGTCTTTTGTGCATCGCGTCCAGGTCGTCCTGGACGCCCTTGCCGTAGAGGGTGAACAGCCAGAACTGCGAACCCGCCGGCCAATGGAAGTAGATCACCCGTAGTCCGCCCCGCTTGCCACGCTGCCTGCGGTCGTCGGAAAAGCGCAGCTTGCGGAGACCGCCGGTACCCACGATCACGTCGCCAGCCTCCGGCGCCCGCAGCAGGAACTGCTGAAGCGCGCAGAGCCCATCGTTGTCGAGGTAGGCGGCACGGTGGCGCGAGAACGCCGGCATCTCCACGAACACGGCGTGCATAAGTATACGTTATCTGCGTAGGGTTGCCAGCCACCTTACCTTGCACCATCACACCAGAAGGGGCAGCCGTTCACACCTCACTCTGTGTATTTTTCGAGTATTCGATCAAGTTCCGGAAAGCGATAGGTGGCCACCGCTTGACCAAAAAAAACGGGCCCCTTGCGGGGCCCGTCGATCATGGCGCGGGTTAGCGCTGCCCGATCAGTAACTTAGAAGCTGGCGCGCACGCCGACCGAGTACTGGGTGATGTCGTCGAAGTACTGGACTTCGCCGATGAGGCCCCAGTTGCGGTTGAAGCTGACCTGGCCGCCCAGGGTGCCGATCCACTCGCCGTCCATGTCGCTGCCGTCGATGTAGCCGGCCTTCAGCCAGGCTTCGGTCGCGCGCGAGGGCTTGCCACGCAGGCCCAGCGCACCGCGGCCGGCATTGGTATGCACCTTCTCGGTTTCGCTGAACTCGCCGTCCTCGAACTTCACTTCGTTGTTGATGCGCATCCACGCGATGTCTGCGGTGAAGTCCAGGCGGTCGGTGAACGGCATGTGGTAGCCGATGCCTGCCTCCGGCTGGTCGATGGTGTTCTTGATGCGGTACTCGCCGATGCTGTCTTCCAGGTGGTAGGTCTCGGAAACAGTGCTGTAGCCGCCGAACACGTACACCTGCTCGGCAATGGCGAACGAACCGCGGATGAAGCCGCCGTCCAGCTTGGGGTTGCTGCCGGGGGTGCTGACCTGCAGCTGGGTCCAGCCGCCTTCAACATAGGTGTAGCTCATGGCGTCGGCAGCAGAGGCGGCCATCGGAGCGGCGGCCAGCAGGGCGGCGGCCAGGACGAGCATCTTGCGCATCGGAATTCCTTGGAAGTGAGGTCCATTTCAGCCAGCCCGTCGTGGGCGGCAGGGCGGCGATCATCGCCGCGCGGCGCATCTTAACAAATTGTTTACAGAAAGCGAGCGCTCAGCCAGCGCTGGTACAATGGCCGCGCCGGTTCGCCGGTATACAAACGTCTTCAGGGCGGGGTGCGATTCCCCACCGGCGGTAGGTGCGCAAGCACGAGCCCGCGAGCGCTTCCGGCCCCGCCGGAAGGTCAGCAGATCCGGTCCGATGCCGGAGCCGACGGTATAGTCCGGATGAAAGAAGACGGTGCTACAGGGCCTGCATGGCCCTGCGCCCGCCTGTTTGCCTTGCGGCGTTTTTCGCTCACTTTTCGCGGAGAACGTTAGTGTTTACTGGAATCATCGAAGGCGTCGGCCATGTGGCCGCACGCGATCCCCTCGGCGGCGATGTCCGCTTCACCTTCCACGTCGGCAGCCTGCCGTTCGAGCACGTGCAGCTCGGCGAGAGCATCGCCATCAACGGCGTCTGCCTGACCGTCATCGCCCATGATGCCACTTCGTTCCAGGCCGATGCCTCGACCGAGACCCTGGGCCTGACCACGCTGGGCCAGCTGGCGCCGGGTGCGGTGATCAACCTGGAGCGCGCCATGCGCCCGACCGACCGCCTCGGTGGCCACCTGGTCAGCGGCCATGTGGACGGCCTCGGCCAGGTGCTGTCCATCCATGAGGACGCGCGCGCCCAGCGCTGGCGCTTTGCCGCACCGGCCGGTCTGCTGCGATATATCGCAAAGAAGGGCTCCATCTGCGTGGACGGGGTCAGCCTGACCGTCAACGAGGTGGATGACGCCGGCTTCGAGGTCGCGCTGATCCCGCATACCGTGGCCAACACCGCCTTTGCCGCCACCGGCGTGGGCAGTGCGGTCAATCTCGAAATCGACCTGGTCGCCCGTTACGTCGAACGGCTGGTCGCCCCCCAGGTACAGGACACCCGCGCATGAATTTCGCTCCCATCCCCGAGATCCTCGAGGACATCCGCCTGGGCCGCATGGTGGTCATCGTCGATGACGAAGACCGCGAGAACGAAGGCGACCTGATCATGGCCGCCGAACTGGTCAAGCCGTCGGACATCAACTTCATGGTCACCCACGGCCGTGGCCTGGTGTGCCTGCCGTTGACCCGCGAACGTGCCGCCGACCTCGGCCTGGCGCCGATGGTGCAGGCCAATACCGCCCAGTTCCAGACCAACTTCACGGTCAGCATCGAGGCCGCCGAAGGCGTCACCACCGGCATTTCGGCCTACGACCGCGCGCATACCATCCGCACGGCGGTGAAGCCCGATGCCAAGCCGGCCGACCTGCACCAGCCGGGGCACATCTTCCCGCTGATCGCCCAGCCGGGCGGCGTGCTGACCCGCGCCGGCCATACCGAAGCGGGTGTGGACCTGGCCATGCTGGCCGGGCTGGAGCCGGCCGGGGTGCTGGTGGAGATCCTCAACCCCGATGGCAGCATGGCGCGCCGCCCGGAGCTGGAGGTGTTCGCGCGCGAGCACGGCCTGAAGATCGGCTCCATCGCCGACCTGATCGCCTACCGCCTGGCCACCGAGAAGACGGTCGAACGGGTCGATGAGCGTGAGATCGACACCGAATTCGGCCCGTTCAAGCTGGTGACCTACCGCGACCGGATCGCGCACGACCTGCATTTCGCCCTGGTCCGCGGCACGCCTGACACCCAACCGACCCTGGTCCGGGTGCAGGTGGAGAACCCCTTGGCCGATCTGCTGCACTGGCGCCGCGACGATTTCGGCGTGGCGTCCACCGACGCCCTGCGCGCCATCGCCGCCGCCGAGCGCGGCGTGATGGTGGTGCTGTCGGCCCCGCGTGACAGCAACAGCCTGCTGGCCCGCCTGCGCCAGCAGCCGCAGCCGGTCACCCCGGGCAAGGACAAGGACGTGAGCCAGTGGCGCCGCAACGGTGCCGGCGCCCAGATCCTGTCCGACCTGGGCCTGGGCCAGCTGCGCGTGCTGGGCACCCCGCGCCGCCAGATCGGCCTGGCCGGCTACGGCCTGGAGATCATCGAAACGGTGGGGAGCCCGTCATCGCATGCGCGCTGACGCCCCACGATTTGCTTCGCAAACCGCGGGCCCCTCTTACCATCACCCAGACCCCCGCCGCTTCGCGGCAGCCCCCTGACTCAGGGGGCTTTTCCACCCGACCCGTCCCGCAGCGTGCCGCAATCCGGCTACGCGCGGCCATGCGCTAGAATATTCATCTATTAAATGGACCCCACGCCGATCATGAGCCACTACGAAGGCGATCTCCGGACACCGGAACAGGCCCGTTTCGCCATCCTCGCCAGCCGCTGGAATGCCCGCATCACCGACGTGCTGGTGGCCGGCGCGCGCCAGAGCCTGGCCGGCAACGGGATCCAGGAAGCGGCCATCGACGTGATCCGGGTGCCGGGCGCGTGGGAACTGCCGCTGGTGGCCGCGCGCCTGGCGGCGGCGCACGAACATGCCGCGATCATCGCCCTGGGCTGTGTGATCCGTGGCGACACCCGCCACTACGAACACGTGGCCGACCGCTGCGCCGAAGGCCTGATGCGTGTGCAGCTGGATTTCGGCGTGCCGGTGCTCAATGGCGTGCTGGCGGTCGAACGCGCCGAGGATGCCGAGGCCCGCGCCGGTGGCAGCCACGGTAACAAGGGTGAGGAAGCCGCACTGACGGCGTTGGAAATGGTCAATCTTCTGGAGCAGTTGCCGTGAACAAGTCAAACCCGGGCAAGCCCTCCGGCAAGCCGGTCCGCCGCGATGGCATCGACCCGGTGCTGCGCTCGCGCGCGCGTCGTCGTGCCCTGCAGGCGATCTACGCCTGGCAGATCTCCGGCGGCAACGCACAGGCCCTGATCGCCCAGTTCGCCCACGAGCAGGCGCGCGAAATCGCCGACCTGGCGTATTTCGAGGCGCTGGTGAGCGGCGTGCTCGACCACCGCAAGGACCTCGACGAGGCGCTGGATCCGTTCGTGGACCGCGGCATCGAGGAAGTGGACGCCATCGAGCGTGCCGCGCTGCGCGTGGCCGCGTTCGAGCTGCGCTACCGCATGGACGTGCCGTACCGCGTGGTGATCAACGAAGCGATCGAATCGACCAAGAAGTTTGGTTCCGAACACGGCCACACCTACGTCAACGGCGTGCTGGATCGCGCTGCGGTGGAGTGGCGCAAGGTCGAAAGCGGGCACTGAGCCGGGTCGGGGAACGCCCATGTCCCTCGCCGAATTCTCCCTGATCGAACGCATCCGCACGCGCACCCGCGCGCGTGCCGATGTGGTGCTCGGCATCGGCGACGATGCCGCGCTGCTGCAGCCGCGTGCCGGCCAACAGCTGGTGGTCACCGCCGATACGCTCAACAGCGGCGTGCATTTCCCTGCGGAAACCCCGGCCTATGACATCGGCTGGAAGACGCTGGCCGTGAATCTTTCCGACCTGGCGTCGATGGGCGCGCAGCCGGCCTGGTGCGTGCTGGCACTGTCGCTGCCCGACGCCGACCCGGACTGGGTGGATGCGTTTGCCGACGGCTTTTTCGCCTTGGCCGATGCGCACGACATCGTGCTGATCGGGGGTGACACCACGCGTGGCCCGTTGTCGCTGTCGGTGACCGCGATGGGGCAGGTGGCGCCGGGTGCGGCACTGCGCCGCGATGGCGCGCAGGTGGGCGACGATGTCTGGGTCAGCGGCACGCTCGGCGACGCCGCCGTGGCCCTGCGCGCCTGGCAGGGCGGTACCCTCGACGTGCGTCGGCCCGCCGAAGATGCGCCGGTGGACTACCTTCGCCAGCGCTTGGCCCGGCCCACACCGCGGGTGGCCCTCGGCGCCGCGCTGGTGGGTGTGGCGCATGCGGCCGTCGATATCTCCGATGGCCTGCTGGCGGACCTGGGACACATCTGCGAACGCAGTGGCGTAGGCGCGCGCGTGGACCCCGAGCGCCTGCCGATGTCCGACGCAGCGCGGGCACGGGTGGGTCTGACCCATGCGCGCGAGGCCGCGCTGCGCGGCGGCGACGATTACGAACTCTGCTTCACCGCCGCCGCTGCGCAACAGGGGGCGGTCGAGGCCATCGCCGCGCGCCTGGCGCTGCCGCTCACCCGCATCGGCGCGATCGTGGCAGGCCAGGGCGTGGATGCCGGTGGCGAAACCACCGGCCATCGCGGCTACGAGCACTTCACCGAGCTGTAGCGCCGGGCCGAAGCGCTCACCATTCGCAGGACAGCCCCAGCTGCGCGGCGGATTCCCGGTAGCCGCCATCGCCGTGCGTCAGCGCCAGCCCACCCCATGCCGAAACGCCCCGGCCGACACCGACGCGGGCACCCGCGCCGAGCGCGTAGCGGTTGCGCGGGGTGCTGGCGCGCAGCGCCTCGTCGTCGAAGGCGATGCCGTTGCCGGCCCCGTCGCGGTACCAGTTCGCCGTTGCGTACGGCTGCAGGGACACGGTGCCACTGCTGCGCCCGGTCGCGCCTTCCAGGCGCATGCCCAGCCGGCCCGACAGGCCGTGGTCGCCCAGGCTGCGTACCGTGGTGCCGTTGCCCTCGCGATGCACGTCCATGGCAGCATCGGTATGGAGCAGTTGCAGCTCCGGCTGCAGGCTCAGCGCCGTGGCGCCGATGCGACCGACATCCAGGCGGTAGCCGACTTCCAGCGACGACTGCCACAGGTCCGCGTCGTAGCGCTCGGTCTGCAGGCCATCGCCTTCCACGCGGTTGCGGAACCGGCCGCGCTGCACCGATGCATCCACGGACACGGCGTCATTGCGCCAGCTGCCGTACACACCTGCCGCGCCGCCTTCCACCTTGCCGCGTGCGCGGTAGCCGGTGAGGGACGAGCGCGAGGTCGCCTGCGACTGCGCGGCCGTGAGCATCACGCCCACGCGGCCCCGGTCGGCAGCGAACGCGCCGATGTCGGTGCCGACCAGCAGGCGCGAGCGGTCCACATCGAGCGCAAGCTGGTCCTTGACCGCGCCCAGACGGGTATGGGTTCCATCCAGCGTCGCCCACGCGCGCACGTTCCCACGGGTAGACGCGTGCTGCGCGGTGCGCTCGCGCGCACTGTGGCGCAGCAGGTGGTGGAGCGCGAACTGGTTGGCCAGGTAGGCGCCGGTTTCGGGGCGAAGCACGGGAGCCGGCTGTCCGGGATCGACTGGATCTGCGGGCTCATCGGGATCGATCGGATCCGCTGGATCGACGGGATCGACGGGATCGACGGGATCTACCGGATCAATTGGGTCCACCGGGTCCACCGGATCAACGGGGTCGACCGGATCAATCGGATCAATCGGCTCGCACTGCGGCAGGCTGGGATCAACCTCGCAGGGATCCGGCGTGGGGCCGCCCTCCGAGCGCAGGTACCAGCTGCCGTCGATGCCCTTGACCAGGAAATACTCGTACTGGCCGCCAACGGCACGCCCGACCAGGTCGAACTGCGCGTTGGATTCGCCGACGATGCTGATCAGCGCGATGCCACGGTCGGTCTTCGCGCCGGCGCCGCCCACATTGAGCACGCGTACGTTGGCCTGGCCGTTGGCGTTGCCGCTGATGACCAGTCGGTCCGTGCTCGAGGCGTCGTCCCCGAGCACGGTGTTGAAGGCCAGGGTGCCGCCGTTGCCCACGAAGTTGTCCACGCTCAGCGTGTTGAATGCGGCGCCACTGCCCAGCGCAACCGTGCCGGCACCGTCCAGCTGCAGGTGGCCGACGCTGCTGTCGCCGGTCAGCAGCCAGCTGCTGCCGCTGCCGATTCCCGCCGAGGTCACGTTGGACAGGCGGCCCTCGATGCGCGCGTTGTTCTCCAGCAGCAGGTCGATACGCCCGCCAGCGGCACTGTCATCGAGGGTGATGTCACCCTGCAGGCGTGCGTTGTCGACCACCACGTTGACATCCGGTTGGCCGCCACCTGCGGCGTCGGTCGAGTTGCGCACGCGCAGCAGATGACCGTCGCCACCGGTGAGGCGGGCGTCGTTGGCAATGCGCACGTCATAGGTGTGATTGGCATCCAGGACCTCGATCGCCGCACCGCGGCGGGAAAGGATCGTCGACTCCTCGACGATCAAGCGGCCGTCGCCACGGCTGTCGTGAAGCATCACCCCGACGTTGCCCGCATCGATGTGCGAGCCGTTCAGCAGTTCCACCACGCCCGCGCCGTGGCGAATGCCGATGCCCGTGGCGTAATTCGGGTGGTCCGGCCTGTCCACCACGCGGAGGGTCGAGGCATCCAGCGTCACCCGGGCGTCGGCGGTGCTGTCGATCATCATGATGCCGACCGTCGGGACGGACTCGGGGGCATCCTCGCCAACGGTGACTCGGCTGTAGTGGAGGTATACCGAAGAGCTGTCCCATGAGCGGATGCCGCCGTGCTCGATGCGCGAGTAGCTGGACAGCAGCGCGGAGCCACCGCGCAGTTCGATGGCTTCAGGGTTGGAATGGCCGCGCTCGACCTGTGCATTCATGAGCGTGACCAGGCTGCCGTCCCGTGCGCTGATGCTGTACGTGCGGCCTCCATTGACCAGAAGGTCCGCGCCGTTGGTCAGCAGCCACCATTCCTGGGGATCGCCCTGCGTGACTTCGTGCGCTTCGCCGTCGAGTTCGCGTGCACTGGCATCGCCCGGTGGAAGCATCAGCAGGGCCAGCATCAGGGAGGACGCGAGCGGGCGCATCGAAGCACGGGCGGAGGAGGAGCGGTTTGGCATCATCGTCGGGCGTTCTGGTCGGAGGGCAGAGGGACACCCGACCATCGGCACAGCGTTGGGATGCAGGCAGGCCGGTCGCGCAGCACGCTGCTGCGCAGGCAGGCCGGATGTCCAGGGGGCGACAAGAATGCGCAGCGATGCGCGCGTGGCCCATGCAAGGAATTGCAAAGCATCACACTTTGCGCGTGACGCGCTCCGCCCTTTGCGACGACGTGGCGAAAACGTCGTCGATTACAGCGGCGGCAGCACCTTGCCCGGATTGAGGATGTCGTCCGGGTCGAGTGCGTGCTTGATCGCGCGCATCGCCGCCAACGTAGCCGGCGTAAAGGCCTGCGTCATGAAGTCGCGTTTGGCCAATCCGATGCCATGCTCGCCCGACAGCGTTCCGCCCAGCGCCAGGGTGAGTTCGAAGATCTTCGGCAACGCCGCCTGCGCACGCGCGCTCTCGTCCGCGTCGTCGGGGTGGTACAGGATGTTCACGTGCAGGTTGCCGTTGCCGGCATGGCCGAAGGTGACGATGGTCAGCGTGTACTGCTGCGCCAGTGCCTGCACACCGGCCACCAGGTCCGGAATGCGCGACACCGGCACCACCACGTCTTCGTTGATCTTGCCCGGCGCGATGCTGCGCAATGCGGGTGACAGTGCTTTGCGCGCGGCCCACAGCTTCTCGCGCGCGCTGCCTTCCATTGCCACGTCCAGCGCCAGCATGCCGTCGCCTTCGGCGGCCGTGGCCAAGGCCTGCAGCAGGTAGGGCAGGGTGTCGTGGTCTCCATCGGCTTCGACCAGCAGCATCGCGCCGGCCTCCGGCACCTCGGCGCCATTGCGGCGCAGCAGCTGCAGGCTGCGCGCATCCATGAACTCCAGCCGGGTCGGCACCACCGGCTGCGCCATCAGCCGCGACACCGCCGCCGCCGCCGCGTCCGCGTCGCGGTACAGCACCCGCAGCCCGGCCTGGGCCACCGGCAACGGGGTCAGCTTCAAGGTGGCTTCCACGATCAGCGCCAGGGTGCCTTCGCTGCCCACCAGCAGGTGGGTCAGGTCGTAGCCGGTGGCGTCCTTGGTATAGGCGCCGCCGCACTGGATCAGCTCACCGGCGCCGGTGACCGCAACGAGCCCAAGCACGTTGTCGCGGCTGGTACCGTACTTCACCGCGCGTGGGCCGCCCGCGTTGCAGGCCAGGTTGCCACCGATGCTGCAGATATCGGCGCTGGATGGATCCGGTGCCCAGAACAGCCCGTGCTCGACCAGGGCGTGCTGCAGGTCGCCGTTGAGCACGCCCGGTTCCACCACCGCGCAGCGGTTGCCCGGCTGGATGTCGAGGATGCGGTTCATGCGCGCGAACGACAGCACGATGCTGCCGTTGACCGGTACCGCCGCACCGGTGGTGCCGGTACCGGCGCCGCGCGCCACCACCGGCACCCCGTGTGCGCGGCAGGCGCGCACGATCTGCAGCACCTGCTCGCGGTTGCGCGGCAGCGCCACGCCGTTGGGCAGCGCATGCCGCCAGGAGTTGTCCTGTGCATGCGCAGCCAGCGTGGTGGCATCGGTGCGCCAGCCATCGTCACCGAGCAGCGCCTGCAGGGTGGCGGAAAATTCAGCAGGCAGGGTCGTCGTCATTGCAGCCTTCCGGTAGCGCCGCCCGTTGGGCGGCCCTCATAGTCATCGATCGAAACCGCAGTCTTCCAGCCGGAAGGCGTCGCGCAACCAGTCCAGGCGGGGTGGGTCGCCGCTGGCATCAATCACGTCGAAACGGCAGGGTCCCTGCGCCAGCGTGGGATGCGACTGCAGGAACAGCTGTGCGGCCAACACCAGTTTGCGTCGTTTGCGCAGGTCCACCGAGGCCGCGCCCCCCCCAAAATCGGCGGTGGCGCGATAGCGCACTTCCACGAACACGGTGGTGTCGCCATCGCGCATCACCAGGTCCAGCTCACCGCCCTTGTAGCGGGCGTTGCGCGCAACCGGAACAAGCCCGGCGCGCCGCAGGTGCGCCAGCGCGGCGGTTTCCACCGCCGCCCCGCGCTGCGCCCGCTGGGTGGGCATGGCCTTAGTTGTTGCCCACCGGCATCGGCCGGCCGCCGCTGAAGGTCGACCACGCCGGCACCCGCAGGACGTTGCCATTGCTGTCCAGGAACAGCGTCCCGGTCGCGCCGGCCAGGCCGCCTTCGGTCGCGACCTTGTCCAGGTAGGCGCTGATCTTCCAGGCGTCGAAACCGAATGCGAACAGGCGACCGGCCGCGCCGCGCGCGGTCGGCAGGATCTGCCCGGCGGTCGCGGCCGGGGGCAGGCCGGCCACGCCGCGCACGTTCCAGGCTTCGTTCGGGTAGACGATGCCGTCA
>NZ_JBNBBE010000018.1:20991-75167 GCF_050031795.1 Stenotrophomonas sp. SrG
TGCCAGCGCCAGCTGCGGGGCCAGCGCGCGCGCCTGCGGTGCCTTCACCGCCAGCAGCACGCCGTCCACAGCGCCGGCGGCACGCAGCTGCGCGCCGATGTCGCCCACGGTGTCGCTCACACCCACGGTGGCCAGCACCTGGCCGCCGCGCTGGGTGAAGCGCTCGCGGAAGGCGGCGGCGGTACGGCGGCCGTTGTCGTCATTGCTGTGGAGCACCAGCACCTTGCTGCGTTCGCGGCTGCGCAGGTACTCGGCGGCGATGATGCCGTCGTCTTCCGGTGCCAGCGAAAAACCGGCGCTGCCGGCCGGCGGACTGCTCTTGCCGCGGTTCAGCGCCAGCACCGGCACCGGCAGTTCGGTACGGCCGAACACGGCGTCCACTTCATCGCGGCCCAACGGCCCGACGATGAAGTCCACGCCGGCAACGACGGCCTTGTCATACGCGGCCACGGCGCCGGCCGGAGTACCGGCGGTATCGATGAACTGGATATCCGGGCGCTGCCTGCTTTCACCGTAGTAGCCGCTGAGCAGGCCGTCGCGCACGGGCTGGGCGGCGGTAGCCAGGCGGCCGCTGAGCGGCAGCAGCACAGCCATCTTCACCGGCGGGCGGTAGCCATCGCTCATCGCCGGCGGACGCTTGCTGGTGTCGAACTGGGCCACGCCATCACGGTCGAACGGGCGCGGCAGCGGCAGCCCACGTGCGATCAGGGCGCGGCCGGCGAAGTTGTACAGCGGCTCGTTGGCCGGCAGCGCCGCAGCGCGGGCACGCAGGGTGGCATCGTCCAGCGTGCCGAGCAGACCGGCAATGGCCTGCTGGTTGTCGGTGCGTGCCTGGCCGGTCAGCGCGGCGTGCGCACGGGCGCGCTCGGTGGCCGCACCCATCGCATCGCCGGTGGCCTGCAGCGCATTGGCGCGCGCCAGCTGCCAGCGCGTGCGCAGCGGCGCGGAGACGGTGTCGGAGGATTCGTTCAGGAAGGCCAGTGCCTGGGCAGGCTGCTTGTCGGCCAGGGCCAGCTCGGCGCTGGTCAGCTGGAAACGCTGCAGGCTGGCGCCGCTCAGCTGGCGCGCGGTGACCTGGGCCAGCAGGCTGCGCGCGCGGGCGTTGTCGCCGGCCTCGCGCCAGGCAAAGGCCGCATCGGCCAGCGCGGCACCGCGGGCGTTGCCGCGCAGGGTGTTGGCCAGCGCTTCCAGCTGTACGGCGGCGTCACGCGGCTTGCCCTGGTCGATCAGCGCCAGGGCCTGGCTCTGCGCCGGCGATTCCGGGGCGCTGGTCAGGCTGGTCGTGGCGCAGCCGGCAAGCAGCAGCAGCGACAACGACAGGGCGGAGATGCGTGCGGCGGGCTTGTTCATCATCAGGTCCATTCGAGGGTGGCTCGTACACGTTAGGATTCTACCCTTGACCTGTGAGTGCCGTTGCGATGAGTGCTGTCCCCACGCTGTATGTCGTTGCCACCCCGATCGGCAACCTGTCCGACCTGACGCCGCGGGCGCAGGAGGTGCTGCGTTCGGTGGCCGCGATCTGCGCCGAGGACACCCGCCGCAGCGGCCAGCTGCTGGCCCACTTCGGCATCCAGCAGCCGCTGGTGGCGCTGCACGACCACAATGAAGAGGTGCTGGCCCAGCGCATCGTGGCGCGGCTGCAGGCGGGCGAATCGCTGGCGCTGGTCAGTGATGCCGGGACGCCGCTGGTCAGCGATCCCGGCTACCGGCTGGTCCGTGCCGCGCGCGAAGCCGGCATCCGGGTCAGCCCGGTTCCCGGCGCCTGTGCGGCCATTGCCGCGCTCAGCGTGGCCGGGCTGCCCAGCGACCGCTTCACCTTCGAAGGCTTCCTGCCGGCCAAGGGGTCCGGCCGCCGCGAACGCCTGCAGGCGCTGGCAGGGGAAACCCGCACGCTGGTCTTTTACGAATCCTCACACCGCATCGCGGAGTCGCTCGCAGACATGGTGGCCGCATTCGGCCCGACACGGCCCGCAGTGTTGGCGCGCGAACTGACCAAGCTGTTCGAGACTGTGCTCGACGGCGACCTGGCCAGCCTGCTGCAGCAGGTCGAAGCCGACGACAACCAGCGCAAAGGCGAATTCGTGGTGATGGTGCAGGGTGCGGCCAACGATGAAGAGGCCCAGCTCGCGCAGGGCCGCCGCCTGTACGCCAAGCTCAGCGAACACCTGCCACCCTCGACAGCCGCCAAACTCGCCGCCGAACTCACCGGCGCCCCGCGAAAAGCCCTCTACGGCAGCTGAGCTGGTAGACTGCGCACGGCAGAGCCGGCCAGACAGTCGCGTCATTCCTTCGGGAATGCCGAGGAAAGTCCGGGCTCCGCAGGGCAAGGTGCCAGGTAACGCCTGGGCGGCGCGAGCCGACGGAAAGTGCAACAGAAAGATACCGCCTACGTTCCCTTCGGGGAGCCGGTAAGGGTGAAATGGTGCGGTAAGAGCGCACCGCGAGTCTGGCAACAGACCGGCACGGCAAACCCCACCTGGAGCAAGACCAAATAGGGTCCTCATGGCGCGGCCCGCGTCGGGACCGGGTAGGTTGCTTGAGCGCCACGGTGACGTGGCGCCTAGAAGAATGACTGTCCACGACAAAACCCGGCTTATCGGCCGGCTCTGCCGCTTTTTCCGCCGACGGCGAAGAAGCCCCCTCAGCAAAGGGGGCTCCTCGTTCGTCAGGCTTGCGGGCCCATTCGATATTGGGCCGCCGAGATGAACTGGCTGAACGCTTCGCACCACACCACCACGGTGGTGTAGTCGTCGATGTCCACGTGGTCGGGCACGTCCAACAGGAAGCGGTTGAAGGTCTTTACGTCACCGATCAGCGTGGCGTCCTGCTTGATCCGCAGGAAATCGCCGCGGGTGTCGACGTATTCGCGCGACAGGTACACCTTGTAATCCGGGCCGGGGCCCATGCGGCCATCGAAGGCGATCTGGCTGTGGCTCACGCTGACCTTGCCGTCGGCCCAATGCACCGCGTCACTGCCCTTGAGGTCGCGGCGGAAGCGGGCTTCATGGGTGCTGTTGGCCATCGCCTCGGCAACGCTGGACGCGCTGGGCCCATCCGGTGCGGTAAGGATGGGCAACAGGTATACCCCGCTGCCGAAGCCTGCTGCCAGGGTCAGCACATGGGTGGCCAGGAAAACGGTAATTCGTCGATTCATCAAGGGTCTCGGCTGGAGGGCGCCAACTGCGCCGGTACCAGACAAGAGCGACGAGCGGGCGGGAACGATCCGGACCGCCCCCGCTTCATTCACCCTGCAGCGGGGCGGGGCAGCGGCCCGGGCGGGCCGACCGTGAGCGCGGTCTCGCCCACGCACGCGCCCGACGGGTCGAACAGACGCTCGCGGATGAAGCCCTGGCCCTGCGCATCCAGTGCGATCACGGTGCTGGCCCGGGTGCCGTACTCCGGGCTGCGGATGAAGGCGGCCGACAGCCAGCGCTCCCGCTCCAGGTCAATGCCGGTGTCGGGCAGGCGGGCGTCGGCAGCGCGGTTCTCGTCGGCCAGCGCCGCCCACAGCGGCGCCAGGTCCTCGCGGCCGGCGTCCACCCAGTCCTGCAGGGCGGCATTCAAGGCCAGGGTCTTGGGCCATGGCGCGTCCAGCGGGCCGTTGGACATGCCGTGGATACCCGGCGCCAGGGCCTGCCGCAGCAGCGGGTGGTTGCCCAGGAACTGGCAGCTGTCCCGATCGGCCAGCAGCAGGTTGAACGGGGCAAAGGCCGGGGCGTTGCCGGCCAGCGCGTCGGCAAAGGCGGCCGCAGACCCGGTGCCGCGCAGGTAGTCGGCCACCAGTGCACCGCGTGACGGGCCGGTCTGCCGGGCCAGCGGGTCGCGCACGTTGGTCACCACCGCCATCCGGCCATCGAGGCCGACGCCGGCCCAGGTGCCGCCCGAACGCAGGTCGCGCCCGGCCAGCACGCCCAGGTCCGGTGCGGGCCACGCCGCCAACCCCGCGGTCGGGCGTGCATGGAATTCGTCGCGGTTGCCGGCCATCAGCAACTGCCAGCGGGGGTGGACCTCCCAGGCCAAGGCAAGCAGACACATGACCGGCATTGTGCCGGTTTTGCGCAGCAACGGGTCGCTTGGGACATGGGGGCGGATGAATGCGCGGGGATGTTTCACGCCGTCTCCACACCCCTGAACTTCGCCCCAATCTCAAAAATTGAGACGAAACAGCAACTTGTGGATAAGCCTTGAACAAGTCTCTAAACATTGCTGCAAGCCCTTGATGTCCAAGGTGATTTCCCCTTCGCAAAACTGTTGACAACCCAATCGGCACTGCTAAGGTGGGCAACAGAGGGGAAACCGGGTTTTTTGTGGTTTTTCGTGGTTCAATGTTTCATCCAGGCGAAGGAAAGGTGTACGCGTCGTGTTTCAGGGCGAGACGGCCATCACGGTTGACGATAAAGGACGCATGGCGGTTCCCACCGCGCATCGCGACCTCGTCGCGCGTGTGAGCAACAACCGCCTGGTCCTGACCTACAACCCTTTCGAGTCCGGCTGCCTGTGGCTGTATGCCGAGCAGGAGTGGGAACGGGTCCGCGACGACGTCATGGCCAAGCCCAACACACAGCGCGTCGTGCGCCTGCTGCAACAGAAGCTGGTCGGTTCGGCCGCGCATCTGGAGCTGGATGGCAACGGTCGCATCAGTATCCCGGCAAGCCACCGCAACGCTGTTGGCATTGAAAAGAAGGCGGTGTTGCTCGGCATGGGCGACAAATTCGAATTGTGGAGCGAGCAGGCTCATCGCGCACTGATCCAGCAGACGTTGTCTGACGAGGATCTGGGCGATGGGTTGCTCGACCTGAAGTTGTGACCCGGGGTGCCCGGGTGCGCGGAGGCGCGCAGGCCGGTCACCTTCCGGTGTCGCAGTCGCCGGCGGGCCATCTGCCGGTGCTGTACACGCAGGTCCTGGACGGCCTGAGGGTGATCGAAAACGGAACGTATCTCGATGGCACGTTTGGTCGTGGCGGTCACGCCCGCGGCGTGCTCGAGCAACTCGGTCCTGGAGGCCGGCTGCTGGTCATGGACAAGGATCCGGAGGCAATCGCGGTAGCCGAGCGTGATTTCGCGCCGGACCCGCGCGTCTCGATCTTCCGTGGCAGTTTCGCCGACCTGCTGCACTGGAACGCAACCGCCGACGGCCTGGACGGGGTGCTGTTCGACCTCGGCGTGTCCTCGCCGCAGCTGGACGTGGCCGAGCGCGGTTTCAGCTTCGGCAAGGACGGCCCGCTGGACATGCGCATGGACCCGGACAGCGGCGAAAGCGCGGCGCAGTGGCTCAACCGTGTCGAAGAGCGCGAGTTGATGGATGTGCTGTGGACCTATGGCGAAGAACGCCAGGGGCGCCGCATCGCCCGCGCGATCATCGCCCGCCGCGACAAGCAGCCGTTCACCCGCACCGCCGAGCTGGCTGAACTGATCGCTTCGGTGATGCCGCGTGGCAAAGACAAGATCCACCCGGCCACGCGCAGCTTCCAGGCCATCCGCATCCACATCAACCGCGAACTGGCCGACCTTGAAGCCGGCCTGGACGCGGCGATGGCGCGCCTCAAGCCCGGTGGCCGGCTGGCGGTGATCAGCTTCCATTCGCTGGAAGACCGCATCGTCAAGCAGTTCATGAACCGCCACGCCAAGGCCCCGCCGACCAATCGCCGGTTGCCCGAGCTGGCGGCGTTCGTGCCGACGCTGGATCTGATCGGCGGCGCCATCAAGGCCGAGGACGACGAGCTGGCGGTCAACCCGCGCTCGCGCAGCGCCGTGCTGCGCGTGGCCGAAAAGCGCGGGGTGGTGTGATGAGCCGCCTGCTGCTGGTCGTGCTGCTGGCCTGCACCATCGCCTCGGCGATCGGGGTGGTGTTCATGCGCCACCGCCACCGGCAGACCTTCGTGGAGCTGTCGCGCGTGGAGCGCGCCCGCGACGAACTGAACATTGAATTCGGCCGCCTGCAGCTGGAACAGGCCACCCTGGCCGAAGCCACCCGCGTTGACCGCGTGGCCCGCGAGCGGCTGGGCATGAAGTTCCCCGAAGCGGCCGATGTCGTGGTGGTACGGCCATGAACAAGACCGGCCGCAACCGCACCCGCAACGCCTTCAACCTGCGCCAGCGCCTGAAGTGGGTCGGCCTGGCGCTGGGCCTGTGCTCGGTGTCGCTGGTCGGCCGCGCCGCCTACGTGCAGATCATCAACAGCGATTTCTACCAGCGCCAGGGCGAAGCCCGCTACCTGCGCGAGCTGCCCATCAACACCTCGCGCGGCATGATCACCGACCGCAACGGCGAACCGGTGGCGGTGTCCACCCCGGTCGCCTCGATCTGGGTCAACCCGCAGGAGCTGATGCGCTCGCCCGACCGCATTCCGGAACTGGCCACCGCGCTGGGCATGCCGCTGGACGAACTGACCTCGAAGCTGAGCCAGAAGGCGGACAAGGAATTCATGTACCTGCGCCGCCGGATCAATCCCGACGACGCCGAGAAGGTGGTTGCCCTGAAGATCCCGGGCGTGGCCTCGCAGCGCGAGTTCCGCCGCTTCTACCCGCAGGGTGAGGCGATGGCGCACGTGCTCGGCTTCACCAACATCGACGACCGCGGCCAGGAAGGGCTGGAGCTGGCCTTCGACGAATGGCTGCGCGGCAAGGCCGGCGCCAAGCGGGTGATCCGCAACCGAAAGGGCGAGACCGTCGAAAGCGACCTGCTGCGCGCCGCCGAACCGGGCAAGGACCTGACCCTGAGCATCGACCGTCGCATCCAGTTCCTGGCCTTCAAGGAACTGCGCAACGCGCTGATCGAGAACAAGGCCGCGGGCGGTTCGATGGTGATCATGGACGTGGCCACCGGCGAAGTGCTGGCCATGGTCAACCTGCCGACCTACAACCCCAATGCGGTGGGCGGCGCGGCGCCGGACACCCGCCGCAACCGCGCCGTGACCGACCTGGTCGAGCCGGGTTCGACCATGAAGCCGCTGACCATCGCCTCGGCGCTGCAGTCCGGCGTGGTCACCAAGGACACCACGGTCGACACCAACCCGGGCTACATGGCGATCGGCCGCTACACCATCAAGGACGTGCCGCGGAACAACGGCGTGCTCAACGTCACCGGCGTGATCACCCGCAGCTCGAACATCGGCGCGGCCAAGATCGCGGCCAAGATGCCCGACCAGGTGTTCTACGACCACGTCCACAGCTTCGGCTATGGCAGCGCTCCGCACAGCGGTTTCCCCGGCGAATCGGCGGGCGTGCTGCCGCGCCCGGCGCGCTGGAGCGGTTCGTCCAAGACCACCATGTCCTACGGCTATGGCCTGAACGTCACCCCGCTGCAGATCGCCACGGCGTACTCGGCGCTGGGCAATGGCGGCAAGCTGATCGCGCCGACCTTCGTGAAGGGCCAGCGCAACGAAGGCAAGCAGATCATCGACGAGAACATCGCCAAAGAGGTCGTGGCGATGATGGAAACGGTGGTCACCCAGGGCGGCGCCAAGCAGGCGGCGGTGCTGGGTTACCACGTGGCCGGCAAGACCGGTACCGCACGCAAGGCCGGTCCGGGCGGCTACGAGCGTGGCCACTACAACGCGCTGTTCGCCGGCGTGGTGCCGGCCAGCAACCCGCGCTTTGCCACGGTGATCGTCATCAACGACCCGCAGGCCGGCAAGTACTACGGCGGCCTGGTGTCCGCGCCGGTGTTCCACAACGTCATGGAAGGCGCGCTGCGCCTGATGGACGTGCCGCCGGACGACATCGATTCCTGGCTGGCGGCCCAGCAGTCCGGAAAGATGGGCCACGCCGCCTCCTCGCTGCCGACCCCGCCGCCGGCCGAGGCGGTCGTTGCCCCGGACGCCGCCGCCGAATTCGATGCCGCGCTGCCCAGCGCGCACGCCACGTTGCCGCCCGCGCAGGGAGGCACGCAATGAGCCAGATGATGTTGCTTTCGCAGTTGCTTCCCGATGTGGTGCTGAGCCACGACCCGTCCATCACCGGCCTGGTGCTGGACAGCCGCGCGGTGCGCCCCGGCAACGCCTTTGTCGCGATTGCCGGCTTCGGCGCGCACGGGCTGGGCTTTGTCGACCAGGCCCGCGCCGCCGGTGCGGCCGCGATCCTGTTCGAACCGCCGGCCCCGGCGGAGCTGCCGGCACCGGCCGATGCCATTGCCGTGCCGGGCCTGCGCACGCGCATGGGCGCCATGGCCGACCAGTTCCATGGCCAGCCCTCGCGCGCGATGACCATGGTCGGCGTGACCGGCACCAACGGAAAAACCTCCACCGTGCAGCTGCTGGCCCAGGCCTGGCACCTGCTCGGCACCGCCAGTGGCAGCATCGGTACGCTGGGCGTGGGCCTGTACGGCGATGTGGTGCCGACCGGCTTCACCACGCCGCTGGTGCTGCAGATACACGAAGTGCTGGCGCAGCTGCGTGACCAGGGCGCCAGGGCGGTGGCCATGGAAGTGAGCTCGCATGCGCTCGACCAGGGCCGCGTGGATGCCGTGCACTACGACGTGGCGGTGTTCACCAACCTCACCCGCGACCATCTCGATTACCACGGCGACATGGCCCAGTACGGCGCGGCCAAGGCCAAGCTGTTCCACCGCGCCGGCCTGAAGGCCGCGGTGGTGAACCTGGATGACAGCTTCGGCAGCGAACTGCTGCGCACGGTCGATGCCGGCGTCGCCCGGATCGGGGTCAGCTCGCGCGGTGCGCAGCAGGCCACTTTGCGCGCCGACTCGCTCAAGCTCGATGGCCGTGGCATCGCTTTCGATCTGGTGGTCGACGGTGCGCGCCACCCGGTGCAGTCGCCGCTGCTGGGCCGCTTCAACGTGGACAACCTGCTGGCCGTGGCCGGCGTGCTGCACGCGCTGGGCCATGCCCCCGAGGCGATCGCCGCGCTGGTGTCGCAGCTGCAGCCGATCGCCGGGCGCATGAACCGCCTCGGCGGCGAACGCGGCCTGCCGACCGTGGTGGTCGATTACGCGCATACCCCCGATGCATTGGAGCAGGCCCTGCAGAGCCTGCAGGGCCACCTGCAGGGCAGGCTGTTCTGCGTGTTCGGCTGCGGCGGCGAACGCGACGCGGGCAAGCGCCCGCAGATGGCGGCCATCGCCGAACGCCTGGCCCAGCAGGTGATCGTCACCGACGACAATCCACGCGGCGAGGATGGCGACGCCATCGTGGCCGACATCCTGGCTGGTTTCACTGCCCCCGACGCGGTCACCGTGCAGCGCAACCGCGCGCGCGCGATCGGCCTGGCGGTGAAGCTGGCCGGCCCTGGCGACATCGTGCTGCTGGCCGGCAAGGGCCATGAGCCCTATCAGGAAGTGCGCGGGGTCAAGCACGACTTCGACGACACCCTGGTGGCCGCTGCCGCGCTCAGCGCCAAGGAGGCCATCCTGTGAAGCGCACGCCGCTCTCGCTGATCGCCCATTGGGCCGGGGGTGACATCCATGGCGATGACACCGCCATCGACGCCATCAGCAACGACACCCGCACGCTGGCGCCGGGCAGCCTGTACGTGGCACTGCGTGGCGAGCGCTTCGACGGCCATGATTTCGCTGCCGACGCCGTGGCCCGTGGCGCCAGCGCGATGCTGGTCGAGCGCCTGCTCGACGTGGCCGTGCCGCAGATCGTGGTCGGCGACAGCGAGCATGCGCTTGGCCGGATCGCGGCTGGGATGCAGCGCGACCGCGCCGCACGCGTGTTCGCCATCACCGGCAGCAACGGCAAGACCAGCGTCAAGAGCCTGCTGCTGGCGATCCTGCAGCAGGTCGCGCGCGAGCAGCGCGCGGTGGTGTACGCCAACCCCGGCAACCGCAACAACGAGATCGGCCTGCCGCTGGCGGTGATCGATGCGCCGGAAGATGCCGATTACGCCATCTACGAGATGGGCGCCGGCAAGCCGGGTGACATCGCCTACCTCACCGACATCGCGCGCCCGCAGTACGCACTGGTCAACAACATCGCCCCGGCCCACCTGGAGCGGATGGGCAGCCTGCAGGGCGTGGCCAGCACCAAGGGCGCCATCTACGCTGCACTGCCGGCCGATGGCGTGGCGGTGATCAATGCCGATGACGCCTTCGGCATCTGGTTCGAACAGCACATCGTCGGCCAGCCGCCGCGCAGCCGCGTGCTGCGTTATGGCGTGGACCACAGCGCCGACGTGACCGCCCAGCAGATCCGCGCGACCGCCGACGGCAGCCGGTTCCTGCTGGTCAGTCCGGCCGGCAGCGTGGATATCGCCTTGGCGCTGCCGGGCCGCCACAACGTCAGCAACGCCCTGGCCGCCGCATCGCTGGCGCTGGCGGCGGGCATCGGCCTGGATTCGATTGCCGCCGGCCTGGCCCGTGCCGAACCGGTACCGGGCCGCCAGATCGCGCACCGGCTGCCCAATGGCGCCGTGCTGATCGATGACAGCTACAACGCCAACCCCGGTTCGCTGGCCGCTGCCATCGATGCGCTGGCCGCGTCGAAGGACGAGGCTTGGCTGGTGCTGGGTGACATGCGCGAACTCGGCCCGGATGGCGAGGCACTGCATGCGCAGGCCGGGCGCCGTGCCCGCGATGCCGGCCTGAAGCGGCTGTACACGCTGGGCACGCTGAGCGCGGCGGCATCGCAGGCGTTCGGCGACGGTGGCCGTCATTTCCAGAGCCACGACGCGCTGGCTGCCGCGCTGGCCGACGAACTGCATGCTGGCGTGCGCTGCCTGGTCAAGGGCTCGCGCGGCAGCGCCATGGACAAGATTGTAAAAGCGCTGCTGGCGCGAGGAGAGGAAACCCCCCATGTTGCTTGAACTGGCCCGATGGTTGCAGCAGTTGGAGAGCCTGTTCGGGCTGTTCGGCTACCTGACTCTGCGAGGCATCCTGGCCGCGCTTACCGCGCTGTTCCTGTCGCTGTGGCTGGGCCCGGCGATGATCCGCAAGCTGGCCCAGTTCAAGGGCGGCCAGCCGATCCGTACCGACGGCCCGCAGACCCACTTCTCCAAGGCCGGCACGCCGACCATGGGCGGTTCGCTGATCCTGCTCACCATCACCCTGTCGGTGCTGCTGTGGGCCGACCTGCGCAACCGCTACGTGTGGGTGGTGCTGGCGGTGATGCTGTGCTTCGGCGCCATCGGCTGGTACGACGACTGGATCAAGATCGTGCGCCGCGACCCGAACGGCCTGAAGTCGCGCTGGAAGTACCTGCTGCAGTCGATCTTCGGCCTGGCCGCCGGCCTGTTCCTGTTCTACACCGCCGACGTGCCGGCCGCACTGACCTTCTACATCCCGATGTTCAAGTCGGTGGCGTTGCCGCTGGCGGGCATCAGCTTCGTGGCCATTGCCTACTTCTGGATCGTCGGCTTCTCCAACGCGGTCAACCTGACCGACGGCCTGGATGGGTTGGCGATCATGCCGACGGTGCTGGTGGCCTGCGCGCTGGGCGTGTTCGCCTATGCCTCGGGCAACGTGGTGTTCTCCAACTACCTGCAGATCCCGCAGATTCCCGGTGCGGGCGAACTGGTGATCATCTGCGCGGCGATCGCCGGCGCGGGCCTGGGCTTCCTGTGGTTCAACACCTACCCGGCCATGGTGTTCATGGGCGACATCGGCGCGCTGGCGCTGGGCGCGGTGCTGGGCACCATCGCGGTGATCACCCGCCAGGAACTGGTGCTGGTGATCATGGGCGGCGTGTTCGTGATTGAAACGCTGTCGGTGATGATCCAGGTCGCCTCGTTCAAGCTGACCGGCAAGCGCGTGTTCCGCATGGCGCCGATCCACCACCACTTCGAGCTCAAGGGCTGGCCGGAGCCGCGCGTGATCGTGCGCTTCTGGATCATATCGGTGGTGCTGGTGCTGATCGGCCTGGCCACGTTGAAGGTCCGCTGATGAACGACCTGTCGCGCCAGGCAACCCGCCTTGAAGCCATCGGAGGCCACTTCGACAAGTGGCTGCTGGGCGCGATCATCACGCTCACCGGGCTGGGCGTGGTGATGGTCGCGTCGAGCTCGATCGCCCTGATGAGCAGCCCGTTCTACTACCTCAACCGCCATCTGATCTTCCTGGCGGTGGGCATCGTGCTGGCCGGGCTGGCCATGCGCACCGAGCTCAAGAGCATCGAGCAGTACAACCAGATGCTGCTGCTGGGCTGCTTCGCGCTGCTGGTGGTGGTGTTCATTCCCGGCCTGGGCAGCAGCGTCAACGGCGCCCGGCGCTGGATCAACCTGGGTTTCTCCAAGTTCCAGACCGTCGAAGCAGTGAAGGTGCTCTACATCGTGTGGCTGTCCAGCTACCTGGTGCGCTTCCGCGACGAGGTCAACGCGACCTGGCCGGCGATGCTCAAGCCGCTGGGCGTGGCCGGCGCGCTGGTGGTGCTGCTGCTGCTTCAGCCCGACTTCGGTTCCTCCACCCTGCTGCTGGCGATCACCGCCGGCATGCTGGTGCTGGGCGGGGTGAACCTGCCGCGCATGTCGATGCCGATCGTGTTCGGCCTGGTGGCGATGAGCGCGCTGGCGATCATCGAACCCTACCGCATGCGCCGCATCACCTCGTTCTGGGACCCGTGGGCCGACCAGCAGGGCGACGGCTACCAGCTGTCCAACGCGCTGATGGCGGTGGGCCGTGGCGAGTGGACCGGCGTGGGCCTGGGCAATTCGGTGCAGAAGCTGTACTACCTGCCCGAAGCACACACCGACTTCATCTTCTCGGTCACCGCCGAAGAACTGGGGTTCGTCGGCACCTGCCTGATCGTGGCGCTGTACGCGCTGCTGGCCGGCCGCGCGTTCTGGATCGGCATGCGCTGCGTGGAAATGAAGCGGCACTTCTCCGGCTACATCGCCTTCGGCATCGGCCTGTGGGTGAGCATGCAGAGTTTCGTCTCGATCGGCGTGAACCTGGGCATCCTGCCGACCAAGGGCCTGACCCTGCCACTGATTTCGTCTGGCGGTTCGAGCATCCTGATGACCTGCGTGGCGATGGGCCTGCTGCTGCGCGTGTCCTACGAACTGGACCGTGCCGAGCGCCGCCAGGCCGTGCGCATGGGCGCGGCAGAACAGGATGATGCCGCGCCGGTCGATGCGCCGGCCCGTGCCAGCGCCGTGGCCGCAGCCATGCAGGAAAGCAACGCACGTGCCTCCGCGCAGCGCGACAGCGCCCCGCGTGGGACCAGCCGCATGCAGCAGCGGATCGAGCCGACCCTGGGGAGGATGGGATGAACGCCCAGCATTCCCCGCGTCCGGTGATGATCATGGCCGGCGGTACCGGTGGCCACATCTTCCCCGGCCTGGCCGTGGCCAAGGTGCTGCGCGAACGCGGCATTCCCGTGACCTGGCTGGGCAGCATCGGCGGCATGGAAACGCGCCTGGTGCCGCAGCACGACATTCATATCGACACGCTGGCGATCAGCGGCCTGCGTGGCAAGGGCAAGCTGGCGCTGTTGACCGCGCCTGGCCGCCTGCTGCGCGCCGTGCGCTCGGCCGGCTTCCTGATCCGCGACCGCCAGCCGCGCGCGGTGATCGCCTTCGGCGGCTTCGCCTCCGGTCCCGGGGGGCTGGCCGCACGCCTGCACGGCCTGCCGTTGCTGGTGCACGAACAGAACCGCGCGCCGGGCCTGACCAACCGCGTGCTCTCGCGTTTCGCATGCCGCGTGCTGACCGGGTTCCCGGGCAGCTTCGCCCAGCGCGAAGAAGCGGTCGGTAACCCGGTGCGGGCCGAGATTGCCGCCATTGCCGGACCCGAACAGCGCCTGGCCGGTCGCGAAGGCCCGCTGCGGGTGCTGGTGCTCGGTGGCAGCCAGGGTGCGCGTGCCCTCAACAACGCCGTGCCCCAGGCACTCGCCGCACTGGCCGGTCGCATCGCGGTCGACGTGCGCCACCAGAGCGGTGAAAAGCTGCACGCCGAAGCGCTGCAGGCGTACCAGGATGCCGGTGTCGCTGCGCGCGTCGAGCCGTTCATCGCCGACATGGCCGAAGCGTTCGCTTGGGCCGACCTGGTGGTCTGCCGCTCCGGCGCGTCCACCCTGGCCGAGCTGTGCGCGGTCGGCGTGGGCAGTGTGCTGGTGCCGTTCGCGGCGGCCGTCGACGATCACCAGACCCGCAACGCGGAGTACCTGGTCGAACGTGGTGCGGCCGTGTTGCTGAAGCAGGACGAAACGCTGGCCGCGCGCCTGCAGGACGTACTGCGCGATCTGTCCGAAAATTCCGCCCGCCGCATGCAGATGGCAACCGCCGCGCGTGCCCTGGCCAAGGTCGATGCCGCCGAGCGCATCGCCGACATCATTCTCGAGGAATCCAAATGAACACCGTTACGCGAGGCCGCGCATGATCCGCCGCCTGCACGACACCAATGACCTGGTACGCGCCTTCCCGCGCGTGCACTTCGTCGGCATCGGTGGCACCGGCATGAGCGGCATCGCCGAAGTGATGCTGACGCTGGGGTATGAGGTGTCCGGTTCGGACAACGCCGACAACGCCGCCACCCGTCGCCTGGCAGGGCTGGGCGCGCGCGTGATGCGCGGCCATTCGGCCGCCAATGTGCTGGGCACCGACTGCGTGGTGGTGTCCAGCGCGATCCGCGAGGACAACCCCGAACTGATGGAAGCGCGCAGCCAGCGCATTCCGATCATGCCGCGCGCAGCCATGCTGGCCGAGCTGATGCGCTTCCGCCGCGGCATTGCCGTGGCCGGCACGCACGGGAAGACCACCACCACCAGCCTGACCGCGGCGGTGCTGAGCGAAGGCGGGCTGGACCCGACCTTCGTGATCGGTGGCCAGCTGCTGGCCGCCGGTGCCAACGCCAAGCTCGGCAGTGGCCAGTGGCTGGTGGCCGAAGCCGACGAAAGCGATGGCAGCTTCCTGCGCCTGAATCCACTGGTGTCGGTGATCACCAACATTGATGCGGACCACCTGGAAAACTACGGCAACGACTTCTCCCGCGTGCAGGCCGCCTTTGCCGAATTCCTGCAGCGCCTGCCGTTCTATGGGCTGGCGGTGCTGTGCATCGACGACCCGGAAGTGGCCGCGCTGGCCGCGCAGACCCCGCGCCATGTCATGAGCTACGGCATGAGCAGCAATGCGGACGTGCGCGCCGAAGACGTGGTCCAGGATGGGCCGCGCATGCGCTTCACCCTGCGTCTGCCCGAAGGCAGCAGCTACCCGGTGACCCTGGCGCTGCCGGGCGCGCACAACGTGCTCAACGCGCTGGCCGCCGCTGCGGTGGGCTGGCAGCTGGGCGTGGCCCCGGATGCGATCGCCCGCGCGCTGGAAAGCTTCGCTGGCATCGGTCGCCGCTTCAACGACCTGGGCATCGTCACCACCCGCACCGGCGCCAAGGTGCGCGTGATCGACGACTACGGCCATCACCCACGTGAGCTGGCTGCGGTGTTCGCCGCCGCGCGTGGCGGCTGGCCGTCGCAGCGCCTGGTGGTGGCGTTCCAGCCGCACCGCTACAGCCGTACCCGTGACCAGTTCGACGCGTTCGCCGCGGTGCTGTCCGAAGTGGATGCGCTGGTGTTGAGCGAGGTCTACCCGGCCGGCGAAGCGCCGATCCCCGGCGCCGATTCGCGCTCGCTGGCCCGCGCCATCCGCGCGCGCGGCCGCAGCGAACCGGTCGTGGTCGGCCAGGCGGCCGAACTGCAGCACGTGCTGCCTGACGTGCTGCAGGACGGTGACCTGCTGCTGATGATGGGCGCGGGCGACATCGGCCACGTTGCCCACCTGGTCGCCACCGAAGGCTTCAACGAGGCACCCGCCGCATGAGCACGCTGACCTTCCCGCCGCTGCGCACCACCGACCCGGCCGTGTTCGGCCGCGTTGCCGTGCTGCTGGGCGGCACCTCCAGCGAACGCGAAGTGTCGCTGGATTCCGGCCGCAACGTGATCGAGGCGCTGCGCGCGCGCGGTGTCAACGCCACCGCGGTGGACGGCATTCCGGCCCTGGCCCTGGCGCTGGTGGAAAAGCGCTTCGACCGCGTGTTCAACATCCTGCACGGCCACAACGGCGGCGGTGAGGACGGCATCGTGCAGGGGCTGATGGAAGCCTTCGGCGTGCCGTACACCGGTTCGGACGTGCTCGGTTCGGCGCTGGGCATGGACAAGATCCGCACCAAGCAGGTATGGCTGTCGCTGGGCCTGCCCACCCCGCAATACCGGAAGGTGGACAGCACCAATGTCCATGCGCTGGCGGCCGAACTCGGCCTGCCGGTGGTGGTCAAGCCGGCCAACGAAGGCTCCAGCGTCGGCATCAGCCGGGTCACCGACGAGGCTGGCCTGGATGAGGCGGTCGCCCTGGCGGCCCGCTACGACGGCCAGCTGCTGATGGAGCAGATGGTGGTCGGCGACGAACTCACCGTGGGCATCCTCGGCGACCAGGCGCTGCCGTCGATCCGCATCGTGCCCAAGGGCCAGTGGTACGACTACAACGCCAAGTACATCGCTGAAGACACGCAGTACCTGTGCCCGGGCCTGGAAGGCGATGACGAAGCGGAGATCCGCCGGATCGCGCTGGCTGCGTTCCGCGCCGCCGGCTGCCGTGGCTGGGGTCGCGTTGACGTGATGCGCGACCGCAACAGCGGCGCGTTCTACCTGCTCGAAGTGAACACCGCGCCGGGCATGACCAGCCATTCGCTGGTGCCCAAGGCGGCTGGCCAGGCCGGCATCGGGTTCGAAGAGCTGGTCTGGCGCGTGCTGGAACAGACGTTGCCGCAAGGCTTCGGCACCTCGGAGGCCACCTACGCATGAACGCGGTGCTGCGCATCTTCGTCTGGCTGCTGGCCCTGTCGCTGGTAGCGCTGCCCGTGGTGGCGGTGCTCAACGGCTGGGTCGGTGCCGAACGCTGGCCGTTGGCCAAGCTGCGCGTGCACGGTGAATTCAAGCGAGTGCCCGCCGAGCAGCTGCAGCAGGTGGTGCTGCCGTATGCGAAGTCCGGCTTCTTCGCGGTAAAGCTGCAGGACGCGCAGGACGCCATCGAAAAGCTGCCATGGGTGGAAAGCGCGCAGGTGCGCAAGCAGTGGCCCGACGTGCTGGAAATCACCCTGGTCGAGCACAAGCCGTTCGCGCGCTGGGGCAAGGACCGGCTGCTGTCCGAGCAGGGCAAGCTGTTCGCCACCCCGCAGAAGCTGCAGGACCTGGCATTGCCGGACCTGGATGGCCCGGACACGCAGACCGAAGAAGTGGTGGCGCTGTACAACGACGCACGCGCGCTGTTCGCGCCGGCCGGGGTGGATGTCACCCGGGTCAGCATGGATGCGCGCGGCAGCTGGTCGCTGCAGCTGAGCAACGGCACCGAAGTGGTGGTCGGCCGCGATGACGCGCGCTCGCGCCTGCAGCGCTTCGTGCGCGTGCTGCCGCAGCTGGCCAACCAGCAGGCGCCGATCGAACGCGCCGACCTCCGTTATACCAATGGTTTCACGCTGAGCTGGGGTACTCCCCCGGCCCCGGCCACGCCGGCCAATGTGGCGCAACGCACGCAGGACAGGACATGAATCGCAAGGGTGACAAATCGCTGATCGTCGGGCTCGATATCGGCACCTCCAAGGTGGTGGCGCTGGTCGGCGAGTACTCGCCGGGCAATCCCATCGAGGTGATCGGCATCGGTTCGCATGAGTCGCGCGGCCTCAAGCGCGGCGTGGTGGTGGACATCGAATCGACCGTGCAGTCGATCCAGCGCGCGGTCGAAGAGGCCGAGCTGATGGCCGGCTGCGAGATCCGCTCGGTGTATGCCTCCATCTCCGGCAACCATGTGCAGTGCAAGAACTCGCCGGGGATCGTGCCGATCCGCGACGGTGAGGTGACCTGGGGCGACCTGGACCGCGTGCTGGATGCGGCCAAGGCCGTGGCGATCCCGGCCGACCAGAAGATCCTGCACGCGATCCCGCGCGAATACGTGCTGGACGATTCTCAGGAAGGCATCCGCAACCCGGTTGGCATGACCGGCGTGCGCTTGGAGGTGCATGCGCACCTGGTGGTATGCGCGCAGTCGGCCGCGGCCAACATCAGCAAGTGCGTGCAGCGCTGCGGCCTGCAGGTGGATGACCTGGTCCTGTCCTCGCTGGCCTCCAGCGTGGCCGTGCTGACCGCCGACGAGCGCGAACTGGGCGTGGTGCTGGTCGACATGGGCGCCGGCACCACCGACCTGGCCGTGTTCGTGCAGGGCGCGATCTGCCACACCGCCTCGCTGCCGATCGCCGGCGACCACGTCACCAACGACATCGCGCACATGCTGCGCACGCCCACCCCGGAAGCCGAGCAGATCAAGGTGCGCTACGCGTGCGCGCTGGCCCAGCTGGCCACCGCCGAGGAAAGCATCCAGGTGCCCAGCGTGGGCGACCGTCCGCCGCGCCGCATGCCGCGCCACGCGCTGGCGCAGGCAGTGCAGGGCCGTTACGAGGAAATCTTCGAGATGGTGCAGGCCGAACTGCGCCGTTCCGGCTTCGAGGAACTGGTGCGCGCCGGCATGGTGCTCACCGGCGGTGCCTCGAAGATGGAAGGCGTGGTCGAACTGGCCGAGGAAATGCTGCAGATGCCGGTACGCGTTGGCATTCCGCAGCACGTCACGGGGCTGGGCGAAGTGGTCGGCAACCCGGTGCACGCCACCGGCGTGGGCTTGCTGCTGATGGGCAGCCAGATCGAACACCCGCGCCGCCCGTCGCTGCCCACCGGGCGCGCAGGCAGCATGTTCAACAAATTGAAAACCTGGTTCCGCGGCGAGTTCTGACGCGGCACCAGAACGCGGCGACGCGTGTTTCAAACCGGCCCCCGCCGGCGCAACAGAAAAGCAACACACAACCCACACAGCCGCAACGGCAACATGCAGCGCGAAGGCAGGACGCCAACACGCCCATGCCAACCACAAGCGGATACAACGAGGACACGGACATGGCGCATTTCGAACTGATTGAGAAGATGGCACCCAATGCGGTGATCAAGGTGATCGGCGTGGGCGGCGGCGGCGGCAACGCCGTGGCGCACATGGTCAGCACCAGCGTGGACGGCGTGGAATTCATCACCGCCAACACCGACTCGCAGGCCATCAAGAATTGCGGTGCCAAGCTGCAGCTGCAGCTGGGTACCAACGTCACCAAGGGCCTGGGCGCAGGCGCGAATCCGGAAGTGGGCCGCCAGGCCGCGCTGGAAGACCGCGAGCGCATCATGGACGCCCTGCAGGGTGCGGACATGGTGTTCATCACCGCCGGCATGGGCGGCGGCACCGGCACCGGCGCTGCACCGGTGGTGGCACAGCTGGCCAAGGAGATGGGCATCCTGACCGTCGCCGTGGTCACCAAGCCGTTCCCGTTCGAAGGCCGCCGCCGCATGCAGGTCGCGCTGAAGGGCATCGAGGAGCTGAGCCAGCACTGCGACTCGCTGATCACCATTCCGAACGAAAAGCTGATCACCGTGCTGGGCCGCAACGCCACCATGATCCAGGCCTTCCGTGCCGCCAACGACGTCCTCCAGGGCGCCGTGCAGGGCATCGCCGACCTGATCGTGCGCCCGGGCCTGATCAACGTCGACTTCGCCGACGTGCGCACCGTCATGTCCGAAATGGGCCTGGCGATGATGGGTACCGGCACCGCCCGTGGCGATGACCGCGCCCAGGCCGCCGCCGAAGCCGCCATCCAGAACCCGCTGCTGGACGATGTGAACCTGGCCGGTGCCAACGGCATCCTGGTCAACATCACCGCCGGCGCCGACTTCACCATGGCCGAGTTCGACGAGATTGGCCGTACCATCGATGGCTTCGCCTCCGAAGACGCCACCGTGGTGGTCGGTACCGTGCTGGATCCGGACATGCAGGACGAAGTCCGTGTCACCGTGGTTGCGACCGGCCTGAACCGTGCCGTGGCCGCCAAGTCCCAGCGTCCGGGCGAGCGCGCGCCGATCAAGCTGGTCCGCAACGCCACCACCGGCCAGCCGGAATTCGGTGATTTCGACAACGGCGGCGACGCTGTCTCCAAGGCCGTCGGCGGCATGGGCCTGGGCCTGCGCCGTCCGAGCGCCGACACCGTGGCCCCGTCCGCACCGTCGGCCTCGGGTCCGGCCGCGGCTGAGCTGCCCAACGATTACCTGGACATCCCGGCGTTCCTGCGCCGCCAGGCGGACTGAGGAACGCGGCCGGGGTCTTGTCCTCCCCGGTAAGCGCCTCCATGTCCCTTGCTGCCGGGCCAGGATAGGCCCGGCAGTCTGCCGCCCCCGGTTCAGAAAGGAGCGGTGGTAGTGCGTGTTATTCTTGTTTGTCACTGTCGCGTTGACTGCGCGCTTTCCCCCGGCTGGCCCCCATGATTCCGCAACGCACCCTCAAGAACACGATCCGCGCCACCGGCGTTGGCCTGCACAGCGGTGACAAGGTCTACATGACCCTGCGCCCGGCACCGGTCAACCATGGCATCGTGTTCCGGCGCGTGGACCTGGACCCGGTGGTGGAGGTGCCAGCCCGTGCCGACCTGGTCACCGAAGTAACCCTGTGCACCGGGCTGACCTGCAACGACGCCAAGATCCAGACTGTCGAACACCTGATGTCGGCCCTGGCCGGCCTGGGTGTGGACAACATCATCGTGGAGCTGTCCTCGGCCGAGCTGCCGATCATGGACGGTTCCTCGGGCCCGTTCGTGTTCCTGCTGCAGTCGGCGGGCATCGCCGAACAGGACGCGCCCAAGCGTTTCATCCGCATTCTCAAGACCGTGGAAGTCACCGAAGGCGACAAGGTCGCCCGCTTCGAGCCGTATGAAGGCTACAAGCTCGGTTTCACGATCCAGTTCGACCACCCGATGATCCCGGCCAAGCAGTCGCGCGCCGAGATCGAGTTCTCCACCGCCGCCTACACCAAGGAAATCTCCCGCGCGCGCACCTTCGGGTTCATGCGTGACCTGGAGTACATGCGCGAGCGCAACCTGGGCCTGGGCGGTTCGATGGACAACGCCATCGTGCTCGACGAATTCCGCGTGCTCAACGACGACGGCCTGCGTTACGCCGACGAATTCGTGCGCCACAAGATCCTCGACGCGATCGGTGACCTGTACCTGGCCGGCGGCCAGGTGCTGGGCGCCTACGAGGGCTTCAAGTCCGGCCACGCGCTCAACAACAAGCTGGTGCGGGCCCTGCTGGCCGATGCAACCGCCTGGGAGTGGGTGAGCTACGACGCACCCAGTAGCGCAGCGCCGGTCGTCTACGGCGTCCCCGCATACGCATAACCCGTTGAAATGATTGGGAAAGAACGGCGCCTTGGGCGCCGTTCGGCGTTTTCGGCGGTATGAGCGGCGTGACGTTGACGTCAATGAACCGTGTACGTACCTGGGTCACGTTTTTGTGAACCCGATCCGGTTCTGAGCTGAATTTAACGAACTTTTAATAAAAGACTAACGACTGGACGACCCAGCACGGCTACGATGGCCGCCGGCTCCCAACCAGATTCACGTGATCGTGACGACGGTAGGGAAGGGGCGGGATGCCCCGATGGCTTCAGGACCTGGTCGAATCCACGTCCTTTAGACAGGCCAACGCGTCGCGTAGCCCTTTGTGCGTGGCGGCTGAAACTGCGTGGGGGCCATTCCTGTTATCGATCGCTGGGGAGCGTGGAGGAGCGGCAGCCGCGGTTTTGACGGTCACCTTGGTGACCTTCAGCCCGATGGACCGGGCCGCGTCGATCAACTGAGCCTCGGCAAGCCGCACTTTGGCGTGCCAGACAGGGGATTCGACGAGAAAAACGAGGTGTTCGCCGTTCACATTCGCCAACCGGCAACGGGTGGCCAGGGTGGGCGGCAAATGGGGGCGCAACTGACGGTCCAGCGCATCGAGCCACAGGGCACGACGCAGCGGATTGCCAGCTTTGTCACCCATGACTGCATCCAGCGCCGGCTTCGGCGTTGACGCAGGACGGGCACTGGATTTCGGCTCAGACATGAAAACTCACTGATGGCATTCAAAAAGATCGTAATCAAAACGCGTGAAGGACAGGCCAAGACGCCGCTGGCGCGTTTGCGTTTCTACTTCGAGGACAGGCCCCGCGCCCTGCTGGGCAGCGTACTCGGGCTGGGCTGCCTGATCGGCTTCGGTGCCGGTCTGGGTGGCAGCATGTTCAACGATTCCCGGCTCCACGCCAAGGTCGCCCAGCAGGAACGCGACCTGGCGCAGGCCCGCAAGGACGCCCAGACCCAGGTCAACGCCCTGGCCGCCCGCATGGGCGAGCTGCAGGCGCAGGCGACCCGGCTCAATGCGCTGGGCGAACGGCTCACCCAGATGGGCAAGCTGGAAGACGGCGAGTTCGACTTCAACGAGACCCCCGGCCTCGGTGAAGGCGAGCCTGGCCCGACCCAGGACATCCCGGTCAGCGCGGTCAACGCCGACTTACAGGTGCTGGAGCAGCGCTTCGCTGCTTCAGGCCGCCAGTTGTCGGTGATGGAATCGCTGATGTTCGACCACCAGCTGGAGCAGGACGCCGTGCCGGGTCGCATGCCGATCCGCAACAGCTACATCACCTCCAGCTTTGGTGGTCGCAACGACCCGTTCGGTCGCGGTCGCGGCAACCACAAGGGCATCGACTTCCATGCCAAGGTCGGCGACCCGGTCATGGCCGTGGCCGATGGCGTGGTCAGCTTCGCCGGCGTGAAGGGCGGCTACGGCAACGTGGTCGACGTGGACCACGGCAACGGCTACGTGACCCGCTATGCGCACAATTCGCGCCTGGTGGTGAAGCCGGGCGATCTGGTGCGGGCCGGCCAGGAAGTGGCCAAGGCCGGTTCCACGGGCCGTTCCACCGGTGCCCACGTGCACTTCGAGGTCTGGGAACGCGGCCAGGTGGTCAACCCGCGCAAGTTCCTGGGCGATGGCGGCAACACCCCGGTCGGGCGGGTTTCCCGCGGCTGAGGGCGCCATCTGGCGGATCGCGGGCGCTTGAAACCAAGTGCCCTCGTCCCAAGCTACAATGGGTGTTGCCATAGACAGGGCGCGATGCGCCCTGATTCGTTTGCGGCGGGCGGCTCCTGAGGGAGCGTCGCCGTTGGGGCGTCTCATTCCAACCGGTTCCTTCAATGATCAACAGCCTGCTTACCCGCGTCTTTGGCAGTCGTAACGAACGCCAGCTGCGCCAGCTCAACCGCATCGTCGCCAAGATCAATGCGTTGGAGCCGGACATCGAAAAGCTCTCCGACGAGCAGCTCAAGGCCAAGACCCCGGAGTTCAAGCAGCGCATCGCCGACGGTGAAGCCCTGGACAAGGTGCTCCCGGAAGCCTTCGCGGTCTGCCGTGAAGCCAGCCGCCGCGTGCTCGGCATGCGCCACTACGACGTCCAGCTGATCGGCGGCATGGTCCTGCACCTGGGCAAGATCGCCGAAATGCGCACCGGTGAAGGCAAGACCCTGGTGGCGACGCTGCCGGTGTACCTGAACGCGCTGGAAGGCAAGGGCGTCCACGTGGTCACCGTGAACGACTACCTGGCCCGCCGCGACTCGGCGCAGATGGGCAAGTTGTACAACTGGTTGGGCATGAGCGTCGGCGTGGTCTACCCGGGCATGCCGCACAGCGACAAGCGCGAGGCCTATGCCAGCGACATCACCTACGGCACCAACAACGAATTCGGCTTCGACTACCTGCGCGACAACATGGCGCTGTCGCGGGCCGACCGTTACCAGCGTGGCCTGCACTACGCCATCGTCGACGAAGTCGACTCGATCCTGATCGACGAAGCGCGTACCCCGCTGATCATCTCCGGCCCGGCCGACGATTCCCCGGAGCTGTACATCCGCGTCAACCGCGTGGTGCCCAGCCTGATCCGCCAGGAAGCCGAAGAAGGCGAGGGCGATTTCTGGGTCGATGAGAAGGGCAAGCAGGTGCACCTGTCCGAAGCGGGCATGGAGCACGCCGAACAGCTGCTGGTCGAAGCCGGCATCCTCAGCGCCGAAACCGAAGGCCTGTACGCGGCGCAGAACCTCACCGTGGTCCACCACCTCAATGCCGCCCTGCGCGCGCATGCCATCTACCAGCGCGACGTGGATTACATCGTGCGCGATGGCGAAGTGGTGATCGTGGACGAATTCACCGGCCGTACCCTGGCTGGCCGCCGCTGGTCCGATGGCCTGCACCAGGCGGTGGAAGCGAAGGAAGGCGTGCCGGTCCAGCGCGAGAACCAGACGCTGGCGAGCATCACCTTCCAGAACCTGTTCCGCATGTACAAGAAGCTGTCCGGCATGACCGGTACGGCCGACACCGAAGCCTACGAATTCCAGAGCATCTACGGCCTGGAAGTGGTGGTCATCCCGACCAACCGCCCGACCATCCGCAAGGACTCGCCGGACCAGGTGTTCCTCAACCGCAACGGCAAGTTCAACGCCGTGCTGGCCGACATCCAGGAATGCAACAAGCGCGGCCAGCCCGTGCTGGTCGGCACCACCTCGATCGAAACCTCGGAAATGCTGTCCGAGCACCTGCGCAAGGCCGGCGTGCACCACGAAGTGCTCAACGCCAAGCAGCATGACCGCGAAGCGACCATCATCGCCAACGCCGGCATGCCCGGTGCGGTGACCATCGCCACCAACATGGCCGGCCGTGGTACCGACATCGTGCTGGGCGGTTCGCACGAAGCGGAGCTGCACGCGCTGGGCGAAGATGCCACCGCCGAGCAGCGCGCCAAGGTCAAGGCCGACTGGCAGGTCCGCCACGACCAGGTCAAGGCCGCCGGCGGCCTGCACATCGTGGGCACCGAACGCCACGAATCGCGCCGCATCGACAACCAGCTGCGTGGCCGTTCCGGCCGACAGGGTGACCCGGGTTCGTCCCGCTTCTACCTGTCGCTGGAAGACAACCTGATGCGCATCTTCGCCTCGGACTGGGTCCAGAAGGCGATGCGCATGATGGGCATGAAGGAAGACGACGTCATCGAAGACCGCCTGGTCAGCCGCCAGATCGAAAAGGCGCAGCGCAAGGTCGAAGCGCACAACTTCGACATCCGCAAGAACCTGCTGGACTTCGACGACGTCAACAACGACCAGCGCAAGGTGATCTACGCCCAGCGCGATGAGCTGCTGGACGCCGAGTCGGTGAAGGACAACGTCGACGGCATCCGCGGCGATGTGATCTACGACATCGTGGCCCGCTTCGTGCCGCCGAACTCGATCGACGAACAGTGGGACCTGCCGGGCCTGGAAGCCACCTTGGCCTCCGACCTGGGCGTGCAGATGGACGTCACCGGCCTGGTCAAGCAGCACGAAGAACTCGACGCCGAAGCCATCGCCAACAAGGTGCAGGCCCGCGTGGACGAGCACTTCGAGCAGAAGGAAGCCGGCGTCGGCGAAGAGACCATGCGCGCGCTGGAGAAGCACGTCATGCTGACCGTGCTCGACCAGAGCTGGAAGGAGCACCTGGCCCGCATGGATTACCTGCGCCAGGGCATCTACCTGCGCGGTTACGCACAGAAGCAGCCCAAGCAGGAATACAAGAAGGAAGCCTTCGAGCTGTTCTCGGAAATGCTGGAGAACGTCAAGCGCGAAGTGGTGACCCTGCTGGCCCGCGTGCGCATCCGCAGCGAAGAAGAGGTGGCGGCGCTGGAAGCGGCCGAACGCCAGCAGGCCGAAGCGCGCCTGCTGCAGTCGCAGTTCCAGCACCAGAACGTGGGCGGCTACGGCGCCGATGAAGAGGCAGCGGACGTGGAAGCCCAGCGCAACGGCGTCGTCGGCCAGGTGACCCGCGAAGAGCCCAAGGTCGGCCGCAACGATCCGTGCCCCTGCGGCAGCGGCAAGAAGTACAAGCACTGCCACGGCCAGTTGAGCTGATCAGAAAAAACCCCGCGAAAGCGGGGTTTTTTTTGATCTTTGTCTGCACGGCGCGAATGCTTGTGGGCATCGTTCTGTGACCGATGTCGCCAATGCGGACCTTTCAGAGAAACCTGACACAGAAGCGTGGCGCATCCCCACGCGAGTGTCAGATGCGACCCACGGGCGGGGATACGACAGAGGGTTAACGTGTTCAGCGCTGTCGCGAATGCATTGCATTCGGGGCAGGCTCGACGCGCATTGCGCTCCGCAGGCTGCGGCAGCGTCGCGTTTCCCCTGAGTCGCCATCCATGGAGTTTCATGAACAGGATTTATCGCCTGGTGTTCAACCGCACCACCGGCCTGATGCAGGTCGCGTCCGAACTCGCCACGTCCCCCTCTTCCTCCTCTCCCGCGACCGACAGCCGCCGCCGGCGTTCGCCGCTGAGCGCTGCCATGCTGGTTGCGCTCGGCCTGTCGGCCGCCTCGCTGCCTACCGCCTTCGCGGCGGTGTATGACTTCGATGCGAGCGAGACCGTCACCGATCCGCGCGCTTATGTCGATGGTTTCCGCGTCGGCCCGAACGGCGCGGTGGAAGTCCAGCTGCGCAACGGCGGCACGTTCACCTCCAACGGCCTGGTCTCGCTGGGTACGCTTGCCGGCAGCAATGGCGAACTGCAGATCTTCGGGCCGACCTCGTCGCTGACCGTCAACAGCGCCGTCGTGCGCGTGGGTGAAGCAGGCACCGGCGCGTTGCGTCTTTACGATGGCGCAAAGGCCACCCTGGGCTCGACGCTGTCGTTCGGCTATGCAGCCGGTTCCAGCGGCATCGGCCAGGTCGATGGCACCGACGCACTGCTTACCGCCCGCCAGATTCTGGTCGGTCGCGAAGGCAGTGGCATGCTCACCATCCGCAATGGTGCCCGCGTGGAGACCACGCTGCAGGCACCGCCTATCGGCGATTCGTTTGGCATGAGCGTGGGTACCGAGGTCGGCAGCACGGGCACCATCAACGTCACCAGTGGCGGCCAGCTGCTGGTCACCGGCAATGACCTGCGCGTCGGTGAGGGCGGTACCGGCGCGCTGTTCATCAACAATGGTGGCGTGACCGCCGGGCGCGACGTGCTCATCGGTGCTGCCGCCAGTGGCAAGGGCGAAGTCATTGTCCGCAACAGCGGCACCTTGGCGTCGCAGCTGGTCAGCATCGGTGAAGCACAGGAGGCCAGCGGCTCGCTTCTGGTGACCGGCGCAGGTTCGACGGTCACCACCGATACCCTGCGGGTGTCCGGCAACGGCGACGGTCTGCTGCGCATCGAAGATGGCGCGCTGGTGGCCGTGACCGGCAACGTGACCGCCGAAGACAACCAGGGCCTGCCGAGCACCGCCGCACGCACCGGCCGCATTGAAGTGACCGGCGCCGGTTCGGTACTGAGCGGCGACCGGATCATTGCAAGCACCCAGCTGCTGGTGGAGAACGGCGGCCAGATCCAGTCCAACACCGCGCGCATCCGCGACTCGCTCAGCGCTACCGGTACCGCCACCCTCACCGGTGCCGGCAGCCGCTGGACCAACCAGGGCGAGCTGGACATCCGCACCGGCGTGGACGTGCTGGACGGTGCGGTGATCGGTACCGACACGCTGCTGGTGTCCGGGGGCGCCAACACCATGACCTTCAAGATCGGCGCGGTCGATGAGCAGGTCCGCGTCAGCGGCGCGGGTTCGGCCATTGAGGCCACCGGCGACGTCACGGTGGGCAGCCACCTGGTCGGCGAACCGTTCGGCATCCTCAACGTGGCCAATGGCGGCCGTGTTGCCGCCGGCGGGGACCTCAAGCTGGGCACCCTGGGCTTTGTCGTGGTGGGCGGCGGCCTGGAAACCTGGTCGGTCGCCGATGGCGCCCCGACCTGGGCGGCGGCCGAAGCGGCCGGCGAACTGGGCGCGGCCGATATCGTCATGGACGGTGCGCTCAGCGCGCTGGTGTTCAACCACACCGGCGACATCAGCCTGGCCAACACCGTCAGCAGTACCAACGGCACCACCGGCGGCGTGACCAGCGTGGCCGGCACCACCACCTTGACCGGCGACCTGGCCGACTTCGGGGGCAAGGTCACGGTCAACGGCGGCACGCTGCGCATCGATGGCGACATGTACACCGGGCGCAGCTATACCGGTACCAGCCAGGCTGCTGCACAGCAGATCGAGGTCACCGGCGGCACCCTGGTGCTCAACGGCAACTCCGGCTTCGACCAGACCATCAATTACGGCAGCAGTACCGGCGTGGTGCGCAGCTCGAACGTGATCGTGCGCAATGGCGGCGTGCTCGCCGGCAATGCGACCGTGGGCACCACCCAGGTGTTCAATGGCGGCGTGCTGTCGCCGGGTGATGCCGGCATCGGCACGCTCACCATCAACGGTGACCTGTACATCAATGCCGCGGGCGCGGTGCCCGAAAGCGTGGCCGACAAGGCCTTCTACGACGTGGACCTGCTTGGCAACGGCCAGTCCGACCGGGTTGCCGTCACCGGCAAGGCCTACATCGGCCATGGCGTCGGCATCGCCGGCACCACCGGTGCCACCGGCGTGCGCGTGACCGGGCTGGACCCGAATGCCAGCTACCAGAACGGCCAGACCTACGCGATCCTCGACGTGGCCGGCGGCATCAATGGCGGCTTCGACGATGTGATCTCGCGCTCGGCCTTCATCACCCCCACCCTGACCCAGACCGGCAACCAGGTCGTGCTGACCATCGCGGTCAACACGCCGGTGACCCCGGTGGATCCGGTCGACCCGGGTACCCCGGTCGATCCGGGCACGCCCGTCGATCCGGGCACCCCGGTGGACCCCGGCACCCCGGTGGATCCTGGCTTCCCGGGCACCCCGGGCGTTACCCCGCCGATTGTGTTCGGCGCCGTCGCCGTCACCGGCAACCAGCGCGCCACCGCCGCGGCGCTGGATTCGCTGCAGCAGTCCGGCGACGCGCTGGCGCTCTACAACGGCCTGCTGATGCTCGATGAGGCCGGTGCGCTGGTTGCCTTCGATGACCTCGGCGGCGAACTGCACGCCAGCAACCGTGCGCTGCTGCTGGACGACCGCTTCCTGCGTGAAGGCATCTCCCAGCGCCTGCGCCCGACGCCGGACACCAAGCTCAACGGCTCCTCGGTGTGGGTGGCCGGCAGCGGCGCCTCCAAGCGCCAGGACAGCGATGGCACCGCCTCGCGCACCCAGGAAACCCGCCAGGGCCTGATGGTGGGCTACGACTGGACCTTCGGCGACCGCTGGACCGTCGGCGTGGCCGGTGGCCCGGAATCGCTGCGCCAGCAGATCCGCGACCGCAACGCGATCACCGAGGTCGACGCGGTGCACGGCGGCCTGTACGCCGGCTTCCGTGGCGAGCAGGCCTGGATCAACGGCGGCGCCAGCTACGCCGACTACGATGTGGATACCCGCCGTGAACTGGGTGCCGGCACGTCCTGGGAACAGAGCCTGGGCAGCCAGCATGACGCTCATTCGGTACAGGCCTTTGCGGAAGGCGGTTGGGACATCCAGCTCAGTGCGCTGACCCTGAGCCCGTACCTGGCCGTCGCCTACACCCGCCTGTCGAGCGAGGCCGCCACGGAAACCGGCGGCACCGCAGCCCTGTCGGTGGCATCCAGCAAGGATGAGGTCTGGACCGCCACGGCCGGCATCCGCGCCGCGTGGGACATCAGCGGTGGCCAGACCGACGGCGCCCGCCTGGAGGCCGGCCTGGCCTGGCAGAACGCGGCCGGCGAACTGCGTGCCGACTCGCGCAACCGCTTCGTGGCCGGCAGCGACAGCTTCACCGTCAGCGGCCTGCCGCTGGCGCGCAACGTGGGCATCGCCGAACTGGGCATCTCGCTGAACACCTCCGACAACAGCCGCCTGTCGATGTTCGCGCAGGGCCGTGCCGGCGATGGCCAGCGTGAAGTGGGGGCCCAGCTGAACTGGAACGTGACGTTCTGATCGAACCCGCCTCCTGATCCACCCGAAGGGCCCCGCATGGGGCCCTTCGTCTGTACGGCATTGCGCATGCACGGGCCGATTGGGCATTCTGGTCGCATGCCATCCCCCAAACGATCGATCCACGTCGTGGCCGGCGTCATCACCGACGCCCGCGGCCGCATCCTGCTCAACCGCCGTACCGAGAACCGCGACATGGCCGGCCTGTGGGAATTCCCGGGCGGCAAGCGCGAAGAGGGCGAGAGCTCCGAGCAGGCGCTGGTGCGCGAACTGCGCGAGGAGCTGGGGATCGAGGCCGAGGTCGGCGACTGGATCATGGACGTACCGCAGCTCTACCCGGACAAGCACCTGCGCCTGGAAGTGCGGCACATCCGCAGCTGGAAGGGCTCACCGCGCGGCCGCGAAGGCCAGGCCATCACCTGGGTGGCGCCGGACAAGCTGTCGCGCTATTCGATGCCGCCGGCCGATCTGCCGGTGGTGGCCGCGCTGCGCCACCCGGACCGCTACCTGATCACCCCCGAACCGGACACCGACGAGGATGCCGCGCACCAGGACTGGTACGCACGGCTGGCGCGTGCGCTGGAGGCGGGCGTGCGCCGCGTGCAGCTGCGCACGCCGAACAGCCCGGCCCGCATCGCCTTGGCCGAACAGGCCGTGGCCCGGCACCGCGGCGGGGTGCAGTGGCTGCTGAACCGCGATATCGAACTGGCCCGCCGGCTTGGCGTCGGCGTGCACCTGGGCGGCGAGCAGTTGCTGCAGCTGGAGGCGCGGCCGTTGCCGGCCGACCAGCTGGTGGCCGCGTCCTGCCACGACCTGGCCCAGCTGCAGGCCGCGCAACGACTGGGCTGTGACTTCGCCGTGCTCGGCCCGGTCCAGGCCACCGACAGCCACCCCGGCAGCGTGCCGATGGGCTGGGACGCCTTTGAAACCCTGCGCGCACAGGTCTCGCTGCCGTTGTACGCGCTGGGCGGCCTGCACCCGGACGACATCACCCAGGCGCGCCGCCACGGCGCGCAGGGCATCGCCGCCATCCGCGCGTTGTGGCCTACAGGGTGATCCAGAAACAGCCGTACTGACGGCGCAATCCAAACACCGTCCGCGCCGGCGTGGCCGTCGTACCGAGTGTCTGCTCCAGCCGCAGCCCGATCGGCCGCGGCCGGCTGGCCTGCGGCGCGGCCGCTTCCACTGCCTCGACCAGGGTCGCGTTCGGGTCGACCGGTAGCGGCGTCGGCGCGGCGACCTCCGGGTATACCGGGGCGATATCCAGCAGGGGCCGCTGCACCACCGATTCCAGTCGCCCGATGATCTGGTTGGCGGCGGCATTGGAGACGTTGCCCCACAGGTAGATCGACGACAGCCGGTTGACGTCCTGCAGGCTCACCGCATCGCGGATCTGCCCGGTCAGCTCGCTCAACCGGCGCGCGCAGCCGGCGCGGTAGATGCCGGTATTGCCCACCGAATCACCACGCGGCGGCATCCGCGCCGTCGCGCCCAGCGCATCGCAGCTGCGGTCGGTGAACACCGTTTCGCCCTGTGCAGTCGTGCAACGGTTCACGCGCTGCGCCTGTGCCTGCGCCCAGGGGGCCCAGCACAGCATGCACAGCGACAGCAGCAACGGAACGACCGGTCTCATCGCAGCAGGGTAGCGGGACGCGCGTTATCTGCAAGCAATGGCGTGCGCGATGTTCAGCGGCCCAGCAGCTTCAATACCTGGGTGGTGGGCTTGGCCAGGTTGAGGGTGTAGAAATGCAGGCCCGGTGCGCCACCGGCCACCAGCCGCTCGCACAGCTGGGCGACCACTTCGGCACCGAAGGCGCGCACCGCATCGGCGTCGTCGCCGTAGGCCTGCATGCGCTTGCCGATCCAGCGCGGGATCTCGGCACCGCACTGTTCGGAGAAGCGGCGCAGCTGGCTGAAGTTGGAGATGGGCATGATGCCCGGCACGATCGGCACCTCCACGCCCAGCTTGCGCACCGCGTCGACGAAGTGGAAGTAGGCGTCGGCATTGAAGAAGTACTGGGTGATGGCCGCATCGGCACCGGCGTCGATCTTGGCCTTGAAGTACCTCAGGTCGCGCAGCGCGTCGTCGGATTGCGGGTGCGTTTCCGGGTAGGCGCCGACCTCGATGTGGAACGCGTCGCCGTGCTCGGCGCGGATGAAGGCGATCAGTTCCGACGCGTAGCGCAGGTCGCCGGGATGGCCCATGCCGGAGGGCAGGTCGCCGCGCAGCGCCACGATTCGCCTGCAGCCGATGGCCCGGTACAGCTTGAGCAGTTCGCGGATCTCCTCGCGGCTGCCGCCCACGCAGGACAGGTGCGGCGCGGCGTCGAAGCCGTGGTGCTGCTTGAGGTGTCGCACCGTTTCGGAGGTGTAGCTCAGGGTCGAGCCGCCGGCGCCGAACGTGCAGGACACGTATTCCGGCGCGTACGCCTTGAGCTTGGCCGCGGTACGGTCGAGCTGGGCGCGCTGGTCGTCGGTCTTGGGTGGGTAGAACTCGAAGCTGAGGGCGGTCATGGGCGGCGGCGGCAGCGGGTGTGGGTCCATCATATCGCTTCATCGCGATGAATGTAAAAGGTGGCGGGCGTTGCGTTTACACCCTGGCGCGTAAAGTGGCCTTCCCCAAGGAGAGCACGCATGGACATCCTGATCACCGGCGGCACCGGATTCATCGGCCAGCGCCTGTGCCAGCGGCTGCTGGCGGCCGGGCACCGGGTCACGGTGCTGACCCGCAGCCCGGGCCGGCCCGGCCAAGCCGGGGTGCAGTACGTCGGTGCACTGGGCGATGTGGGCCCGGTGCACGCGGTGGTGAACCTGGCGGGCGAACCGCTGGTGGAAGGCCGCTGGAACCCGGCGCGCAAGCAGGCCATGCTGGAGTCACGCATCGACACCACACGGGCCCTGCTGGACTGGATGCGCGGGTTGCCGATCCGCCCGCAGGTACTGGTGTCCGGCTCGGCGATCGGCTACTACGGGCCGCGCGATGCCACCCCGCTGGATGAATCGGCCTCGCCCGGGCATGACTTCGCCGCCATGCTGTGCCGGCGGTGGGAGGCCGAGGCGCTGAAGGCCGAAGACCTGGGCGTGCGCACCTGCCTGCTGCGCACCGGCATCGTGCTCGACCGCCAGGGCGGTGCGCTGGCGCGCATGCTGCCGCCGTTCCGGATCGGCGCGGGTGGGCCGATGGGCGATGGCATGCAGTGGATGAGCTGGATCCATCGCGACGACCTGGTGGGGCTGATCCTGTGGCTGCTGGCCGATCCCGAAACACGTGGCGCCTGCAACGGCACCGCGCCGGCGGCGGTCACCAATGCGGAATTCGCCCGCACCCTGGCGCATGTGCTGAAGCGGCCGGCATGGGTGCGGACGCCGGCATTCGCATTGAAACTGGCCTTCGGCGAGATGGCGGGCCTGCTGCTGACCGGGCAGAACGTGGTGCCGGCGCGCGCGCTGCAGGAAGGCTACCGGTTCCGCTACCCGACGCTGGAAGCGGCCCTGCGCGCGATCCTCGGCTGAGGCCGGTTACCCTGTGCACCTGTCTCCAGCTGCGTACGCCATGTCGATTGTCCTCACCGAATTCGCCCGCCCGCGTCTGTTCCCGCGCGTGCCCCGTGGCAACACCATCCAGGACTGCACCGCCGAGCAGTTCCAGGCGCACCTCAACGCGCACGCGCCGTTCAAGGTGCTCGATGGCTACGCGCCATTCTGCAAGCTGTTCGTGTATGAAAACTGGACCTCCACGCGCTGCCTGACCGTGCCGGTCACCGATGCCAACCGCCACCAGCTGCGCAGCGCCTATGAGGCGCGCAACCGCGACGAACTGCCGGTGCTGGTGCGCTGGTTCGAGGGCGTGCAGTCGCCGCGCGCGAACTATCTGGTGGTGATTTTGTACAGCGCAGAACAACTGGAGAAGGAAGGCTCGCCGATCGAAGCGGACTGGGGCATCGTCGGCTGCATCTACACCGCCGAACCGGAAGAAGTGCCGATGGCGCCGATCACCATGATGCGCAATGCGCTGGGGGTGGAAGAGGGCGGCTCCGGTGTGCCGCTGGATCGTGAGGCTTACAAGCGCGCCGTGGCGTACTGGGAAAGCCACGCGAACTGGCGGCCGTAAGGTTACGGCCGACCGATACCCGCCATTTCTGCTTCGGTCAGCGCGACCAGATCGGCCGGCGCCAACGCCACCTCGAGCCCGCGTCGGCCGGCGCTGACGTGCATCACCGGCAGCGCCTGCGCGCTGGCATCGATGAAGGTGCGGTGCTTCTTCTTCTGGCCCAGCGGACTGATTCCGCCGACCAGGTAGCCGGTGGCGCGCTGTGCCGCGTCCACCGCCGCCATCTCGCACTTTCTACAGCCCGCCGCCTCGGCCAGCGCCTTCAGGTCCAGCGTGCCGCTGACCGGCACGATCGCCACCAGCAGCTCGTGCTTTTCGGTACTGGTCAGCAGGGTCTTGAACACCAGTGCGGGGTCCAGCCCCAGCTGCTCCGCCGCTTCGCCGCCATAGGAGGCGGCGTTGGCATCATGGTGGTAGGCAAGCACGCGGTGGGCGATACCGTGCTTCTTGAGCAGATTGATGGCCGGGGTCATGGTCATGCAGCTGGCGTGGTCGCACTACCTTAGCGTGGGCGCGACCGCAGAATCTTGACCCGGACTATCGGGGGCGGTTCCAGGTAGGGGTCTATCCCGCTGCTGCCGGCACTGGGGCCGCCAGCAGCAGGAATGCAACCTCAACCCATGGGCGCGCAATCGACATGGTCGACCTTCCCGGCCCCGTACTTCGCTTCCGCCTTGGCTTTTGCCAAGCCATCGGCCACGTCACCGTTGCTGGCAGCGACCTGGAAGTAACCCTCCGCCTCGCCCTTGAGCACATTGCCGTCCGCATCGTGCACGGCACACCGGTAGTCCTTGGTTGCACCTGTCGCTGGGGCAGATGGAGCCGTTGGCGTCGGATCGGTTGTCGTGGCCGGTGCCGACGTTGCCGTGCTCGATGCCCCTGCCACCGCATCGCATTGGGCCTTGGTCAGCGTGACGCTGTTCTTCTTGTAGCGCGTGGCGGCAGCCAGGGCACCGGCCTCCGCTGCTTTCAGGTCGGCCGCCTTGATGGCGTATTTCCCGTCCGCGTTGGAGCTCGCTTCCGGCGTTTTGCCATCTGCACCGGAAAACACCATGCACCGATAGTCGGCGGCGTGGACGGGGGACATGCAAGCGGCACCGCACAGCACCAGCAGTGCGGGAACTAGGAACTTGATATTCATGGAAATCTCCGGAATGCACCCAGATATTCCCCCGCGCGCTGATGATCCCGGCGCGGATGTGAAGCTCGCATGACGAAAACGGGCGCCCGAAGGCGCCCGTGGTATCCGGTAGTGCCGACTGTCAGTCGGCAACCGTCCGACCGGTAGTGCCGACTGTCAGTCGGCAAACGTCCGATCAGTAGCGGTAATGCTCCGGCTTGAACGGACCTTCCACCGGCACGCCGATGTAATCGGCCTGTTCCTTGGTGAGGGTGGTCAGCTTCACGCCGATCTTTTCCAGGTGCAGGCGCGCCACTTCCTCGTCCAGCTTCTTCGGCAGCAGGTACACCTTCTTCTCGTAGCTGTCCTTGTTCGCCCACAGGTCGATCTGCGCGAGCGTCTGGTTGGCGAACGAGTTGGACATCACGAAGCTCGGGTGGCCGGTGGCGCAGCCCAGGTTGACCAGGCGGCCTTCGGCCAGCAGGAAGATCGCGTTGCCGTTCGGGAACACGTACTTGTCCACCTGCGGCTTGATGTTGATGTGCTGCACGCCCGGGAAGCCGACCAGCGCATCGACCTGGATTTCGTTGTCGAAGTGGCCGATGTTGCAGACGATCGCCTGATCCTTCATCGCGCTCAGGTGCTCGATGCGGATGATGTCCTTGTTGCCGGTGGTGGTGACGTACAGGTCGGCACGGCCCAGGGTGGATTCGATGGTGTTGACCTCGAAGCCTTCCATCGCCGCCTGCAGGGCGCAGATCGGATCGATTTCGGTCACCACCACGCGCGCGCCGTAGGCACGCAGCGACGCGGCGCAGCCCTTGCCCACGTCACCGTAGCCGCAGACCACGGCGACCTTGCCGGCCAGCATCACGTCCATCGCGCGCTTGAGGCCATCGGCCAGCGACTCGCGGCAGCCGTACAGGTTGTCGAACTTGGACTTGGTGACCGAGTCGTTGACGTTGATCGCCGGGATCAGCAGCGTGCCGGCCTGGGCCAGCTGGTACAGGCGGTGCACGCCGGTGGTGGTTTCTTCCGAAACACCCTTCCAGTCCTTGACCACGCGGGACCAGTAGCCCGGGCGTTCCTTGGCCACGCGCTTGAGCAGGTCCTTGATGACCTGTTCTTCGTGCGAGGCCGCCTTTTCGTCGACCCAGGTGCTGCCATTTTCGAGCTCATAGCCCTTGTGGATCAGCAGGGTGACATCGCCACCGTCATCGACCACCAGCTCCGGCCCGGTCAGGGTGCCGTCGGGCAGGGTGAAGGTGAGCGCGTCCAGGGTGCAGTCCCAGTACTCTTCCAGCGACTCGCCCTTCCAGGCGAACACCGGGGTGCCCGACGCGGCGATCGCCGCAGCGGCATGGTCCTGGGTGGAGAAGATGTTGCACGAGGCCCAGCGCACGTCGGCGCCGATGTCCTTCAGCGTTTCGATGAGCACGGCGGTCTGGATGGTCATGTGCAGCGAGCCGGTCACGCGCACGCCCTTCAGCGGCAGGGTGGCGGCGTGCTTGCGGCGGATCGACATCAGGCCCGGCATTTCGTGCTCGGCGATATCCAGTTCCTTGCGGCCCCAGTCGGCCAGCGAGATATCGGCAATCTTGTAATCACCTTCGGTGGAGAAGGTCTTGGCAACAGCGTTCATGCAAAAGCTCCGGTAATGGACGAATGGCTCGTCTTCGCCGGGCGCCGTTGGAACCAGCCCTGCCACCGAGCCTGGCCGTGCGGAACAGGTCCGGCAGCGGTCGCAGCGCCCCTCGGTGGAGGGGATGCCCATTATATCCCGGCGCACCGCCCGGGCATGAATCGGCGCACGCCCCCAACCATCGGCAGGGGGGCAAATCGCGCCCCGCTGTTAAGGTCCAAGGTTTGCACAGGATGGGGTGGGAAGATGACAGGCACTGACCGTACGCGCCGCGCGCGCTGGAGCAGCCGGCTGATGGTGGGCATGGCCCTGCTGGCGGTGGCGCCGCTGGCGCTGGCGGCAACGCCTACGGCCGGCAAAAAGGCGCCCCAGGCCACTGCGGCCCCGGCCGGGCAGGGTTACCAGCTGCCGTCGGCGGCGCTGCAGGCGGTGGCCAACGCCCCGCGGGCGCCCACCCTCAGCCTGTCGCCGCGCCGCGATATCGCCGCCCTGCTGCAGACCCCGCCGCTCCCTTCGATCAACGAGGTGGCCCAGCCCGAGCTGAAGCTGGCCGGCGTGCGGATCAACCCGGCCACGTATTCGGCCAGCACCTTCATCTTCGCCGACAAGCTGTGGCTGATGAACATCGCCGACGGCAAGGAGCGCCAGATCACCGGCCTGCCGCAGCCGCTGTCGGTGGCCTCGCTGGCGTGGTCGCCGGACCAGCAGTACCTGGCTTTCAACCAGGTGCATGCCGCCAGCGGTGCCAATGAGCTGTGGATCATCGACGTGGCCAGCGGCACGGCGCGCCGCCTGCTGGCCGACCTCAACACCGTGTTCGGCAGCGGCTACGACTGGCTGCCCGACAGCCGCGGGCTGGTGGTCACCCAGCAGGTCAAGGGCCAGGGCCCGGCGCCCGCCGCCGGCGGCATCCCGACCGGCCCGGCGATCCAGCAGACCCAGGCCGACGCCGGCGTGCGTGCGATCCGCACCTACCAGGACCTGCTCAGCAACGAAGCCGATGCGCGCCTGTTCGATCATTACGCCAGCTCGCAGCCGGTGCGCGTGGCGCTCAATGGCGTGACCGCGCCGCTGTCCACCGCTGGCGTCTACCTGGACGTCAGCATCTCGCCCGACGGGCAGCATGTGCTGGCCCAGCGCGTGCAGCGTCCGTATTCCTACCTGGTGCCGGCCGATGATTTCCCGCGCCGCATCGAAGTGCTGTCCGCCGCTGATGGCCGGCTGCAGCACACCGTGGCCACCCTGCCGCTGGTGGAGGGCCTGCCCACCGGTAACGACGCGGTGCCGACCGGGGTGCGCGAGGTGAGCTGGCGCGCCGATGCGCCGGCTACGCTGGTCTGGGCCGAGGCGCAGGACGGCGGCGATCCGGCCCGCGATTCCAAGGTGCGCGATGCGGTGCTGATGCAGGCCGCGCCGTTTGAGGCGCCGCCAGTGACGCTGGCGCAGCTGGGCAGCCGCTATGCCGGTATCCAGTGGGGCCGGGGCGACCTGGCGCTGCTCAACGAGTCGTGGTGGAAATCGCGCGTGGTCAAGCAGTGGCGAATCGCGCCGGACCAGCTCGACCAGGCCCCGCAGCTGCTGTCCGAGCGCTCATCGCAGGACCGCTACAACGATCCCGGCAAGCCGGCGCTGGTGCGCGATGTGAACGGGCGTTCGCGCCTGCAGATCACCGCCGATGGGCGCAGCATCTTCCTGATCGGCCAGGGTGCTTCGCCGGAAGGCGACCGACCGTTCGTGGACCGCTTCGACCTTGAGAGCCGCACCGCCACCCGTCTGTTCCATTCGCAGGCGCCGACCTATTCGCTGCCGCAGGCACTGCTCGACCAGGAAGGCACCTCGGTGCTGCTCACCCGCGAGTCGCCCGATACGCCGGCCAATTACTTCGTACAGTCGCTGGCCGATGCCACCGCCGCGCCGCGCGCGCTGACCCGCTTCGAGCATCCGCTGCCGCAGCTGCGCGGGGTGAGCAAGGAACAGATCCGCTACAAGCGCAACGACGGTGTCGACCTGACCGCGACGCTGATGCTGCCGCCGGGCTACAACGCCAGGAAGGATGGCCCGTTGCCGATGCTGATGTGGGCCTACCCGGGTGAGTTCAAGACCGCTGCGGCGGCCAGCCAGGTGACCGATTCGCCTTACCGTTTCAACGCCATCGGTTACTGGGGCCCGCAGGCGTTCCTGGCCAAGGGCTATGCGGTGCTGGTGAGTCCGTCGATGCCGATCATCGGCGAAGGCGACAAGGAACCCAACGATACCTACCTGCCCCAGCTGGTGGCCAACGCCGAAGCAGCGGTGGATGAAGTGGTGCGGCGCGGGGTGACCGACCGCGAGCACATCGCCATTGGCGGGCATTCGTACGGGGCGTTCATGACCGCGAACCTGCTGGCGCATACGCGGCTGTTCAAGGCCGGTATCGCGCGCAGCGGTGCGTACAACCGCACGCTCACCCCGTTCGGGTTCCAGGCTGAGGAGCGCAACTTCTGGCAGGCGCAGGACGTGTACCTGAAGATGTCGCCGTTCAACTTCGCCGACAGGATCAAGGATCCGATCCTCTTCATCCATGGCGGGGACGACAACAATTCCGGTACGTTCCCGATCCAGAGCGAGCGCATGTTCGCGGCGGTGAAGGGGCTGGGCGGTACGGCGCGGCTGGTGATGCTGCCCAACGAGTCGCACCATTACCGCGCGCGTGAGTCGCTGATGACCATGCTGGCGGAAAGCGAGCGGTGGTTGGAGCAGACCATCGGGCCGGGCATGAAGATCAAATGATGCCGCGCCGGGCGTTGCCCGGCGGATGCAACACATGCAATTGAAACCATTTGCGCGGCAGGGATTGCCGCGCAATCTGGGTTAGGCTTGATGCGATTCCGTTCCCGAGGCCAGTGCGTCGCAGATGAACGAGTACCGCAGCAGCATCGTCTTTGCCACCCCCGACATTCCCCTGCGTGACGACGTGCGCCGACTCGGCGCACTGGTCGGCGACCTGCTTGCCGAGCAGGTCTCCACGCAGTTCTTCGATGATGTGGAACAGGTGCGTACCCGCGCCATCGCGCGCCGTGAAAGCGAGGCGCCGCTGTCCGATCTCAACGATGCATTGACCGGGCTGCCGCCCGAACGCGCCGAAGCGATGGTGCGTGCGTTCAGCACCTACTTCCAGGTGGTCAACATCGCCGAGCGGGTGCACCGCATCCGTCGCCGTCGCGATTACCAGCGTGCAGGCACCGCGCCGCAGCCCGATGGCCTGCAGGACGCACTCCAGCAGCTCAAGGCGCAGGGCGTCACCCTGGAGGAGCTGGCCAGCTGGCTGCCGCGCATCGACATCGAGCCGGTGTTCACCGCGCACCCGACCGAGGCGGTGCGCCGCGCACTGCTGGAAAAAGAACAGCTGATGGTGGCCAGCCTGGTCGACAACCTCGACGGCCAGCGCACCCCGGGCGAAGCCGCGGCCGATGCGGCGCGCTTCCGCATGGCACTCACAGCGTCCTGGCAGACCACCGATTCCTCACCGGTGCGTCCCACCGTGGACGACGAGCGCGAACACGTCGGCTTCTACCTGGTGCAGGTGCTGTACCGGGTAATCCCGGTGCTGTACGAATCGCTGCAGCAGGCATTGCTCGATACCTACGGCGACAGCGTGCCGCTGCCCCGGCTGCTGCGCTTCGGTACCTGGGTGGGCGGCGACATGGACGGCAACCCGAACGTGGATGCCGGCACCATCCGCAACACCCTCGATGCGCAGCGCCAGGCCGTGCTGGGCCGTTACCAGAAGGACCTGCTGCAGCTGGCCAGCCTGCTCAGCCAGTCCACCGAGCGGGTGGCGGTCAGTGACGCGCTGCAGGCCCGGGTGGCGCACTACCAGCAGCTGCTGCCGAAGGTGGTCTCGCGCCCGCGGCATGCCGACATGCCCTACCGCCTGCTCAACGACCGCATGCGCGCGCGGGTGCAGGCCACGCTGGAAGATACCGACGGCGCTTACGCCTCGCCGCAGGAACTGGAGGAGGACATCACGCTCATCCTCGACAGCCTGCATGCCAACAAGGGCGACCACGCCGGTGGCTTCGCGGTGCGCCGGCTGTTGTGGCGGGTGCGCACCTTCGGTTTCCACCTGGCGCGGCTGGACGTGCGCCAGGAGTCGAGCGTGCATGGGCGCGCGCTGGCCAGCGTGCTGGATGGCCAGGACGCCTGGGACGCGGCCGACGCGATCGCGCGCGCGCAGCGCTTGGCGCCGTTCGCCAGCGGTGAGCAGGCACTGCCCGCCAGTACCGAAGAGGGCGGTCAACGCCTTGATGCGGTGTTCGCCGCACTGGCCGATGCCCGCCGCCGCCACGGCGCCGATGCGTTGGGCAGCTACATCATTTCCATGGCGCATGATCGCAGCGATGTACTGGCCGTACTGGCGCTGGCGCGACGTGGCGGACTGGTGGACGACGCCGGTGCGGTGCCGCTGGATATCGCGCCGCTGTTCGAAACCGTGGACGACCTGCAGCGCGGCACGGATACGCTGCGCGACCTGCTGGCCGATCCGGTGTACCGCGCGCACCTGGCCGCGCGCGACGATGTGCAGATGGTGATGCTGGGCTATTCGGACAGCGGCAAGGACGGCGGCATCGCCGCCTCGCGCTGGGGCCTGCAGCGGGCCCAGGTGGAGCTGCTGGAGGTGGCCGCGGAGAGCGGTATCCGGCTGACCTTCTTCCATGGCCGTGGCGGCTCGATCAGCCGCGGCGGTGGCAAGACCACCGATGCGGTGGATGCATCACCGCGTGGCAGCATCGATGGCCGCCTGCGCGTGACCGAACAGGGCGAAGTGATCCACCGCAAGTACGGCATCCGCGCGCTGGCGCTGCGCTCGCTGGAGCAGTCCACCGGTGCGGTGCTGCGCTCCAGCCTGCGCCCGCGTGCACCCGAACCGCGGGAGGCGCAGTGGCGCCCGGTGATGGACCTGGTCGCGCGGAAAAGCGCGGAGGCCTATCGGGCATTCGTCGGCCAGCCCGATTTCATGCAGTACTTCCGCCAGGCCACCCCGATCGACGTGATCGAGCGGATGACGCTGGGCTCCCGGCCGTCGCGGCGGCTCGGCCAGGACGCGGCGCTGACCAACCTGCGCGCGATTCCGTGGGTGTTCGCCTGGAGCCAGGCGCGCGCGGTGATTCCGGGCTGGTATGGCGTGGGCAGCGGACTGCAGGCGGCGATCGATGCCGGGCATGCGGATACGCTGCAGGAGATGGCGCGCGACTGGCCGTTCTTCAGCACCTTCCTGGACGATATCGCGATGGTGCTGTCCAAGGGCGACATCACCATCGCCGAGCAGTTCTCGCAGCTGGCCGGACCGCTGCACGACCGGTTCTTCCCGCAGATCCAGCACGAACTGGCGCTCACCGGCAGGCAGATCCTGGCCATCACCGGGCAGGACGAACTGCTGCAGCACGACCAGCGCCTGGCGCTGTCGATCCGCCTGCGCAACCCCTACATCGACCCGATCAGCGTGCTGCAGGTGGACCTGCTGCGGCGCTGGCGCGACAGCGGCGGCGAGGATGACGAAGTGCTGCGCGCGCTGGTGGCGTGCGTCAACGGCGTCTCCCAGGGCGTCCAGAACACGGGATGAGGTAGGTCACGACCGTTGGTCGTGACGCTTACTCGGGCGACGGCGGATTGGACGCCAGCAACTCGCGCTGGCGCTGCTCCATCTCCGCGCGCAGCTGCCGGCGCAGCAGCGCGGCGGCCTGGCGGCGGCGCTGGTCGCTCGTTTCCAGCTGCAACGGCGGTACCGGGGTCGGCTTGCCGTCGTCATCGACGGCCACCATGGTGAAGAAGCAGCTGTTGGCGTGGCGCACGCTGCGCTTGAGGATATCCTCGGCCACCACTTTCACCCCGACTTCCATCGACGAAGTGCCGGTGTAATTCACCGAGGCCAGGAAGGTGACCAGTTCGCCCACCGCGATCGGTTCGCGGAACGTCACCTGGTCCACCGACAGGGTGACCACGTAGCGACCGGCATAGCGGCTGGCGCAGGCATAGGCGACCTGGTCGAGCAGGCGCAGGATCGCCCCGCCATGGACCTTGCCGGAGAAGTTGGCCATCTCCGGCGACATCAGCACGGTCATGGTCAGCTGGTGGGATTTGATATCGGTAGGCATGCAGGGATTGTAACGACGACGGCCCGCGGTGGCGGGGCGGCGGGTCCACCTGCGGCGCGGGCGGGGGGCCCTTATTTCAGCTTCGCATCGGCGCGCAGGGCGGCGGCGCGGTCGGTCTTCTCCCAGGAGAAGGCCGTTGCGTTCACCGTTTCACCGGCAGCGTTGAGGTAGCTGAAGTCCTTCGGCTTGCGGCCGAAGTGACCGTAGGCCGCCGTCTGCTGGTACATCGGGTGGATCAGGTCCAGCATCTTGATGATGCCGTACGGGCGCAGGTCGAAATGCTTGCGGATCAGCTTTTCGATCTTGTCATCGCTGATCTTGCCGGTGCCGAAGGTGGTGACCGAAATCGAGGTCGGCTCGGCCACGCCGATGGCGTAGGAGACCTGCACTTCGCAACGATCGGCCAGGCCGGCGGCCACGACGTTCTTGGCCACGTAACGGGCCGCGTAAGCTGCCGAACGATCGACCTTGGACGGATCCTTGCCCGAGAACGCGCCACCACCGTGACGGGCCCAGCCGCCGTAGGTGTCGACGATGATCTTGCGGCCGGTCAGGCCGCAGTCGCCCACCGGGCCGCCGATCTCGAACTTGCCGGTCGGGTTGATGTGGAACTTGGTGCCCTTGTGCAGCCACTTGGCCGGCAGCACCGGCTTGATGATCTCTTCGCGGACGGCCTCGATCAGGTCCTTCTGCTTGATCCCCGGGGCATGCTGGGTCGACAGCACGACGGCGTCGATGGCGGACACTTCGCCGTTTTCATAGCGCAGGGTGACCTGGCTCTTGGCGTCCGGGCGCAGCCACGACAGCGGCGAGTTCTTCTTCTTGCGGATCTTGGCCTGCTGCTCGACCAGGCGGTGCGACAGGTGGATCGCGGCCGGCATGTAGCTGTCGGTCTCGTTGGTCGCATAGCCGAACATCAGGCCCTGGTCGCCAGCGCCCATTTCTTCGGGCTTCTTGCGGTCCACGCCCTGGGCGATGTGCGGCGACTGCTTGCCGATCAGGTTCAGCACGCCACAGGTGGCGCCGTCGAAGCCGACGTCGGAGCTGTCATAGCCGATGTCCAGGATCACCTTGCGGGTCACCGCTTCCAGGTCGATCCAGGCGGAGGTGGTGATTTCACCGGCCACAATCGCCACGCCGGTCTTGACCATGGTTTCGCAGGCCACGCGGGCGCGCTGGTCCTGGGCAAGGATCGCGTCCAGCACCGCATCGGAGATCTGGTCGGCAATCTTGTCCGGATGGCCTTCGGAGACCGATTCGGAGGTGAACAGGTAGCTGGACATCAGGCGTAATATCCTTTGATTCGGATGGAAAGATGGGCGCGAATGATACACGGCAAGTCGCGCCATTGCATTGTGGCCCAGCGGGGGTTGCCCGTGGTTAAGCCGGCGTGCCCACCGTGAAAGGCCGCCGCAGCGCGATTGACCCCCAGCCTCGGGGCCCAGTGTTCCACCAGCGTGACAACGCCGCCCAACCCGCGCGCCATGACCCTGCGCCCGGCTGCACCCGTAAACCCGCTGCCGTCCCGTACCATCGCCGGATGGATTCCCTAAGCCAGATCGTACTGGGCGGCGCCGTAGCCGCCGCCATCGCCCCTGCCGGCCACCGCCGCGCCGCGCTGCTTGCCGGCGCCGCACTGGGCACCCTGCCGGACCTGGATGCCCTGTTGCTGGCCTTCACCGCCACCGACCCGGTGGCGCTGATGACCGAGCACCGCAGCTACAGCCACTCGCTGCTGGTGCTGCCCTGGGTGGCGCTGTTGATCTGGTGGGGTTTCAAACGCTTTGGTCACGGCCGCGTGGCGCAGGCACCCGCGCGCTGGTTCTGGGCGATCCTGCTGGCGCTGATCACCCATCCCCTCCTCGATGCGTTCACGGTGTACGGCACCCAGCTGTGGTGGCCGTTCACCCCGCCGCCGACGATGTGGTCCAGCGTCTTCATCATCGACCCGCTGTACACGGTGTGGTTGCTGCTGGGCTGCGCGGTGGCATGGTTTGCGCGCAGCCGCCCCTTGGCGCAGAAGGCGCTGCTGGCGGGGCTGGTGCTGAGCACCGGGTACCTGGGCTGGTCGCTGCTGGCCAAGCACCAGGTCGACCGCGAAGCCGACCGTGCGCTGGCGGCGATGGGGCTGGGCGATGCACCCCGGTTCTCGGTCGCCACGCCGTTCAACACGCTGCTGTGGCAGGTGGTGGCGATGACGCCCAGCGGCTATGTGATCGGCGAGCGTTCGCTGGCGGCCGACAGGGGCCCGATGACGTTCCGCGGCTTCCCCTCGAACGTGCAGGCGCTGCGCCAAGCCGCGCACATTCCCGCCGTTGCCCGGTTGAACTGGTTCAACCGGGGCTTCATGCGCGCGCAGGTGGTCGATGGCCAGCTGCAGCTGAGTGACCTGCGCATGGGGCTGGAACCGGATTACACCTTCACCTTCGCGGTGGCACGTGCGGAGGGCGAGCGTTGGGTGGCGATCCCGCCCGAGCAGCTGCGCCCGGCGTACGACGGCGAGCAGGGCCGGGCCCGCGCCAAGCGCCGCCTCGGGGCGATGTGGCAACGCATCTGGCACGCCCCGCAGACGCAGGACCGGTAAGCCAACGGGTAGAGCCGACTGTCAGTCGGCTGCGCGCAGCGCGCCGGCGAGCAGCCGACTGACAGTCGGCTCTACCACCGTCAGCAGTACCCGCCATTCTTTCAGTAAACCGTCGCGCGGGCCTGCACGAACGAGAAGAAGAACACGGCGTTGGGGTCGTTCTGCACCAGGCTGAACTCGCGGCGCATGCCGTCGACGGTTTCCTGGTCGACCAGCCCGGCTTCCAGCAGCGGATCGGCGGCCGACAGCAGCAGCTGTTCCCAGAAGGCGATCATGGTCTTGCGCCGGGCCGGTTCCCGGTTGTCCAGGTGGATGGTCTTGATCTCGGTGTGGACGTCGCGGAAGCCGCCGGCCAGCAGCAGGTTGCCGAGCTTGGCGCCGACGAACGGGTCGCCGCCATGGTCGTACTGGAAGTCGTTGAAGGCCATCCAGTAGCGCCAGATGTGCGGCGAGTACGGGTCGAGCAGGAACGAGGCGTTCATCACTTCGGTGACGTAGACGGGCGAGCCAGGCACCAGCACGCGGCGCACTTCGTTGAGCACGCGGGCCGGCGAGGGCACGTGTTCGAGCACCCAGCACAGGAAGGCTGAATCGAACTCGCGCGCGCCGAACGGCAGGTTGCCAGCGTCGGCCTGCAGCAGGGTGTAGCGCTCGCTGCACCACGGGGTTTTCTCGAGGTTCTGGCGGGCGGTGGCCAGCTGGGTTTCGCTGAGGTCCACGCCGGTGACGTGCAGTTCGGGGAAGCGGCGCAGCAGGATCTCGGTCTGCGCGCCAACGCCGCTGCCGACTTCAAGCAGGCGCTGGGCGCCGCTGTAGTCGATGTTGTTGAAGATGGACGATTCCAGCAGGCGGGCCTGGGTGACCAGGCGATGCTGTTCGGTGCTGGAGAAGCCGTGCAGGTAGGTGGGGGCGGCAATCGGGGTCATGGCGGTCACTTGGGGTGGATCAGGCCGCGGAGGACAGCGGTTCGCCGGCGGCCAGTGAGGTGAAGTAGTCGGTGGTCAGGGCGATCTGGCCTGCGGCGTCTTCGGCGCGGTTGACGACGGCGCGGAAGGCGGCATTCTCGGGGCGGTCCTTGGCGTACCAGCCAAGGTGCTTGCGGGCGATGCGCACGCCCTGGGGTTCGCCGTAGAAGTCGTGCAGGGCATGCAGGTGGCCGAGCAGGATGTCGCGCACTTCGTGCAGGCTGGGCGGCGGCAGCAGGGTGCCGGTGGCGAGGTAGTGGGCGACTTCGCGGAAAATCCAGGGGCGGCCCTGTGCGGCGCGGCCGATCATGACGGCGTCCACGCCGGTCTGGGCGAGCACGTGGGCGGCTTTCTGCGGGGAGTCGATGTCGCCGTTGGCGATCACGGGGATGCGCAGGGCGGCCTTGATCGCGGCGATGGTCTCGTATTCGGCGCTGCCGGTGTAATGCTGGTCGCGGGTGCGGCCATGCACGGCGAGTGCGGCAATGCCGCTGTCTTCGGCGATGTGGGCGATGCGCGGGCCGTTGCGGTGGTCGCAGTCCCAGCCGGTGCGGATCTTGAGGGTGACGGGCACATCGACGGCGCCGACGACGGCGCCGAGGATGCGGGCGACGAGGTCTTCGTCGCGCATCAGGGCGGAGCCGGCCCAGGCGTTGCACACCTTCTTGGCGGGGCAGCCCATGTTGATGTCGATGATCTGGGCGCCGTGGTCGACGTTGTAGCGGGCAGCGTCGGCGAGCTGCTGGGGTTCGGTGCCGGCGATCTGGACGCTGATGGGGTCGGGTTCGCCGGCATGGTCCATGCGGTGGATGGATTTGCGGGTGGTCCAGAAGCGCGGATCGGAGATGGTCATCTCCGAGGCAGCCAGACCCGCGCCCAGGCGCTTGCACAGCAGCCGGAACGGTTTGTCGGTGACGCCGGCCATGGGGGCGAGCACCACGTTGGGCTGGATGTTGTAGGGACCAATCTGCATGCGGGCATTGTAGTGCCGGCCCATGGCCGGCAACCAAGCAGACCCCTGCGATCCGGCCCCACATTCAGGCCGATCCGGAAGGCCCTGATGCTGTACGGGCATGAGCAGATGCTTGACGGTTGCTTCCTGCGCCCCCATGGCTGCGGCATGGTTGGGAGTTCACTCGGTCAACAGGCAGATCAAGAGCAACGTCAACGGCGTCGGCTCTGCCGGGTCCTACGGCTTGGCAGGTCGGTGTGGGTTTGCGGGGGACGCCGTGAACCCATCCTTGGGGGCTTGGTCGCCGCATCCATGCGGCTCACACCCCCGCAAACCCACCCCGACCTGCCTTTGAGACATTGTCGGTGACGGTACGAACGTCAAATGCAGCGGCAAAAAAAACCGGCGCCTTGGCGCCGGTTTTGGTAGGGCACGACCGTTGGTCGTGCTGCTTTATGCGTCTGCCGGCGTGTAATGCGGCATCGCTACGGCGGCGCCTTCCTTTTCGGTGGAACGGCCGGCGAACTGGTTGGCGAAGCGGACATGGCGGGCGAAGGCGGCGTCCGGGTCCTGGGCCAGGGAGGCGACCAGGGCGCCGTTGAAGGCGTCGCCGGCGCCGGTGGTATCGAGCACCTGGACCTGTTCGGCGCCTACGCGGTAGTAGGGCTGGGTGTCGCCGCGCAGGTTCTCTTCGGCGTGCGAGACGAAAACGCCGACGGCGCCGAGGGTGACCACGACGGTACCGTTGCCGACCAGCTTGCGGCACAGGGCGTGCAGGCTGGCGCCGTCGAGGGCGGCAACGTCGTCGGCGTCGACGCGTTCGCCGACATGACGGCCGAGCAGGGCGGCGAATTCGGTTTCGTTGGGGGTCAGCACGTCGGCAAGCTTGAGCAGGCCGATGCTGGAGGGCGCGTCGGCCGGGGCGGCGTTGAGGACGGTGGTGGCACCGGCTTCGCGGGCGATGGCCAGGGCCGCTTCGATGGTTTCAACCGGGGATTCGAGCTGGGCCAGCACGACCTTGGCGCCGGCCAGCAGCGCGCGCTGCTGGTCGATGTAGGCGGTGCTGAGCGCGGCGTTGGCGCCGGGGCCGATCACGATGGTGTTGCGGCCGCGGCTGTCGACGTAGATGCCGCCGGTGCCGGTGGGCTCGGTGCTGGCTTCGGCGCTCAGGGCGAAGCCGTCCTGTTCGGCCAGGCCGCGGGCCATGGCGCCGCCGGCGTCATCGCCGAGGGCGCACAGGAACGTGGTCGGGGCGCCGGCACGGCGGGCGGCCACGGCCTGGTTGAAACCCTTGCCGCCGGGGCCGGTGCTGTAGCGGCCGGCGATGGTCGCACCCGGGGCCGGGAGCGATTCGCAACGCCACACATGATCCACGTTGAAGGAACCGACAACGACGACACTGCTACTCATAAAGACTGTTTCTCGGGAACGGATATCAGCTGAAATGCGTCAGCACGCCGGCGATGGTCGCCGTCATGAAGGTGGCAATGGTACCGCCCAGCACGGCCCGCAGGCCGAACTTGGCCAGGTCGTGGCGGCGTTCCGGTGCCAGCCCACCAATACCACCGATCTGGATGGCGATCGAGCTGAAATTGGCGAAACCGCACAGGGCGTAGGTGGCGATCAGGCGGCCTTCAGCCGACAGCGACACGCCGGGGACCTGGCCGTTGACGATTTCGGACAGCTTGGAATAGGCGACGAACTCGTTGATGACCACTTTCTGGCCGATCAGCGAGCCAACGGTGGTGGCATCGGCCCACGGGGTGCCGATCACCCAGGCGATCGGGGCCAGCAGGTAGCCGAAGATGGTCGACAGGTCGGTCGGGCGGCCGATCATGGCCTGCAGGCCGGTGATTTCGCCGAACCAGGTCAGCGGGGCGTTGAGCAGGGCGATCAGGGCGATGAAGGCAAGCAGCATGGCGCCGATGTTCAGGGCCAGCTTGAGGCCGTCGCCAGCGCCTGCGGCGGCGGCGTCGATGATGTTGCTGGAGGTCTTCTCCACTTCCATCTTGACGGTGCCACGGGTCAGCGGGGTGCCGGTTTCGGGCACCAGCAGCTTGGCCACCACCAGGGTGGCCGGGGCGGCCATGATGCTGGCGGCCAGCAGGTGCTTGGCGTAGAAGGCCTGCTGCACCGGGTCGTTGCCGCCCAGCATGCCCACGTAGGCGGCCAGCACGCCGCCGGCGATGTGCGCCATGCCGCCGATCATCATGGTGATCAGCTCGGACTGGGTCATCTTGGCGATGTACGGGCGCACGGTCAGCGGCGCTTCGGTCTGGCCGATGAACACGCTGGCGCAGACGCTGGTGGTTTCGGCGCCGGACACGCGCATCACCTTGGTGATCGCCCAGGCCATGCCGCGCACGATCAGCTGCATCACGTTGAGGTGGTACATGACCCCCATCAGCGCCGAGAAGAAGATGATCGTCGGCAGCACCTGGAAGGCGAAGATGAAGCCGAACTGGTTGGTGTCCATCAGGCTGCCGAAGATGAAGCGCGAGCCTTCGTTGACGAAGCTGAGCACCTTGACGAAGCCGTCGCCGAGCAGCGAGAACGCTTCGCGCCCACCGGGCATCAGCAGCACCACCGCGGCGAAGGCGATCTGCAGGGTGATACCGGTGATCACCAGCCGCCAGTCGACGGAACGCTTGTTGTTCGAGAACAGCCAGGCGATGCCGATCAGCACTACCAACCCGAACAGGCCGAAGCCAATCCTGCCCAAACCTTCGACCATCAGACTTCCCCTAGGGCGCCGCGAAAAACGGGAAGCCTAGAGCAGCGGCAGGGGCGGGGCAAGGAAAAGCAGCGTGCGGGGGGCGATCGGCCGCGATCGGGCAAGTATCCACAGGGGTTCGGGCCCGCCGGGCGATACACTGATGCGACTCATTCCGGCCGCGCCCCGGTGTCCTGGCGCAGCCATCCAGCAGGAGAAAACGCATGCACTACCGCCGCCTGGGCTCGTCCGGGCTGAAGCTGTCGGCCTTGTCCTTCGGGGCCTGGGTCACCTTCGGCGACCAGATCAGCCGTGACGAGGCCCGCAACCTGGTTGCCTGTGCCTGGGACCACGGGATCAACTTCTTCGACAACGCCGAGGGGTATGCGCGCGGCCGCGCCGAGCAGGTGATGGGCGATGTGATCGCCGACCTGCGCCTGCCCCGCGATGGGGTGTGCGTGTCCAGCAAGGTGTTCTTCGGCGCGGTGGACGAGCCCCGGCCGACCCAGCACGGCCTCTCGCGCAAGCACGTGACCGATGCCTGCCACGCCGCGCTCAAGCGCCTGCGAGTGGACTACCTGGACCTGTATTACTGCCACCGGCCGGATCCGGACACCCCGATCGCCGAGACCGTGCTGGCCATGGACGCGCTGATCCGGCAGGGCAAAGTGCTGTACTGGGGTACGTCGGAGTGGTCGGCCGCGCAGATCCAGGAAGCGGTGGACGTGGCGCGCCGCCACCACCTGCACCTGCCGACGATGGAGCAGCCGCAGTACAACCTGCTGCACCGCGAACGGGTGGAGCGCGAGTACGCGCCGCTGTACGCCGACCCGGGGCTGGGCACCACGATCTTCTCGCCGCTGGCCTCGGGGCTGCTGAGCGGCAAGTACAACAGCGGGTTCGATCCGGATTCGCGGCTGGGCCAGGCCCAGATGGGTTGGCTCCGCGAGCTGGTGCTGGGCGATTCGGCCGAGGCCCGGCTGGACAAGGTGCGCGCCTACAGCGCGCTGGCTGCCGAGCTGGGCCAGTCGCCGGCGCAGCTGGCCATCGCCTGGTGCCTGCGCAACCCGAACGTCTCCAGCGTGATCCTCGGCGCCAGCCGGGTCAGCCAGCTGGAGCAGAACCTGGGCGCCCTCGAGGTGCTGGAGCAGGTGGCCGAAACGGACTGGAGCAGGGTGGAGGCGGTCTTCGCGCCCTGACCTGACGGCCGGTAGAGCCACGCCCTGCGTGGCTCTACCGATAGGCAGCATCAATCGATTTCCAAAAATCGATCATTAATTTCATCAATCAACATGAGAATGGTTGTTGATTGTGAACTGAGAATCATTATCATCTAACTCGTCCCTCGCACGAGTCCAGACAATGAACACTCAAGCCGCTGTACTGCTGCGCCCCGAAACGCTGACCCTGCGCGACCGCCCGGTCCGCGCCGTTCCGGCCGAAGAAGTGATCGACAGCGAGGCCCTGCTCAAGGGTCGCCGCGAAATCCTGATCCAGCACGGCGACCGCTTCTATCGTCTGCGCCACACCAGCAACGACAAGCTGATCCTCACCAAGTAACGGCCCGCCTCCCCCACGGGGTGCATTCGCGCGGCCGCGATGCGCTCCCCAGGCCTGCCGCCTTCACTGCTCTCTCCCCCTCGGCACGTCGCCTGCGACCGCTTGGTCCCTGGCGTCTGTCGGGGGTCTCCTTCCGCGTCCAGCCGACCCTGCCCACCCACATGACCCGTCCTACCGCCCTGAGCCTTGCCTTGTGGCTGGCGCTGCCCATGGCCGCCGCCCACGCGGCTGCCCCTGCCACCCCCGATGCCGGTGCCGACGCGCGCGACTTCGACCGCGTGCAGGTCACCGCTACCCGCACCGAACGTGCGCTCAGCGACGTGGCCGCCACCGTTGATGTGATCGACCGCGAGCAGCTGGATGACCACCTTGTGCGCAGCATCAAGGACCTGGTCCGCTACGAGCCGGGCATCTCGGTGACCAGCAGCCCGGCCCGCTTCGGCCTGGGCGGGTTCCGCATCCGCGGGCTGGATGGCAACCGCGTACTGATCCAGACCGACGGCATCGCCATGCCCAAGGCCTTCAGCATCGGCAGCTTCTCCGACGCCAACCGCAACTTCACCGACCTGGAAACGCTCAAGCGGGTCGAGATCGTGCGCGGCCCGGCCAGCGCGCTGTATGGCTCCGATGCACTGGGCGGGGTGGTGGCCTTCGTCACCAAGGACCCGGCCGATTACCTCAAGGACGGCAAGAACAGCTACGTCGGCCTGAAATTCGGCTATGACGGCGAATGGAACGGCCTGCTGGGCAGCGCCACCACCGCCTTTGGCGGCGACCATTGGAGCGGCATGGTGAACGTCAACCATCGCCAGGGCCAGGAAACCGAAAGCATGGGCGATGTGCGCAGCAGCGACCGCACCCGCACCGCCGCCAACCCGCAGGACCGCGATGGCCGCAGCGTGCTCGGCAAGCTGTTCTATGCGCCGAGCGAAGACCAGCGCTTCCGGCTGACGGTGGAAGGCAACGAAGACAGCGTGGACACCGACGTGCTGTCGGCCATCGACCACACCACCACCACCGGCATGCAGGCGCGCGACCACCAGACCCGCGCGCGGGTGTCGTTCGCGCACGAGATGGACAACCTGGCCGCCGGCTTCGCCGACAGCCTGTCCTGGCAGCTGTACCGGCAGGACAGCGAAACCACCCAGCGCACCGATGAGCAGCGCGCCAACCGCAGCACGCGCCACCGCGAATTCAACTTCGACCAGCGCGTGTACGGCCTGCAGGCGGTGTTCCACAAGGCGCTGCAGACCGGCGCGGTCGAGCACGCGCTGACCTATGGCTTCGATGGCACCTGGACCGAAACGCGGCAGAAGCGCGACGGCTACCAGGTCCTGGCCAACGGCCAGACCAGCACCACGATCCTGCCCGATGCGTTCCCCGTGCGCGATTTCCCCATCAGCAGAACCACCGAGCTGGGCCTGTACGTGCAGGACGAAATGCGCTTCGCCGATGGCCGCCTCTCGCTGGTGCCGGGCGTGCGCGTGGACCACTACGAACTGCGCCCGGACGTGGACCCGATCTTCGCCGCCGACAACCCGGGCATGCCGGTGTCGGACCTGACCAAGACCAGCGTGTCGCCGAAGCTGGGCATGGTGTGGCGTTTCGCCGATGACTGGTCGCTGTTCGCCGGCTACTCGCACGGCTTCCGCTCGCCGCCGTACAACGACGTCAACCTGGGCTTCACCAACGTAATGTTCGGTTACACCGCCATTCCCAACCCCGACCTCAAGCCTGAAACCAGTGATGGCCTGGAACTGGGTCTGCGCTATGTCAGCAAGGCCGCGTACGTAAGCCTGAGCGGCTACTACAACGACTACAAGGACTTCATCGAGTCGCAGCGCCAGGTCGGCATCAACCCGCAGGGGCTGATCGTGTTCCAGTCGCAGAACATCGCCGACGCGGAAATCTACGGTGCTGAACTGAAGGCGGGGGTCGAGTTCGGCGAACTCAGCACCGCGCTGGCCGGCTGGTCGTTGAACGGAGCGGTAGCGTGGTCGCGCGGGCAGGACAAGACCGAAGACGTGCCGCTGGAATCGATCGATCCGCTGCGCGGCACGCTCGGCGTCGCCTTCGACCGAGATGCGTGGGGCGTGGAGCTGCTGGGCACGTTCGCCAGGCGCAAGGACCGCATGGCGAGCGCCACCGCGTTCCGCCCGGCCGGCTATGGGGTGCTGGACCTGGTGGCGCACTGGGACTTCGCCCCCGGCGCCAAGGTCAACGTCGGCGTGTTCAACCTCGGCGACCGCACCTACATCGATTACTCCGCGATCACCTCCGCGCTGGCCTCCAGCAGCACGGTGATCGACCGTTACACCAACCCTGGCCGGAACGTCTCGGCCAGCCTTGCCGTGAGCTGGTAGCCATCATGAGCCGAGCCCTTTCCGCACTGCGAACCCCAGACCGGTACCTGCGCCCTGGCCAGCTGCCATCCCCGGAACAGCTGGCGGCACTGGGCACGGTGCTGTGTCTGTACCGCCCCGAAAGCAGCGAGCTGGGCGGCTGGAAACATGCCGTTTCGGCCCATGCCTGCCAGGGCATGGACAGCGAAGGCATCCGCGAAAGCCTGTGCTTCTCCGATGCGCGCGGACGCTGTTGCTGGCGGCTGTACCTGCTGCCCGACAGCGATTTCCTGGCCTGGGACCGCCTGGTATCGGCGTTCCCGGCGCGCCCGGAGCCGGCCAATGAGGGCGGCGTGGCCGAGCGCCTGTGGCGCCGGCTGGCCACGCGCCTGGGA
>NZ_JBNBBE010000019.1:0-9726 GCF_050031795.1 Stenotrophomonas sp. SrG
CGCCACGCCGCCCCGGCCCGCCCGCGTGCCCCGACCGCGCCGGTCCGCCGCGCGGCGGTGCGCGAACCCGTACTGGCCAACGAAGGCGACTGGCAGGAGTTCTGATCGTCGCCGCTGGACGCCCCTGACACCACCCCGCTGCGGCGGGGTGGTGCTTTTTGGCCGAACGTACCGCTACACACATTGGCCCTACATTATTGTGAACTGCTGCCGATAAACGGACAGAGACCTGATATCGCACGATATCCGTACCCGCCCAACGCAGCAGAGTCCATGTCCGAAGGCAGCCTTGACCCCCATGACGCATCCCATGCCGCCCTTGATGACGGCACGGACGATCGTTACCTGGTCCGCAACCCCCGGCAGATCCGCCAGCTGCTGCAGGCGCTGATCGACCAACGCTCGCTGATCAACGCGCACCTGGGCGGTCGCGACCAGTCCTTCCCGACCGCGATCCTGGAACTGGACGAAGACGACGACTGGCTGCTGCTCGACGGCAGCCCGTCAGAGCCAGCCAACCGCGCCGCCGAAGACGCCGGCCACCTGCTCTGCTTCGCGCAGCTGGACCGTGTCATGGTCCGCTTCCGGCTGGACCACCTGGAGCGCACCGGCGGCCACCGCCACGTCGCCTTCCGCGTGCCCTTCCCCACCGAGCTGGTGCACCTGCAGCGCCGCGAGCTCTATCGGCTGGAAACCCCGTTCACCGACTCCCCGCACCTGCTGTTCCCGATCAACGAGGACCGCAGCGAAGCCCTGCACCTGCGCGTGGTGGACATCAGCGGCGGCGGCCTGGCCGTGACCGTGCCGGTGGACTGCAACGTCTTCAGCATCCAGAAGCGCTACGACGCCCGCCTGGACATGCCCGAAAGCGGCCCGCTGCAGATCTCGCTGATCGTCTGCAACCAGCTGGCGGTCAAGCTGCCCAGCGGCGTGGAAATGAAGCGCATCGGCATGCGTTTCGATGGCCTCCCGCGCGGCGGCGACAGCGCCATCCAGCGTTACATCTTCCGCATCGACCGCCAGCGCAGCGCCCGCAAGAACGGGGAATGACAGCGACGTCGGAACCGATTGGGAGGCCCGCGTAGGTCCGACCGTTGGTCGGACGCTCTTTCCTAAAGTCGTCGCCATCCAGGCCGATATCCGGAATGACGCCCCGGTTTTCCGACCGCCACGCCCGACCCAGGATTCCTTCCATGAACGACAGCAACCCCAACGCCGCCAGCAGCGGTGGCGAGTACCTCAGCTTCACCCTCGGCGCCGAGCACTACGGCGTGGACATCCTCAAGGTGCAGGAAATCCGCGGCTACGACTCCGTCACCCGCGTGCCCGATGCCCCCGATTACATCAAGGGCGTAATCAACCTGCGCGGCACCATCGTTCCCGTCATCGACCTGCGCCTCAAGCTGCGCCTGGACGAAGCACGCTACGACGCCTTCACCGTCATGATCGTCCTCAATGTCGACAACCGCGTGGTCGGCATCGTCGTGGACAGCGTCTCCGACGTGATCCCGCTCAACGCCGACCAGATCCGCCCCACCCCCGAGTTCGGCGCCGCCGTCGATACCCGCTTCATCTCCGGCATCGGCACCCAGGACGATCGCATGCTGATCCTGCTCGATATCGAAACCCTGCTCGACAGCGCCGACATGGGCCAGCCGGCCGTTGTCGAAGACGCCGCCGCCTGATCCGGCCGCTGCGACAGACCGGAACGACTTTCGTTCAACAAAGTCCTTAAGTTGTGTCGCAACTGGCCGATAGCTGGATTCAGGAACCGGACGCGCGGCCCGCCACGCCCCGGACCACTTATCCATATCCCCCGGAGAATCTCCCGATGAAGTCCCTGCTTGCTCTGCTTTCGGTCGCTGTCCTCGCCTCGTCCGCCTCGTCCGCTTTCGCCCAGTCGGCTGAAATGATCCCGCCGGAGCTGGCCGCGCGCGCCGTTGGCAAGGATGGCATGGTCTGCGGCAAGGTCGAAAAGGCCCGTTACGCCGAAGGTTCCGAAGGCCAGCCGACCTTCCTGTACATGGGCGGCGCCTTCCCGCGCCACACCTTCTCGGCCCGCATCGCCGGCGAGAACCGCGGCAAGTTCAGCTTCCCGCTGGAAACCCTGGAAGGCAAGACCGTCTGCGTGATCGGCAAGATCGCCCGCGACGCTTCGCGCGCTGAAATCGAAGTCAGCTCGCCGGCCGGCCTGAAGCTCGCCAACATCAAGTAATCGCCACACGCCCTGCCACGCCGGCCCAGGCCGGCGTGGCCGCTGCAACCGGGCGCCACGCCCGGACGCGTCTGCCACCGGAGAGTGCACCACCATGCAATGGATCAACAACCTCAAACTGATGCCGAAGTTGATGCTGACTTTCGGTGTAATCCTGCTGGTGATGCTGCTGCAGGGCGTGGTCGCCTATCGTGGCCTGCACTCCCTCAACAACGTGACCACCGAACTGGCCGGCAACCGGATGGAAAGCATCCGCATGGCCGGCGAAATGCGTGGCATGCTCGGTGAATACCGCAACTCGGCCTACCAGGGCCTGATCCGCGCCAGCGATGACGTCAAGGCCGAAGCCAAGACCCGCGCCGCCGACCTGCGCACCAAGATCGATGCTTCGATCAAGAAGTACCCCGCCCTGATCGACAGCCCGCAGCAGAAGAAGCTGTTCGACGCCTTCGCCAAGGACTGGAACGACTCGCTGGCCTCCTACGACTCGGTCACCGAAATGCTCGAGCTGGACCTGCCGGACGATGCCATCGACACCTTCGTCGGTGAAACCCGCGCCAAGCATCTCAAGGCTTCTGCCGCCCTTGAGACCCTGATCGCCGAAGACAACCGCCTTGCCCGCGCCTCGCGCGAAGAGGCCGAAAGCACCTACGCCACCTCCGCCACCCTGACCATCATCGCCCTGCTCGGTGGTGCCGCCATGGGCCTGGTGCTGGTGTACCTGTTTGCCCGCTCGCTGGTCGGCAGCGTCCGTGGCGCCGTCTCGGTCGCCAACGAAGTGGCCGGTGGCAAGCTCGACGGCCATATCGACGTCACCCGCAAGGACGAAGTCGGCGACCTCATGCAGGCCATGCAGCGCATGCAGCGCGACCTGCGCGACCGCACCGAAACCGAACAGGCCGTGGCCCGCGAGAACCTGCGCATCCGTACCGCGCTGGATTACAGCTCCACCGGCGTGTACCTGACCGACAACAACCTCAACATCGTCTACGCCAACCGTGCGCTGGAGCAGACCCTGTCCCAGTACCAGGACGACCTGCGCCGCAACCTGCCGGACTTCGACGCCTCCGTTTCGCTGGTCGGCCGCCCGCTGACCGTGCTCGAACACCGCGGCGAAATGGACGCCAGCCTGCTGGCCAACCTCAAGCAGCACGGCGTGGCCCGCCGCGCCATGCAGTTCGGCGATGCCCAGTTCGCCCAGGTCGTGTCCACCATCCGCAACGAAGACGGCGAGAGCGTCGGCCACGTGGTCGAATGGCGTGACCGCACCCCCGAAGCGCTGGTCGAAGCCGAAGTGGCCCGCGTCATCGCCCAGGCCGCCGCCGGCGACCTGTCCGGCCGCATCAGCGCCGAAGGCAAGGATGGCTTCTTCCTGCAGCTGGCCCAGCAGATCAACGGCCTGCTCGACGCCAACGCCTCCAGCATCGAACAGATCTCCGGCCTGCTCACCGCGCTGTCGCAGGGCGACCTGACCGTGCGCATGCACGGCGAGTTCGAAGGCGTGTTCGCCACCATGCGCGATGACGCCAACGCCACCGCCGAACAGCTCAGCGGCATCGTCACCCGCATCAAGCAGTCCAGCCAGGCCATCAGCTCGGCCGCCAGCGAAATCGCCACCGGCAACAGCGACCTGTCGCGCCGTACCGAACAGCAGGCCGCCAACCTGGAAGAAACCGCCGCCTCCATGGAGGAGCTGACCTCCACCGTGCGCCAGAACGCCGAGCACGCCCGCCAGGCCAACCAGCTCGCCATCGGCGCGCACACCGTCGCCTCGCAGGGCGGTGAAGTGGTCGGCCAGGTGGTGACCACCATGAGCGCGATCCAGACCTCGTCCAAGAAGATCGCCGAGATCATCTCGGTCATCGACGGCATCGCCTTCCAGACCAACATCCTGGCGCTGAACGCCGCGGTCGAAGCGGCCCGTGCCGGTGAACAGGGCCGCGGCTTCGCCGTGGTCGCCTCCGAAGTGCGCACCCTGGCCCAGCGTTCGGCCGGTGCGGCCAAGGAGATCAAGGGCCTGATCGACGACTCGGTCGGCAAGGTCAACGACGGTTCGGCCCTGGTGCACAAGGCCGGCGCCACCATGGGCGAAATCGTCGCCTCGGTGCAGCGCGTGACCGACATCATGGCCGAGATTTCCGCCGCCTCGCAGGAACAGTCGGCCGGCATCGAACAGGTCAACCAGACCGTGGTGCAGATGGACGAAACCACCCAGCAGAATGCCGCGCTGGTGGAAGAAGCCACGGCCGCTGCCCGCTCGATGGAAGAACAGGCCGGCCAGCTCAGCGACGCCGTGTCGATCTTCCGTCTCGACGAGCAGGAAGTGTCGCCCGCCGCACCGGTGTTCGCACCGGCACCGCGTGCGGTCAGCCGCCCGGCCGCAGCACCGGCGCGCAAGCCGGCCAGCCGTGCGGTCGCTGCCGAGCTCGCCGAGGGTGACTGGCAGGAGTTCTAAACCGCCCCGCGCCTCCGCGCAGCGGTGAAATACACAGGCCCCGATGCTCCGGCATCGGGGTCTTTTCATATCTGAAGCTGAATGCGCTCAGCTGGCGCCGCTAAATCAGCGCCGGCTTCTGCCGATAACTCCATTGCCTCGACACGTTCGTCGACGTCGGCTTGCGCTGTACGCCCCCGCTAGAGAAGGCCCCCCCGCCCATGAATCTTTCCAGTCGCTTCTCCAACCTGTCCGTCCGGGGCAAGTTGAACCTGCTCACCGCCCTGATCGCCGTCGGCGTGATCGCCCTGGCCATCATTGCCGCGCGCATCCAGTACCTGGATCTGGCCGAGACGCGCAAGGACGCCCTGAAGACCCAGGTCGAACTGACCTACGGCATCTTCGACCACTACAAGCGACTGGTCGGCACCGGCGAACTCACCGAAGAGGCGGCCAAGGCGGCGGCACTGCAGGCGCTGCACAGCATGCGCGCCGACGGCGAGAGCGCGTACTACAACGTGCTTGCCACCGACTACACCCTGCTCATGCACCCGTTCGCCCCGGACCGCGTCGGCAAGGTGCAGAAGGACTACCTGTCCAAGGACGGTGTGCCGCTGTACCTGCAGCAGGTGGACATGGCCAAGACCGGCGGCGGCTACACCTACTACTCCACCACCAAGCCCGGCAATGGCGAGGCGCTGATCGAAAAGGCCACCTACGCCGGCATGTACGCGCCGTGGCAGTGGGTGGTCACCAGCGGCGTCTACATGGACGACGTACAGTCCGACGCGCTGGCCTTCACCGGCATCATGGCCGGTAGCGGCGGCGCGCTGGTGCTGGTGGTGCTGGCCCTGAGCTGGCTGATCGGCAACCGCATCACCGGTCCGCTGCGCCAGGCCACCGGCGTGGCCGAGAGCATCGCCGGCGGCAAGCTCGACAGCCGCATCGGCCCGCAGGCCCAGGACGAACCGGGCCGCCTGCTGGAAAGCATGGGCCGCATGCAGCAGCAGCTGCACGCCGTCATCGGCGCACAGCGCGAAATGGCCAGCCAGCACGACGCCGGCCAGACCGGCTACCGTATGGACGAAACCGCCTTCCCGGGCGAGTACGGCCGGATGGTGCACGAAACCAACACCTTGGTCGGCGCCCACGTGCAGACCATGCAGGATGTGCTGGCCGTGATGCAGCGTTACGCCGTGGGCGACCTGAGCGCCGACATCGCCCGCTACCCGGGCGAAAAGGCCGCCATCAGCACCACCGTGGACACCGTCAAGCACAACCTGGCCAGCATCAACGCCGAGATCAAGCGCCTGGGCGCTGCCGCGGCCGCGGGTGACTTCAGCCAGCGTGGCGATGCCGCCCGCTTCGACCACGATTTCGGCCAGATGATCGCCAGCCTCAACGCGATGATGCAGGTCAGCGACGACAACCTCGGCAAGCTCTCGCAGCTGCTGTCGGCCATCGCCGAAGGCGACCTCACCGCGCGCATGCAGGGCGAGTTCCAGGGCGTGTTCGCGACCATGCGCGACGATGCCAATGCCACCGTGGCCCAGCTGACCCAGATCGTCGGCCAGATCCAGGAAGCGGCGGGCAACATCAACCTGGCCGCGGGCGAAATCGCCACCGGCAACAGCGACCTCTCGCGCCGTACCGAACAGCAGGCCGCCAACCTGGAAGAAACCGCCGCCTCCATGGAGGAACTGACCTCCACCGTGCGCCAGAACGCCGAACACGCCCGCCAGGCCAACCAGCTGGCGATTGGTGCGCACAGCGTGGCCTCGCAGGGCGGTGAAGTCGTCGGCCAGGTGGTCACCACGATGAGCGCGATCGAAGCCAGCTCCAAGCGCATTGCCGAAATCATCTCGGTCATCGACGGCATCGCCTTCCAGACCAACATCCTGGCATTGAACGCCGCCGTGGAAGCAGCCCGTGCCGGCGAACAGGGCCGCGGTTTCGCCGTGGTCGCCTCCGAAGTGCGCACCCTGGCCCAGCGCTCGGCCGGTGCCGCCAAGGAGATCAAGGGGTTGATCGACGAATCCGTGTCCAGCGTGGCCGACGGTTCGGCCCTGGTGCACAAGGCCGGCAGCACCATGGGCGAGATCGTCGCCTCGGTGCAGCGCGTCACCGACATCATGGCCGAAATCTCGGCCGCCTCGCAGGAGCAGTCGGCCGGCATCGAGCAGGTCAACCAGACCGTGGTGCAGATGGACGAAACCACCCAGCAGAACGCTGCACTGGTGGAAGAAGCCACCGCGGCTGCCCGCGCGATGGAAGAGCAGGCCACCCAGCTGGCCGACGCGGTGTCGATCTTCCGCCTCGACAACCAGGTGGCGGCCGCCGTCAGCGCGGTGACCGCCCGCATCGCCGCACCGGCCCCGCTGCGCAGCGTGAAGCCGGCGGCGCCGACCAAGCCCAGCCCGGTGAAGTCGGCCCCGGCCGTGCGTGCACCGCGCACCACCGCCGATGACGGCAACTGGCAAGAGTTCTGAGCGCCGGCGGCGGCCGCGCGGCCGCCGCCTCCCTTCTTCGATCGAGTTCGCCCGTGACCACGCCTACCGCACCTGCTTCCGCTGCCTCCTCGACCGGACGCGAATTCGAGTTCGCCGACCGCGACTTCCGCCGCATCTGCGACCTGATCTACCAGCGCGTCGGCATCTCGCTGGCGCCGGCCAAGCGTGACATGGTGTACGGCCGGCTGTCCCGGCGGCTGCGTGCGCTCGGCCTGCGCAGCTTCCAGGAGTACCTGGACCAGCTGGAAAGCCAGGGCGGGGATGAGTGGCAGGCGTTCACCAACGCGCTGACCACCAACCTGACCGCGTTCTTCCGTGAGCCGCACCACTTCGAGAAGCTCGATACCGAACTGCGCGCGCGGGCTGGAAATGGCACCCTGCAGCTGTGGTCGTGTGCGGCCTCCACCGGTGAAGAGCCCTACTCCATGGCCATCACCGCCTGCGAGGCATTCGGCACGCTGAAGCCGCCGGTGCGCATCCTGGCGACCGATGTGGACACCCAGGTGCTGGCCACCGCCAGCCGCGGCGTGTACGCCATCGATCGCGTGTCCGGTCTGGATCCGGCCATCAAGAAGCGCTACTTCCAGCGCGGCAGCGGCCCCAATGAAGGCCAGTGCCGCGTGCATCCGGCGCTGCGCGAGCTGATCGACTTCCGCCCACTCAACCTGCTGGCTCCGCGTTACGACGTCGGCGGCCCGTTCGACGCCCTGTTCTGCCGCAACGTCATGATCTATTTCGACAAGCCCACCCAGCGCGGCATCCTGTCGCGGCTGATCCAGCACATGGGCGACGATGGCCTGCTCTACACCGGCCACTCGGAGAACTACCTGCACGCCGCCGACCTGATCCAGCCGTGCGGGCGCACCCTGTACAAGCGCGCGCCCGGAGCCCCGGCATGAACCTGGCCGCCCGTCCTGATGACGTGATGCGTTACTTCGACAGCCGCTTCAAGGTCACCGCCGCCAAGCTGCTGCCGACCCAGTACCTGGTGGTCGACGACGAGACCGCACTGACCACCACGCTGGGTTCCTGCGTGGCCGCGTGCCTGCGCGACCCGGTGTTGAAGATCGGTGGCATGAACCACTTCCTGCTGCCCGAAGGCAATGTCGGCGATGGTGCCCCGGCGCGCTACGGAAGCTATGCCATGGAACTGCTGATCAACGACCTGCTCAAGCGCGGCGCGCACCGCAAGCGCCTGGAAGCCAAGGTGTTCGGCGGCGCCAACGTGCTCAAGGGCTTCACCAGCAACCCGGTGGGCACCCGCAACGCCGAATTCGTGCGCCAGTACCTGCAGGCCGAACATATCCCGGTGCTCGCCGAGGACCTGTGCGGCATCCACCCGCGCAAGGTGTGGTTCTTCGCCGACACCGGCCGCGTGGTGGTGCAGCGCCTGCCGCATGCGCACGAGGCCGAAGTGGCCGCGACCGAATCGGCCGTGCGTGCCCGCCTGTCCAAGGCCCCGGTCACCGGTGGCGTGGAGCTGTTCGAATGATCAACGGTTCACCCTGCAGGGTTTTGATCGTCGACGATTCGGCGGTGGTGCGGCAGATGTTGAGCGAGATCCTCGCCAGCGACCCGGCCATTGAAGTGGTCGGCACGGCGGCCGATCCGTTGCTGGCGCGCGAGAAGATCAAGCGCCTCGCCCCGGACGTGATCACGCTGGACGTGGAAATGCCGCGCATGGATGGGCTGGCATTCCTGGAAAACCTGATGCGCCTGCACCCGCTGCCGGTGGTGATGATCTCCTCGCTGACCGAGCGCGGCGCCGACACCACCCTGCAGGCACTGGCGCTGGGCGCGGTGGATTTCATCTCCAAGCCCAAGTTCGACGTGGCGCGCGGCCTGCAGGGCTATGCCGAAGAGATCATCGGCAAGGTCAAGATGGCGGCGCGCTCGCGCGTGCGCACCCTGGCCCGCCCGATCACGCCGCGCATCACCCTGGACGCCGTGCCGCCCTCGCCCGCACGTTCGATCCAGTTCCGTACCACCGACCGCCTGATCGCCATCGGCGCCTCGGCCGGCGGTACCGAAGCGCTGCGCGTGGTGCTCGAAGGCCTGCCGGCCGATGCCCCGGCGGTGGTGCTCACCCAGCACCTGCCCGCCACCTTCAGCACCGCCTTTGCCGAACGCCTGGACCGCCATTCGGCGATGTCCGTACGCGAAGCCAGCGACGGCGAAGCCGTGCTGCCGGGCCATGCTTACCTGCCACCCGGCGGCAAGCACCTGCGGGTGATCCGTGACGGTGCGCGCTGGCGCTGCCGGGTGGATGACGGCCCGGCGGTAAACCGGCACAAGCCGGCGGTGGACGTGCTGTTCCGTTCGGTGGCAGAAAGCGCCGGTGCCAACGCCATCGGCGCGATCCTCACCGGCATGGGCGACGACGGCGCGCGTGGGCTGCTGGAACTGAAGAACGCCGGTGCGCCCACCCTGGTGCAGGACGAAGCCACCAGCGTGGTCTGGGGCATGCCCGGCGCCGCCTTCAAGCTCGGCGCCACCGACGAGCAGGTTCCGCTGGAGCGGATCGCCGAACGCCTGATGGCGCTGGCGCGGGGATAACACCCCGACGA
>NZ_JBNBBE010000019.1:9853-70839 GCF_050031795.1 Stenotrophomonas sp. SrG
TTCATACGTGGGCGGCCCGGACCGCGACAGCCGCTCCGGGCAGCTCACCTTGCTCCACACATTCGGGTGCTCGCGCATCAACCGCACGAAACGCTGGAACTCCGCCCCGTCCACCGGCTGGGTCACGTCCGGCCGGCCCATGTGGTCCACAACCACCGTGGTCGGCAGCGAGGTGAAGAAATTCCAGCGCTCGGCCAGGTCGGCCGCCTCGAAGTACACGACAACATGCCAACCCAGCGGCGCGATCCGTTCAATGATGGCGTGGTAGTACGCATCCGGCTTCGGATCCACCAGCCGCTTCACGAAATTGAAGCGCACCCCGCGCACACCCGCCTCATGCAGCTCGCGCAGTTCCTCATCGGTGACCGTATCGCGCACCGTGGCCACGCCGCGCGCGCGGCCGTCGGCGCTGCGCAGTGCATCCACCAGCGCCCTGTTGTCGGCACCGTGGCAGGTCGCCTGCACGATCACGTTGCGCTCGAACCCAAGATGATCGCGCAGCGCGAACAGCTGCGCCTTGCCCGCATCGCAGGGCGTGTACTTGCGCTCGGGCGCATACGGGAACTGGTCCCCCGGGCCGAACACATGGCAATGCGCATCCACCGCGCCCGGCGGCGGCACGAACACCGGCCGGCTCGGGTCCGGACAGAAATCCAGCCAATCGGGATCCTTCACGAAATCCGCCATTACAGCCCCCTCGCCTTCAGCTGCGCATCCAGCCGCGGGTACACCCGGCGCGCGTTGCCCGACAGCACCTTGCTGCGATCCGCTGCCGACAGCCCCAGCGCTTCCACATAGCGCAGGGTGTCGTCGAAGTACTGCCCGGTTTCCGGATCGATGCCGCGCACCGCGCCGACCATTTCCGAGCCGAACAGGATGTTGTCGATGTCGATCACCTTGAACAGCAGGTCTATGCCGGGCTGATGGTAAACGCAGGTGTCGAAGAACACATTCTTCATCACATGCTCGTTCAGCGGCGGCTTGCCCAGCATGTCGGCCAGGCCGCGGAAGCGACCCCAGTGGTAGGGCACCGCGCCGCCGCCGTGCGGGATGATGAAACGCAGCTCCGGAAAGTCACGGAACAGGTCGCCCTGCAGGAACTGCATGAACGCGGTGGTGTCGGCATTGAGGTAGTGCGCGCCGGTGGCGTGGAAATTGGCATTGCAGCTGCCCGACACATGCACCATGGCCGGCACGTCCAGCTCCACCATCTTCTCGAAGAACGGGTACCAGGCCCGGTCGGTCAGTGGCACCCCGTTCCAGTGGCCCCCGGAAGGGTCCGGATTGAGGTTGCAGCCGACAAAGCCCAGCTCGTTGACGCACCGCTCCAGCTCGGCGATCGAGTTGGCGATGGGGACGCCGGGCGACTGCGGCAGCTGGCACACGCCGATGAAGGTCTCCGGGTACAGCGCCACCACCCGCGCGATCAGGTCGTTGCAGCGCCGGGTCCATTCCGCGCTCACCGCCTCGTCGCCGATGTGGTGGGCCATGGTGCTGGCACGCGGCGAGAAGATCGTCATGTCCGCGCCGCGCTCGCGCAGCAGGCGCAGCTGGTTGCCTTCCACGCTCTCGCGCAGTTCGTCGTCGCTGATCACCGGGTACACCGGCGCCGGCAGCGTGGGGTCGTTGAAGTGGGCCACCTGCGCCTTGCGGAACGCATCGTGGCTGGCGGGAGCGGTCGTGTAGTGACCGTGGCAATCGATGATCATCAGAGGCCTCGTGGGGGAGGAATCACCAGCCGAACAGCTGGGCGAAGTGGACATCCACGCGCAGCCCGACGATCAGCGCGTCGGGAATGTCGGTGGTGCGGGTCGGCGCGTAGATCGGGTCCGGGTTGATCACGTACTGCAGGTTGGGCATCAGCCGGATGCCCTTGTGCACCGCCCAGCCATAGCTGAGCTCGGCGATGATCTCGTCGGCATTCGGCGCGCCGCTGCCGCCGTTGCGTACGCGGCGGTCGCGCAGGAACGCGATCTGCTCGTCGCTGAAGTGGGTGTTGGACACGAACATCGCCAGGGTGTCCTGGTCGCGTCCGGCGAAGGTGCCGGTCTTGACGAAGCCGACCGCGGCGAACTGGTCCACCGGCGCTTCATTGCCGGTGTTGACGTAGGCGCGGGCGAACAGCGCCAGATTGCGCTTGCCCTCCCCGCGCCATACGGTCTGATCGGCCATCGCGTACCAGCCCGCGCGGGCGCCCTCCTGCATCGCCGTCGGCTTGCCGGTCAGCGCGGCGGAGTTGCCGTTGGCATCGAAATAGGAGCTCTTGCCGCCATCGGTGTTGCGGTACATGCCCACTCGGTAGGTGCGCGGCAGCCGGTCGTTGGCGAAGCTGGTCTGGTAGCCGGCCTCATAGGCCGTGATGGTGCCGGTGCCTTCGCCCACCGAGAAGTCCAGGCCGTTCTTGCCGGCCTTGTTCAGCTCATTGTTGTAATCGAACGCGCCGCCCTGCACATACCAGCGATCATTCACGTCGTAGCGCAGGATGCCGGCCCAGGACGAGTTCGGGAACGCGGTGATGCCCAGGTCGGTGATCGCGCCATACGGGGTGAGGCACATGGTGTTGCTCATGAACACACAGTTGAGCGCGGAGTTGTTGAAGTAGCTGTTCACCGGAGCGCGGCCGGCGGTGATGCTCAGCCCGTTGTCGAAGCGGTGGCGCACGGTCAGCCGGGTCAGGCGCCCCCCGGCCACCGGGCGCCAGGTCTGCTGCGCGCTGATCGAGTTGCCGATCTTCTCGCGCGCCAGGTTGCGCCCGGCGAACCAGGCCCACTGCGCGTCCACATCGGTGTTGTGCACGCCGAACAGTTCGTCCAGATCGAACTTCGACTGGGCCATGATCCAGTACGAGCCTTCGGTGCCCTGCTCCACCCCGCCCACGGGGTTGGAGGCAACGTTGCCGACGAAATCCAGGGTCAGGTCGACGCCCTTGGGCACGGTGCCCTCGGCGGCGGCCGGTGCGGCCAGCGCAGCGCTCAGCAGCAGCGCCAGCGGGGTGTGACGGAGGATGGACATGGAATCTCCCTCCCCGCTGCCGTGGGCAGCGGGTTCAATGCATTCGGGGGGGGCGCCGCGGGCAGCCCGCGGCGCGTCGGTCAGGCTTCGCGCACGCCGAGATGGCGCAGGCGGGCGCGGCGGGTGCCGATCTGTTCGGCCATCACCTTCTCGTCCAGCTTGCCTTCCCACTTGGCGATCACCAGCACCGCGATGGCGTTGCCGACCAGGTTCACGAAGGTCAGGCCTTCGGCCAGGATGCGGTGGATGCCCAGGATCAGCGCGATGCTGGCCACCGGAATGGTGCCGGTGGTGCCCAGCGTCGCCGCCAGCACCACGAACGCCGCACCGGCCACGCCCGCGGCGCCCTTGGAGGTGAGAAGCAGTACCGCGATCAGCCCCAGCTGGTGCCACACGGTCAGCTCGGTGTTGGTCGCCTGGGCCAGGAACAGCGCCACCGTGGTCAGGTACAGACAGGTGCCATCGAGGTTGAACGAGTAGCCGGCCGGAATCACGAAACCCACCACGCCCTCCTCGCAACCCAGCTTCTTCATCTTCTCGATCAGGCGCGGCAGCACCGTTTCGGTGGAGGTGGTGGCCGCCACGATCACGATTTCATCGCGCAGATACGCCAGCAGCCGCCACAGGCTCGCGCCGGTCCACCAGCACACCGCGCCGAGCACGAACACCGTAAATGCCGCGCAGACCACGAAGAACTCGATGATCAGCTCACCCAGCGACAGCAGCGACCCCGCGCCGAACTGGCCCACGGTGAAGGCGATGGCACCGAACGCACCGATCGGAGCGAAATACATGACGTAGCCGATGATCTTGAACAGCACCGACGACGTGCCTTCGATGACCTTCATCACCGGCGCGCCGCGCTCACCGACCGAGGCCAGCGCCACGCCGAACAGCACCGCCACGAACAGCACCTGCAGCACGTGCGCCTCGGTGAACGCGCTCACAAGCGTATTCGGGATGATCGCCATGATGTAGGACACGATCGACTGGTCGTGCGCGGAATGCACATACCCCTGGATGCTGGCCATGTCGATGGTGGCCGGGTCGATGTTCATGCCGGCGCCGGGCTGCCAGAGATCCACCGCGACCAGCCCGACGATCAGCGCCAGGATGGTGATCACCTCGAAATAGATCAGCGATTTCAACGCGAGACGGCCCACGCTGCGCATGTCGCGCATGCCGGCGATGCCGTGCACCACCGTCACGAAGATGATCGGGCCGATCATCATGCGGACCAGCTTGATGAAGGCATCGCCGAACGGCTTCATCGCCGAACCCCAGTCCGGCTGCAGCCAACCCAGCACGACGCCGATGATGGTGCCGGCCAGCACCTGGAACCACAACTGGCCAAAGACGCCGAAGCGGCCCTGCCGCTTCTCAACAACAGTCATAACAACCCTCCCAGGTCATAAGAATAGAGACGTCGCGCGTATTCAGTCGAACAGCACGCCGTCGAACAGCTTTCGGGCGGTGCGCAGGATGGCCGCCGCGGCCACCTGCCCGTGCGCGTCGCGTTCCAGCACGCAGCCGGTGCTGCCGCTGGGGTGTTCGATGTCCAGCTGCAGGCGGCTGCCGTCGGGTACCACCGCCAGGGCGCTCGCAGGTGAACCGGGCAGCAGGCAGGCCGTGGCCACGGTGACCGCGCCCAGCACCCCGATGGAGGCGTGGCAGCGGTGAGGTATGAACGAACGCACGCAGATCGCGCCACTGTCGCGCGGGGCAGCCACCAACATCATCTTGGGCACCGACTGCGCGCTGACATCGCCCAGGTTCATCAACGGCCCGGCCTGCAGGCGGATCGCCTCCAGCCGCGCCTTCAACGTGTCGTCGGCATCCAGCGTGGCGCGGTCTTCGTACCCGCTCACGCCCACATCGCTGGCGCGCAGCACCACGCACGGCATGCCGTTGTCGATCAGGGTGAGCTCCACCCCGTCGATCACATCCACCGCGTTGCCGGTCGGCAGCAACGCGCCGCAGCTGGAACCGGCGATGTCGGCGAAGGTCAGCGGAATTGGCGCCGCCGTGCCCGGCACACCGTCAATCCGCGCCGTGCCGTCGTAGCGCACCTGGCCGCCGGGGGTCTGTACCTTGGCGATGGCTACCTTGCCGGTGTTCACCATGAAGATGCGCACGTCGGTGTTCTCGCCAGCAGGCTGCACCAGCCCGCGTTCAAGGGCAAACGGCCCGACCCCGGCGAGCAGGTTGCCGCAGTTCTGTGCATCGCTCACCACGGCCTGGTCGACGAACACCTGCAGGAACAGGTAGTCCACGTCCGCGCCGGGGTGGCGCGAGGGCGACACCACCGCGACCTTGGAGGTCAGCGGATCGGCGCCGCCCATGCCATCGATCTGGCGTGGGTCCGGCGAGCCGTACGCGCGCAGCAGGAACGCGTCGCGCGCGGCCGCATCGGCCGGCAGGTCGGTGGCCAGGAAGTAGCCGCCCTTGGAGGTGCCACCGCGCATCCACATCGCCGGCACGCCGTTACTCATAGCGCAGGCCCTTGGCCGCCAGGCGTTCGCGCATCGCGTAGATGTCCAGACCCAGCTCGCCCTTGGCCAGGCGTTCGCGCTTCTCCGCCTCGCGCGCCTCGCGCGCCTGCGATTCGGCGGCGACACGTGCCGCATCGGCACGCGGCACGATACACACGCCGTCATCGTCGGCGATCACCACGTCGCCGGGGTGGACCAGCGCGCCGCCGCACACCACCGGCACGTTGACCGATCCCAGCGTCTCCTTGACCGTACCCTGCGCGTGGATCGCCCGGCTCCAGACCGGGAAGCCCATTGCGGTCAGGTCGCGCACATCGCGTACGCCGGCATCAATCACCAGCCCACGGCAGCCACGCACCTGCGCCGAGGTGGCCAGCAGGTCGCCGAAGTAGCCATCGGTGCAGTCGCTGGTCGGCGCCACCACCAGCACATCGCCATCGCGCAGCTGCTCGATGGCCACATGCATCATCCAGTTGTCGCCGGGGGGCACCGACACGGTGATGGCGCTGCCAGCAATGCGGGCGCCGCTGAAGATCGGGCGCAGCCGCGGGTGCAGCAGGCCACTGCGGCCCTGCGCCTCATGCGCGGTGGCCACGCCTGCCTGGGCCAGGACCTGGAGTGCGCCGGCAGCGGCGCGTTCGACACGGGTGACGACGCGGGACATCCATCCATCCTTCTATGACGATGATGAAGTCTTGTCCGCCAGCGCCCCCCCCCTCAAGATCGATTTCCGCAACAGCCATTGGGTTTGGTTATAGTTGATCCATGCACCGGCCCATTGAGCTGAACCTGAAGCATCTGCATGCGCTGGTCGCCGTGCATTACCACGGCGGCATCAGTGCCGCCGCACCGCACGTGAATCTCTCCCAGCCGGCGTTGACCCAGGCCATTGCCCGTCTGGAAACCCAGCTGGATGCAACCCTGTTCGACCGCCAACCGGGTGGGATGGCGCCCACCGAAGCGGCAGAGCTGCTGGTGCCCCGCATCGAGCGCGCACTGGGGTACATCGCCGATGGCGTGCGGGTGGCAAGGCGTGCACAGCGCCTGCCTGCGTTGCCTGCCGTTGAGCGACGCGTCACGCTCGGCCAATTGCGCGCACTCGTGGCGGTGGATGACGCCGGCAGCTTCACCCTGGCCGCAGCGCGTGCCGGCATCTCACAGCCAGCGATCTACCGCGCCGTGCATGAGCTGGGTACCGCCATCGAAACCCCGCTGACCGAACGCCACGGCAAGACCGTGCAGACCACTCCGGCCGCTACCCGCATGCTGCGGCTGGTGCGGCTGGCGCTGTCCGAACTGGCAGCGGGCCTGGACGAAGTGGCCCTGCTGCGCTCCGAACAGGGCGGCAAGGTAACGCTCGGGGTGATGCCGCTGGCCCGCGCGATCCTGCTGCCGCAAGTGCTGGCGCGCTTTGCCCGCGCCCACCCGGGTGCATCGGTCAATGTGATCGAAGGGCCTTATGCGGAACTGCTGGGCGATCTACGCGCCGGCAGCCTGGACCTGTTGATTGGCGCGATGCGCGACACCCTGCCCGTACGCGATGTCGCGCAGGAGGGCCTGTTCGACGATGACCCGGTAATCGTCGCGCGCAGCGGGCACCCGCTGGCCGGCAGCGACCCGCTCGACTTCGACCGGCTGCTGGCGTTCCCGTGGGTGATCGCCGCCACCGGCGCGCCTGTGCGCGCCCGCTGGGAACGCATGTTCCGCCAGCATGGCCACGAACCGCCGCGGCTGCGCATCGAATGCGGCTCGGTGCTGATCACCCGCGGCCTGCTGCTGGAAGACGACTGGCTCACCCTGATGTCACGCGACCAGTTCGTGATCGAACGCCGCGCCGGCCTGCTCAGCGAAATCGGCAGCGCCGGCGACGACCTGCGCCGCCGCATCGGCCTCACCACGCGCGCCGACTGGCACCCCACCCGCCTGCAGCAGGCGTTCGTGGAAACCTTCCGCGCCGTCTGCGCCGAACGCAGCAACGATGCTCCCAGTACGTGGCCCTTTACCTATGCGAGTTTGGTTTGACACGTGCACGTGAGCGGATAAACCCCGAATGCCATTCGTCAGTTACAAATGTTCCCCAAAAAGCGACTACAACGGCGACCTTCCTTGTGGTGCTGCGTCACATTGACGGTCGCTTTCAATCATGAGAATAGCGTTGTACAGCGCCCCCCAAGCACCAGCGGGCACTACGTACGACAGTAGATCATCCCGTGGGCCTTCGGGCCCTCGGAACCGAGAGAGTGCTGCTTTCATCTCGGGCAACGCCGGCGCAGCACGACATCCAGCAAGCCGCAACACATCTGCGACATAGCTGACGGTGGACTCGTCCGACGTCGCCAACAACGGGGTAAGCAGGTCGACTTTTTGCGCCGCCTGTTCTTGGCGCTCGCTTTCGGGAAGTTGTCTCAAGTTCAGGTAAATGTCCCTCACCTCATCATAGCGTGATGGACCAATCTGTCCCGCCCCGGCTTGCGAGATGCATGCCAGGTGTACCCAAATAGCAGCGGCCGTTAGTAGAGTTTTCACTATTAGAACCTCAAGGCCATGAGGTCTCGAACTCTACGATAACTGGCGCAGTGGCACCACTGGTATCCAAGCGTGGATTGATCGTGGTCGACGGCAACGAACCGGCGTGCCGTACATTGAACTGGCCGAATGATGACGGCAATTTCAATCCCTCGTAAAAGCGAGCGCTACCTCTCCACGTGACAGTCCCTGATGTTCCGGGCGGGGGCGTCACCACGAACGTGTCCTTTGCAGGAAAAGGCGATGTGGCGCCGGCTGGAACTTGGAACGCCTCGTAGTATGTCAGTGACTCACTCTTCTTCTTGGGTGAAGTGAGGGAGAACTTGATGGTCATTTCTTGGACGACATGACCTCCACGTGGAGAAGGCTCTGCAAGCTCAAATTCTCTGCTCATCTGCTCAGTCCCGCCTGGGCCTGGGTCCACGTACCGATTCGTTTCGCGAAGCTGCTGGCCAGCAGGATTGACCTGAATGGTGCTCCCGCTTGCCCCTTGTTTCAACCTACAGGTAGTGTCTTGTCCACATGCACTCCGCCCGTCGGGATCCGTAAATCCGTACGGGTTGCTATTGGCATAGCGATAACGATTGAAAGCCACGATAGGACTGGCGTGAGCAGTCACAGGATCGACTGACAAAAATCGCTCTATGCTGGGATCATAGTATCGCTGCTGCATATTGATCATGCCGGTTGACGCATCCGCGACGTGCCCAGTGTACGCAGGCGCATCGTGCGGCGCATTGCCGACCGCTTCACCGAATGGTTCGTAAGAGTACCGGACCGCAATGGATCCGGTCTCGTCACTCTCGGCGATGGGTGATCCAAGAGCATCGGTATGCACGTATCGGATCACCTCCTGCGCTCGGGACGGGAAGCAAGCAACCAAGACACAGGTCCCCAGTAACAGTCGAGCCACCAGCACAAGCATAAACTTGATACTCAAGGATCTCATCGCGGCACCCCACCACCATCTTCATCCAGATCTCCCAAGTCATTGATAGGCTGTGGCGTTGGCGGATCGGACCACGCCGAACAGCCACTGGCGTTGCACGCCCGAATCATATGGCTTGATGCGCAGTAATTAGAGGAGTTCTGTGGCGAGGAAACAGACGTAGCCGAACCACTGTACTGAAGGGTTCCGTTAGGGACCTGCAACTGGTAAGAAGTAGCTCCGATGCTGGCCGTCCATTTGATATCGCAGCGCTGCTTGTAAAGGCGGGCGATTCGCCAACGGGTCTGCAGCGAATACGTGATCTGGGGCGTCGCGGGCGGCGGCGTGGAGACAACGCTGGCAGTGTTGGAGTAGCCACTGCAGCCCGCCTCATTGCAGGCCTTGACCTGGTAGAGGTACGTAGCGAACCCCAGCCCCGTGAGCGTGGCCTGGGTGGATCCATCGTGCTGGACACCCGTCCAGCCCGCGCCATTGACGTTCTGCTCCAGCAGGTAGCTGACAGCCATCGGAACGGGCGTCCAGTTGACCGTGACGCTGCCGCTGGAGCTGCTTCCCGGCGCACTGAGCGAGGGCGCCGTCGGCGGTTGGATCACCGTCACGGCACCTGCACCCGAGTACGGACCCCAGCCCGCTGCATTGCCGGCGCGAACGCGGTAGGAGTAGGTGCCGGTTGGCTTGCTCCCGAAACCCTGCGAAGTTGACGCGTTGGACACCACCAGTGCCCAGCCGCCGCCATTGATGCTCTCTTCCAGCCCGTACACGTCCGCACCGGCGACGGGTGCCCAGCTCACGGTGTAGGCGCCGCCCAGGCTGGTGGCCGGAACAGAGAGGCCCGGCGCCGAAGCTGGCGCGTAGACCACGGTGGTGGATGCCATGTTGCCAGGCCCGCAGCCGGCTGCGTTGCAGCCATGCACACCATAGTTGTATGGACCGGCGGGCTTCGCAGTGAGGGTCAGCGTCCGCCCTTCCACGCATTGGAGCGATGCCCACGTCCCGCTGCCGATCTGCTCGGTCACGCAGTAGCTGGAAGCACCTGCTACTGCAGTCCAGCTGAGGGCGATGGTTCCGCCCCCGGAGACGCCGGGCACGCTGAGCTGGGGCGCCACCGCAGGCGGCAGTTGAACCGAAACATTGGCCGCTGCGCTCCACGCGCCGCAGACAGTCTGGAGGCAGGCCCGAACGGTGTAGGAGTAAGTCCCGCCCGGCCTGCCTGTGGTCGACCAGCTACGCCCCGCGCCCGAGAAGACGTCGGTGGCCGCCGCGGAGTCGATCTGCTCCCGAAGCTCGTAACGATCCGCCGTAGCCGCAGATGTCCACGACACCTCGAACGTGCCGGTCCCGCTAAAGGCCGGAGCCGTCACGGTCGGTGCGGCCGGGGCGATGTACTGCGTAGCTTTCGCCACGAGGCTGCCATTGAGGTGGACATACTCGGTGCTGGTGCCGGCGCGGTAGTTGCGCTGGCGCTTGAGCAGGCCGTCACTGCCGTAGAACGACCAGATCGATGCAGAACCATCCGAAGCCAACTGCAACAGACGACGCCCATGCATGTCATAGCGGTAGCTCTCGGCGCCAGTGGCCTGCAGCAGTCGATTACCGAAGTCGAACACGAAGGCAGCGCCGTTGCGCTTGACCATGTTCCCCTGCACGTCGTAGTCGAGGGCGATGGTCGTTGCGCCACCGCTGTTCTGCACGTTTGTCATGCGATTGCGCGCGTCGTACCAGTAGCCATGGTCTTTCACACCGCCCAGCCGAGCCGAGCGGATGTTGTCCAACGCATCGTAGGCATAGCGGAACGCGCCATCTCCACCGAACGAGGGAGAATCAGCGCTCACCAGACGATCGAGCCCGTCATAGGCCATCGTCCGCGTGCGGTTGGCATCAAGATGGTCCACGATTCTGCCCACGTTGCCGTTGGCGTCGTACTCATAGGTGGTATCCAAGGCCCCGCCGCCGTCGGTCACGCGCGCCGGAAGCTGCCGGGCGTTCTGTGCCATGGAATGGACCAGTCCATTGCCGTAGGTGAACTGCTTCATGCCACCGTTGGGGTAGTACTGGACGCTCGAGGCGTATGAACCTGCCTTGGTTGCCTGTCCCAGGGCATTGGGCGCGTAATCCACCTGGCGGCCGCTGGGATAGATGATCGACGCCAATGCCCCACTTGGGTCGTATGCATACTGGATGACTTCCGAGCCGATCGTCATCTCGCCGACGTACTCTGCACTGATCAATCCACGCTTGTTGTAGATATAGGAGTTGGCGGCATGCGATGTTCCGCCTTCACTCAGCGTGTAGACCTTGAGCGGCTTCCCATCCGGCGTGTACTCCCAGTTCTGGTCGCCATTGAGGTCTGGAAAGTGCAGGTTCGTTATCCGATTCCGCGCGTCATACCTGCGGATCACCTGTCGGGCAGTCGCCGCCGCAGCGCCGGCGTCGCAGCTGTCTGTCGCAGGCAGGTCCAGGCCTGCCGCACTCCACGCAAGGTTTCCAGCCCCGTCGTAGGCCATCAACGTGGAACCGGTTTCAGGCTCGACGCTCTTGCACAGCAGCTGATTGCCGTCGTACACATAACTCCGGGTCAGGCGCGTGCTTCCATCCTGGCTGCGGCGGGTGATGCTGCGTGGTTTGCCGAACACGTCCCGCTCAATCTCGGTGACCACGCCCTCCGGGTGGGCGATGGTCAGCGGTGCATCGGTTGAAGGGCCACCGAAGGCCTGGAAGCGCGTCGTCGTGCTCTGGCCACGCGGGTTGGTGACACGCACCTGGCCACCAGGCAGATAGTCGGTCAGCGTGGTCAACAAGCCCTGTTCGCTGTCTACCGAAGCGGATCGCGCACGCCCCAACGCGTCGTAGGTCGTCCACATGCCAACGCTGACTGCCGGCGAGGTCGAGGGCTGCGATGCGAAGGCCTGACGCCCCGCCTCATCGTAGGCAAACCGCTGGAACCGCTGGGTAGTACCCTGCTGCGCGGCGTCATACTCTTCGGTGACCAACGGCCGCCAGAATGCATCGAAGTACACGTACTTCCGCGCGTTCCCGGTTGCCGTCGTCTGGCGCCAGTGCCCTGCCCCGATTCCATGTTCGGTTCCTGCAACCTGCTCGAACGACTGCGTTGTCTTTGCCCACGCGGTCGTGTCGCCACTCGGCCAGTTGATGCCCGAAACCCGCCCCATCGGATCGTACTCATAACCTATCTGAGTACCGACTTCATCAGTGACACTGGTCAGCCAGCCATTGTCGTCCACCAGCGCAGAGCGGCTGGTGCCATCGGCAAACCCAACCGATTGTGGAATGCCCCGCTTCCACCCGGAGAGACTTGTCACGTTTCCGTTGCCGTCGATCACCGTGGCTACAGTGCCATCGCCGTACCACGTGAGCTTCTGTGCCACCTTGCCAAACTTCAGAATCTGCACGGGACGCATCAGCTCGTCGTACTGGGTCTGCTCGACGACTGCTCCCGTCTCCGCATTCGTCGACTTTGCCGTGCTGCCCAGGATCCAGCGAGCACGGTCGTCCTGGAACTCCGTAATGTCCGTACGGGAGCCCGTGGTGCTCGACTGGTTCACCCGGGTCGGTCGCGCCAGATCATCGAACGCCAGCATCGTGGTCTGATAGCTCACGCCGTCCTGCTCGACCGCCTCAGCCACCACAGGGCGCACCTGGGCCGTACTGGGGTCTTCCCCGTTCCAGATGATGCCGAAGCGCGGCGCGAACGGCTGGCCCGCCACTTCGTCGCTGGTCATATACACACTGGTGCTGGTCTTCACCACGTTGCCCGCAGCATCCAGCACGCTCGAACCCAGCAAACGCCCTTCGTTGAGCGCGTACTGCGAACCATATCGGTAGCGGACGGCCGAGCCATCAGGGTTGGTGACGGTGACCACTTTCTCGCTCTTGCACGTGGTGCATGGATATGCGCCGCCCGTGTCAGGATTGCCCCAAAGCCTTTCGTAGCCGCTGCCGTAGCCGTACGACCAGGCCAGCGGCGCATCAATTCCCGGCCCGGTGATGGTCTTGGAGAACAACGAGACAACATCAAAGAAGTAAGGCGTGGCCAGCTCGTAGTAGTAAGAGCCGTTCCTGGCGATCTTTCGCGCGCACTCGGATGCATGTACCCCGCTTCGGTAGTGGCGTACGTTGCCGAACTTGAACTCGCCGACCGCGCCGGCGGGATGACCGATGGTCATGGTCAGCGCACCCGTCAGCTCCGGCGGCTGCTCGCCACACCCCGGCTGTGAGTTCCCGTCCCACAAGGGAGCGGAAACCCGCAGCGCGCTCGAGTAGGCATAGGTCCAGCGACTTCCATCCGGCTGTACGACCGTTCCAAGCCGGTCCACCCCGTCAACCGGCCCATGGTAGTAGGACCAGGTGCGCCCTGCGGCAGACGCCGTGGCCAACAGCTTGCCGTTGTAGACCAGATTGATCTCGCGGCCATCGCTGGACCAGATGCGAACCGGTCTGCCATCGCCGTTGTATGCGTACTGAACCCAATTTCCGTACCGATCCTCAACACGTGTAGCAAGTACATAGATCCGCTCGCGCGATGAGGTGGCACGCGCACCTTCACCGATAGACTTCGTCAGTGTGCCGCCGTAGCGGCTGGTAGCAGTATCGAAGTAGTACGAGATGCCTTCCGTTGTGCGGACGCGGTAGCCTTCGCCGGTCAGGCCGGACTGCATCGGAATGCAGTCGATGGCATCGCGCTGCGAGGTGGACCATTTGCGCGCGATACCATCGGTTGGGCGAGGCGTATTGGACTCTGCCAGCAGCATGACGCGATCGCTGCCTTCCGGTATGTGGATGGTATTGCCCTGCCAGATATCGGTGAGCTTGAACGCAATGTTGTACGTCGGCGCCATGTTGACCGAGCACCGGGTGTCGGCCCACGAGCCGACGCCTCCGAAGGTGCCGGAGATGTGCGGCACATCCACTTCCCACCCACCGACGCCATCGAGATTGGCGTTGAAGTTGGCGGGCGTGCCTACCAGGTCCAGCTCCACGCTGAAGCGGCGCGTCAGGCGAACCGGCAGGCTGTTGTTCCCGGGCAGATCGATATCCGTGGCCGAGAACTGGGTCTTGCCGGTGTAGAGATTGACCTTCTCGCCGAACAGATCGTCCTGCAGCGCGGTCAGGTTCTGCGCCGATTCGATGAGTTTGCGGTATTCCTGATACGGCTCAACCGCGCTTGCGGGCATGACCACCGCACTCACCACCACCGCCACTGCCATGCGCAGTCGCCACTTTCTAGCTTGCACCTACGGATCACTCCCCTATGACCGCATGCGCTCGTGCTGCCATCAGCCAACGACGCGTCCATGCGCTTTACCATCAACAAAGTCTATCAATGACACCGCGCGCAAAAGGGAGACGGAGTACGCACAATCGGGTGTTCGTGGTTCCTTGCGCGCGCATCACGCCGCCGCAAACAAAAACCCCCGGTTCTCACCGGGGGTTTTCGTTCAACACATCAGCCGATCAGGCTCAGGCGGCAACCGTCTTGGCCACGTCCTGGTAGTCCTCGATCTGGTCGAAGTTCATGTAGCGGTAGATGTCCTTGCTGCTGGCATCCAGCACGCCGATGTCGGCCATGTACTCTTCCTTGGTCGGGATGCGACCCAGGCGCGAGCAGATCGCGGCCAGTTCGGCCGAACCCAGGTACACGTTGGAGTTGCGGCCCAGGCGGTTCGGGAAGTTGCGGGTCGAGGTCGAGAACACCGTCGCGCCCTCGCGCACCTGTGCCTGGTTGCCCATGCACAGCGAGCAGCCCGGCATTTCCATGCGCGCGCCAGCAGTGCCGAAGGTGCCGTAATGGCCTTCCTTGGTCAGCTCCGAGGCATCCATCTTGGTCGGCGGGGCCACCCACAGCTTGGTCGGGATATCGCGCTTGCCTTCCAGCAGCTTGGCGGCCGCACGGAAGTGACCGATGTTGGTCATGCACGAACCGATGAACACTTCATCGATGGCCGCACCGGCCACGTCCGACAGCGTCTTGACGTCGTCCGGATCGTTCGGGCAGGCCACGATCGGCTCGTGGATGTCGGCCAGGTCGATCTCGATGACGGCGGCGTACTCGGCGTCGGAATCCGGCTCGAGCAACTCCGGGTTGGCCAGCCACGCTTCCATCTTCTCGATGCGGCGCGCCAGCGAACGGGCGTCCTGGTAACCCTCGGCGATCATCCACTTCAGCAGCGTGATGTTGCTGGTGAGGTATTCGATGATCGGCTCCTTGCTCAGGTGCACCGAGCAGCCGGCAGCCGAACGCTCGGCCGAGGCGTCGGACAGTTCGAACGCCTGCTCGACCTTCAGGTCCGGCAGCCCTTCGATTTCCAGGATGCGGCCGGAGAAGATGTTCTTCTTGCCCGCCTTGGCGACGGTCAGCAGGCCCGACTTGATCGCGTACAGCGGAATCGCGTTGACCAGGTCACGCAGGGTCACGCCCGGCTGCATCTTGCCCTTGAAGCGCACCAGCACCGATTCGGGCATGTCCAGCGGCATCACGCCGGTGGCAGCAGCGAAGGCGACCAGACCCGAGCCGGCCGGGAACGAGATGCCCACCGGGAAACGGGTGTGCGAATCGCCACCGGTGCCGACGGTGTCGGGCAGCAGCATGCGGTTGAGCCAGCTGTGGATCACGCCGTCGCCGGGGCGCAGCGAGATGCCGCCACGGGTGGAGATGAACTCCGGCAGCGTGTGGTGGGTCTTGACGTCCACCGGCTTCGGGTACGCGGCAGTGTGGCAGAACGACTGCATCACCAGGTCGGCCGAGAAGCCCAGGCAGGCCAGGTCCTTCAGCTCGTCGCGGGTCATCGGGCCGGTGGTGTCCTGCGAGCCCACCGAGGTCATCTTCGGTTCGCAGTAGGTGCCCGGGCGCATGCCCTGGCCTTCCGGCAGGCCACAGGCGCGGCCGACCATCTTCTGCGCCAGCGAGAAGCCCTTGCCGGTATCCGGCGGGTCCATCGGCAGGCGGAACAGGTCGGTCGGGGCCAGGCCCAGCGCTTCGCGCGCCTTGGCGGTCAGGCCACGGCCGATGATCAGCGGAATGCGGCCACCGGCGCGCACTTCGTCGAACAGCACGTCGGACTTCACCTGGAACTCGGCGATGACCTGGCCATCCTTCAGCGCCTTGCCGTCGTAGGGACGCAGTTCGACGACGTCGCCCATGTTCATCTGCGACACGTCCAGCTCGATCGGCAGCGCGCCGGCGTCTTCCATGGTGTTGTAGAAGATCGGGGCGATCTTCGAGCCCAGGCACACGCCGCCGAAGCGCTTGTTCGGAATGAACGGAATGTCTTCGCCGGTGAACCACAGCACCGAGTTGGTGGCCGACTTGCGGCTCGAACCGGTACCCACCACGTCGCCCACGTAGGCCACCAGGTGGCCCTTGTCCTTCAGCGATTCAATGAACTTGACCGGGCCGCGCTTGCCGTCTTCTTCCGGCTCGATGCCATCGCGCTTGTTCTTCAGCATCGCCAGGGCGTGCAGCGGGATGTCCGGGCGGGTGGTCGCGTCGGGGGCCGGCGACAGGTCGTCGGTATTGGTTTCGCCGGTCACCTTGAGCACGGTGATGGTCAGGCTCTGCGGCACTTCCGGGCGGCTGGTGAACCACTCGGCATCGGCCCAGCTCTGCAGCACGCCCTGGGCGTTCGCGTTGCCGGCCTTGGCCTTTTCCTGCACGTCGTGGAAGGCATCGAACACCAGCAGGGTGTTCTTCAGCGCGGTGGCGGCGATCGCGCCGACCACGGCGTCGTCCAGCAGCTGCACCAGCGGCGCGACGTTGTAGCCGCCCAGCATGGTGCCCAGCAGTTCGGTGGCGCGCTCGCGCGAAATCAGCGCGTTGGTTTCGCTGCCGAAGGCGATGGCGGCCAGGTACGAGGCCTTGACCTTGGCGGCGTCATCGACGCCGGCCGGCACGCGGTGGGTGAGCAGGTCGAGCAGGAACTCGGCCTCGCCCGCCGGCGGGTTCTTCAGCAGCTCGATGACGTCGGCCGTCTGCTGGGCGCTCAGCGGCAGCGGCGGGATGCCAAGCGCGGCGCGCTCGGCTACGTGGTGGCGGTAGGCTTCCAACATGACAACTCCCGGGAAATTCTTTGAAAAGACTTCGGTTGAATACGGCGGTTGAGTTACGGGCTCAGGCGTGCGGCACGATCAGCTTCAGGCCCTTGAAGTAGTCGCGGTAAAATTTGTCGTTCCAGGTGATCAGGCCGTCGCACTGCAGCAGTGCGTGCGCGCCGACCATGAAATCGTCGATGCCACGGCGGTCGCTGCCGCGCTGGCGGTGACGGCGGTGCATCTCGCCGGCGCGCAGTGCCGACTTGGCTTCCAGCGGGCTGAAGTGGATGCCCATCTCTTCCAGCGCTTCCTGCACTTCGGCACCGCCGCGCAGCGCGGCGCAGATCTCGGCCAGCACCACCCCGCAGATCACCACGCGCCCACCGACCAGGCTCTGGCGCAGGCAGGCTTCCACCGCATCGGCCTGGGGGCCATTGCTGAGCAGTTCGATCAGGACCGGGGAATCGACGGCGATCATGCGCGGCTCATGCTTCGTCGCGCACCGCACGCACGGCCGACTCGGCCGACTCGAAGCCGTCCAGCGCGAACTTGCCGCGGGCACGGGAAATGGCGTCATCCACGCTCTTGCGCAGGATGATGCGGCTGCCATCGAGCTCCACCTTCAACTGGGTGCCCTTGGTCAGGCCGAGCGCATCGCGGACCGCCTTGGGCAAGGTGATCTGTCCGCGTTCTGCAACGGTGGCTTCCATCGGTAGGACCTCCAAAGTATGCACAAATTATACATACTTCCCCGGGCATACTTCCACTGCGTCGCGGTTCAGCCAGCCAAGTCCCTTGCCGCGCAAAGGATCCGCCTTATCGATGACATCGGCGATACATATTTCTATGTAGCCTGAGACACCTGCCAGCGACCATGCCCGACTGAATCGTTCATACTCAGTCCGACGGCCGGGCCATCGGAACACCGGCAACCGCAAGCAGGCCCCCACGGGCCACTGCAAGCCATCCGCAAGAGGAGTCACCCCGCATGAGCGATTCGTTCTCCACCCGCAGCCAGCTGGACGTCGGCGGCACCACCTACGACTACTTCAGCCTGCCCAAGCTCGGACAGCAGTTCGACATTTCCCACCTGCCCTATTCGATGAAGATCCTGCTGGAGAACCTGCTCCGGCACGAGGACGGCGGGGTCACCGTCGGCAAGGATCACATCGAAGCGGTGGCGCGCTGGGATCCCAAGGCCGAGCCGGACATCGAAATCGCCTTCATGCCCGCCCGCGTGGTCCTGCAGGACTTCACCGGCGTGCCGTGCGTGGTCGACCTGGCCGCGATGCGCGATGCGGTGGTCAAGCTGGGCGGCCGCCCGGAGCAGATCAACCCGCAGATCCCCTCCGAACTGGTCATCGACCACTCGGTGCAGGTCGATGTGTTCGGCACCCCCGATGCGCTGGATCTCAACGGCAAGATCGAATTCCAGCGCAACCAGGAGCGCTACGGCTTCCTGCGCTGGGGCCAGAAGGCGTTCGACAACTTCAAGGTGGTGCCGCCCAACACCGGCATCGTCCACCAGGTGAACCTGGAAAACCTCGCCCGCGTCGTGATGACCGCCGACAAGGGCGGCAAGCAGGTGGCCTATCCGGACACCGTCTTCGGCACCGACAGCCACACCACCATGATCAATGGCATCGGCGTGCTGGGCTGGGGCGTGGGCGGCATCGAGGCCGAGGCGGCCATGCTCGGCCAGCCCTCCTCCATGCTGATCCCGCAGGTCGTCGGCTTCAAGCTCACCGGGCGCCTGCCCGAAGGCGCCACCGCCACCGACCTGGTGCTCACCGTCACCCAGATGCTGCGCAAGCACGGCGTGGTGGGCAAGTTCGTCGAGTTCTTCGGCGAAGGCCTGCAGCACCTGCCGCTGGCCGACCGCGCCACCATCGGCAACATGGCGCCGGAGTACGGCGCCACCTGCGGCATCTTCCCGATCGACAACGAATCGCTGACCTACCTGCGCCTGTCCGGCCGCAGCGAGGAACAGATCGCGCTGGTGGAAGCCTACGCCAAGGCCCAGGGCCTGTGGCACGACGCCAACACCGCCCACGCCAGCTACAGCGCCACGCTGGAACTGGACATGGGCGAGGTCAAGCCCTCGCTTGCCGGCCCCAAGCGCCCGCAGGACCGCGTGCTGCTGGAAGACGTCAAGCAGAACTACCGCGACAACCTGGGCGGGCTGACCACCAACCGCGACAAGCGCAACGAAGAGATCTCCACGTTCGTCAACGAAGGCGGCGGCGCGGCGGTCGGCAACGAGCAGCTGGCCAAGGGCTATGCCGATGTCGAGCATGACGGCACCCGCTACCGGCTCAAGGACGGCGCGGTGGTCATCGCCGCCATCACCTCCTGCACCAACACCTCCAACCCGGCGGTGATGATCGGCGCCGGCCTGCTGGCCCGCAACGCGGCCGCCAGGGGACTGGACCGCAAGCCGTGGGTGAAGACCTCGCTTGGCCCAGGCTCGCGCGTGGTCACCGACTACCTTGAGAAGGCTGGGGTGCTTACCGAGCTGGAAAAGGTGGGTTTCTACGTGGTCGGCTACGGCTGCACCACCTGCATCGGCAATTCCGGCCCGCTGCCCACCGAAGTCAGTGCCGCCATCGCCAGCGGCGATCTGGTGGTCACCTCGGTGCTGTCGGGCAACCGCAACTTCGAGGGCCGCGTGCATCCCGAAGTGAAGATGAACTACCTGGCCAGCCCGCCGCTGGTGGTGGCCTACGCCATTGCCGGCACCACCGACATCGACCTCACCACCGAACCGCTGGGCACCGGCAGCGATGGCCAGCCGGTGTACCTGCGCGACATCTGGCCGAGCAACAAGGAAATCGGTGATGTCATCGCTGCCACCATCGGCCCGGAGATGTTCAAGCAGAACTACGCCGACGTGTTCAAGGGCGACAGCCGCTGGAACACCATCCAGTCGCCCGATGGCGACCTGTACGAATGGGACGGCGGCTCCACCTACATCAAGAACCCGCCCTACTTCGACGGCATGACCATGCAGGTCGGCCACATCGAGGACGTGCACGGGGCGCGGGTGATGGGCCTGTTCGGCGATTCGATCACCACCGACCACATCTCCCCGGCCGGCAACATCAAGAAGGATTCGCCCGCAGGCCGCTTCCTGCAGGAGCGCGGCGTGCAGCCGGCCGACTTCAACAGCTACGGCAGCCGCCGCGGCAACGACGATGTGATGGTGCGCGGTACCTTCGCCAACATCCGCATCAAGAACCTGATGTTCGGCGGCGAGGAAGGCGGCAACACCCTGTACTTCCCCAAGGCGGGCGGCGAGCCGCAGAAGCTGGCCATCTATGACGCGGCCATGAAGTACAAGGCCGAGGGCGTGCCGCTGGTGGTCTTCGCCGGCAAGGAGTACGGCACTGGCTCCTCGCGCGACTGGGCGGCCAAGGGCACCAACCTGCTGGGCGTGAAGGCGGTGATCGCAGAGAGCTTCGAGCGTATCCACCGCTCCAACCTGGTCGGCATGGGCGTGCTGCCGCTGCAGTTCCAGGCCGGCGAGAACGCCCAGAGCCTGGGCCTGGACGGCTCGGAAACGGTCGACATCACCGGCCTGGCCGATGGGGCCAGCAAGACCGCCACCGTGACCGCCACCAAGGCCGATGGCACCGCCAAAACCTTCCAGGCCCACGTGATGCTGCTGACCCCCAAGGAAGTGGAGTACTTCAAGCACGGCGGCCTGCTGCAGTACGTGCTGCGCCAGCTCGCAGCCGCCTGACGCCAGCCGGCTCCCCGAGGCGCCGGCCCCTGGCCGGCCCTCCCCGGAACCCCGCGCCACGCGGGGCTTCCGGCGGCCGACACGCCCGATTTTCACGAATCCTTCGCGTTTTCCATTCGGCCCGGTATGCTGCCGGGGACCGAATCGACGGATACTCTCCGTCAGCATCACACCATCAACGTTTCCTGGAGGGGGAATAATGAGTCTGGAACGTCCCTGGCTGCAGAGCTATCCCAACGGCGTACCCGCCGAAATCGACGTCAACGAGTTCCATTCGGTGTCGGCCGTGTTCGATGCGTCGGTGGCCAAGTTCCGCGACCGTCCCGCCTACTCCAGCTTCGGCAAGGTCCTCACCTACGGTGAAACCGACGCCCTGGTCGAGCAGTTCGCCGCCTACCTGCTGGGCGAGCTGAAGCTCAAGAAGGGCGACCGCGTCGCCCTGATGATGCCCAACTGCCTGCAGTACCCGGTGGCCACCTTCGGCGTGCTTCGCGCCGGCCTGACCGTGGTCAACGTCAACCCGCTGTACACCGCCCGCGAGCTCAAGCACCAGCTGGTCGATTCCGGCGCCGCCGTGTTGGTGGTGGTGGACAACTTCGGCGACACGGTGCAGCAGGTCATCGCCGATACGCCGATCAAGCAGGTCATCACCACCGGCCTCGGCGACATGCTCGGCCTGAAGGGCGTGGTGGTGAACTTCGTGCTGAAGTACATCAAGAAGATGGTGCCCAACTACACCCTGCGCGGCGCGATCCGCTTCAACCAGGCGCTGAAGCTGGGCAGCGGCCACACCCTGCCGAAGGTGGAGCTGGACCACGACGACGTGGCCTTCCTGCAGTACACCGGCGGAACCACCGGCGTGGCCAAGGGCGCCATGCTGACCAACCGCAACCTGGTGGCCAACATGCAGCAGGCCTCGGCGTGGATCTCCGCGTCGGGCATCGAAATGGGCAAGGAGTGGATCATCACCGCCCTGCCGCTGTACCACATCTTCGCGTTGACGGCGAACGGCCTGGTCTTCATGAAGTTCGGCGGCTGCAACCACCTGATCACCAACCCGCGCGACATGAAGGGCTTCGTCAAGGAGCTCAAGGCCACCCGCTTCACCGCCATCACCGGCGTCAACACGCTGTTCAACGGCCTGCTCAACACCCCCGGCTTCGACGAGGTGGATTTCTCCTCGCTGAAGGTCACCCTGGGTGGCGGCATGGCGGTGCAGCGTGCGGTGGCCGAGCGCTGGAAGAAGGTCACCGGCGTGACCCTGGTCGAGGCCTACGGCCTGACCGAGACCTCGCCGGCGGCCTGCATCAACCCGCTGAACCTGGCCGAGTACAACGGCGCGATCGGCCTGCCGATCCCGTCCACCGACGCCTGCGTGAAGGACGACAACGGCGTCACCCTCGCTCCGGGCGACGTCGGCGAGCTGTGCATCCGTGGCCCGCAGGTAATGAAGGGTTACTGGCAGCGCCCGGAAGAAACCGCCAAGGCGATCGACGCCGACGGCTGGCTGCACACCGGCGACATGGCGCGCATGGACGAGCACGGTTTCTTCTACATCGTGGACCGCAAGAAGGACATGATCCTGGTGTCCGGCTTCAACGTGTACCCGAACGAAGTCGAAGACGTCATCGCGATGATGCCCGGCGTGCTGGAAGTCGCCGCAGTGGGCGTGCCGGATGAAAAGTCCGGCGAGATCGTCAAGGTGGTCATCGTCAAGAAGGACCCGAACCTGACCGCCGAAATGGTCAAGGAACACGCGCGTGCCAACCTGACCGGCTACAAGCACCCGCGCATCGTCGAGTTCCGCAAGGAACTGCCGAAGACCAACGTCGGCAAGATCCTGCGCCGCGAACTGCGCGATACACCGGCCGCGTAACTGCCGACACCAAGCAATTCCGGAACGCCCGCCTAGCGGGCGTTCTGCTTTCTGCCTACCGCGCTCACTGATACCCCAACTCACCCGTCACCCGCGAGCAAGCTGGGTCCGTATCCACATGGAACGACTCGGCGCCACCTGCAAGCCGCTGGGCGCTCCTCTCCGCCAGCAAACGGACAGAGAAGCCGCGCCCCGAACCTCCAACGTCTTCAGCATCAATCGCGTATACGGTGGCATCCCACCCGCGTGTTCGCTTCACGTAATCACGAACAGTCTTCAGGCACTGCTCCGGTATCGCTGGCTTCGCCCGCACCCCGTCACCCCCGGCAAGCGCTTGCGCCACCGGCAGGTTGAGCAACACCATTACAATCATCCACCTCAGTGCGCTCATCGCATCCTCCAACCATTGGAGCCAGGGCCGCTCGTCCCGACTTGAGCGCTGACCGGCGTCGCTTGGGGGATCCTAGCATCGCCCGCTGGAGTGCCAATGGAAAGCGTCGACCGGGGCCTGGCGGTATAATTGGATTCGTGAACGCACCCAGCCGGCAGCCTACTGCTGGCTGCGGCTGAAAAAGCTGCCACTTCCGAGCAGGACCCGCGCAGATGCATCGAACTGCTTCCACATCTCTCACCATCGCAGACATCCTGTCAGTCGCGACCCCGTCAGAGTTGAGAATGCTGGGGCACTTCAATGTGCTGAAAACGTCACTCAGCGCATTGCTTGGCCTGACAATCGCGCCGCGCAGCTGGCAGTCGCTCTACCGCTTCGTTGGAGATCTCCAGGCGGTCATTCAAAGTGATCCGTCCATTCGCTCCCCTGGTCCGCATCCCGTCTCCGAGGCGGCAAGAACCAAGCTGTCGACCGTCCTGATGAGCGTAACGTCGGTCCGGATCCCCGCTTCGGATCCGGAGGCAGCCCTGTCGCACGCTGTTGCAACGCTTGTGGCTGCCGCACGCGACCCTGCTGCTATGTACCAGGCCACGCGCACACGCAACTTTCATCACAGCTCCCGGCTCGAGGGCATAGACATGCGCAACTCGAAGCCGGCGCAATCCCTGCAGACTGTCCTCAACAGGTATCGAAAGCGCTGAGATGGACCTGTATGACGATGTAGACGACAAGTACTGCATTGGCGACTCAGGCGTCTTGAAGAACAAGCTGGGCATTACCCGGATGGACATTCTGGAAGCTGCCGAGCGCGACATCACGGCCGTCACGCATAGAACCATCCAATACTCGCCCCCGCCGTACAGCCTGCAGTCTCTTCAAGACATTCATCGAGCGCTGTTCGCCGACCTGTACGACTGGGCCGGCGAAGTACGGAATGTCGATATTTCCAAGGGCAGCACGCGCTTCTGTTCCCATGGCCGGATCGGAGCCGAGGCGCGACGCTGCTTTGATGCCATGGCCGAGGACGGATGGCTGCAGGGACTTGGTCGCGATGCCCTCTGCAGCAAACTGGCCGAGCATTATTGCGAACTCAATATGATTCACCCATTTCGCGAAGGAAACGGGCGCGTCCAACGCATTCTGTTCGAGCAGCTGGCGCTGAGTGCGGGTCATTCGCTGGATTGGTCGACCGTAGACCCTGGGCAATGGATCCAGGCGAATCTGGACGGCGTTCGAGTCGATTACCGGGCCATGCAGGCGATCTTCGAGCAGATCATCCCCGGATAACAGTTTCATCAAATTCCTATGCTGACCCGTCAGCGTGCCCCCCTTCCGCGCGGCGCGATGTGAATCGCCCGATTCCCTTGCGGCATAAGGCTGAACGAGATTCTGGAGGGTATTCCGGAAGCCGCTGGACATTATGCAGGGCGTTTGCATTACGGCCCGGGTTGGCGGTGTAGGATCGCGGCGTGTGGACCCGTCCGGCCTGCCGCCCACCGTCCTCCCTGCAGGCCAACCCGCCGAGGTAATCCCCATGCAATCCATCGAAAAGCTCCCGTATTCCCACGGCTATGCGACCATCCGCACCGAATCGACCCCCGACAATGCCGCCCACTGGCTCTTCATGCACGCCGACGCCGCCACCGGCATCCGTCCCTGCTGCCGCAAGGACATGCTGGACGAGATGTGGAGCGTGATGAGCCAGATCACCCTGTCTCCGGCTGAGCGCAACAGCGGCAAACTGCGCCACTTCGTGCTCGCCTCCGACGCCACCGCCTACAACCTGGGCGGCGACCTGGCCCTGTTCGCCCAGCTCATCCGCGAAGGCAACCGCGACCGCCTGCTGGCCTACGCCCAGCGCTGCGTTGAAGGTGTGCATCACCTGCACACCGGCTTCGGTGGCGACGTCCGCTCGATCGCGCTGATCCAGGGCGATGCGCTGGGTGGCGGCCTGGAGATGGCACTGGCCTGCCACACCATCATCGCCGAGGAAGGCTGCGGCATGGGCCTGCCCGAAGTACTGTTCGGGCTGTTCCCGGGCATGGGTGCGTACTCGTTCCTGTGCCGCCGCGTGGCCCCGCAGCTGGCCGAGAAGATCATCCTCGAAGGCCGCGTCTACTCGTCCGAAGAGATGTACGCCATGGGCGTGGTCGACGTGCTGGTGCCCAAGGGACAGGGCATCAAGGCTGCCGAAGACCTGATCCGCCAGCAGCAGCGCACCCCGCGCACCTACCTGGCGATGAACGCTGCACGCAACCTGGCCCAGGCGGTGGGCTATGACGAACTGCTGGAAATCACCAAGATCTGGGTGGATTCGGCACTGGCCCTGGAAGACAAGTCGCTGCGCACCATGGATCGGTTGATCAAGGCGCAGACCCGTCGTGCCCAGTCCGATGCCGCGTAACTGCGCCATCGCAAGCAGGGGGTACCAGTAAAAAAGCCCGGTTGGAGCCGGGCTTTTTTTCAACGCATGTCGATGCCACCGTCGTCCGTGGACGCAGCACCGGGACGCCTGCGCTCTTCCAGCGCCTGCTTGCCTTCCTTCACCGCCGTGCGGATCAGCTTCATCCGCTCGCGCCATTCGCTCTTGAGCTGCCAGTCGGCCATGTGCATCACCTCGCCGGCACGGTAAGCCACCCGCACCAGGCCCAGGTTGCTGGCCACGCCCTTGATGGCGTGCGCCTGCTCGCGCAGGTATACCCAGTCACCACGTTCGCCCGCTTCCATCGCCACGCCCACGCACTGCGTGGCGTCGGCCAGGCACTGGCGGATGAACTCCTGCTCGAAGCCCTCGCCCATGCCCAGCGCGGCCAGTTCATCGAGCACGCCGGTATCGAGCACGCCGACGGCCACCGGCGTGGACGGCACCACGGCGGTGCGGGCTTTCAGGCCATCGTTGGCGGCGATCTCGGCCAGGGTGTCCAGCAGCTTCACCGGCACCACCGGCTTGCCGAAGAAGGTGTGCGCGCCGGCCTGGGTGCACTGCTGGATCGACTCGGGGGTGACGTCGGCGCTGAGCACCAGCACCGGCGTGCGCGGGGCGCCACCGGCCTGCAGCACGCGCAGCTCCTTGAGCATGTCCAGCCCGCTCATGCCCGGCATGTGCAGGTCGACGATGGCTACGTCGTAATCGCTTTCGGCCATCGCATCGAGCACCGCTTCGCCGCCATTGACGCACACCACCTTGTGCCCGGCCTTCTGCAGCAGCCGCTGCAGCACCAGCCGGTTGGCCTGGTGGTCGTCGGCCACCAGCACCTTCATGCTGCGCACGCGAGCGCGGTGGCGCAGGAACGGGTCGGCGAAAGCGATTACATTGTCCTGCGCGCTCTGCAGGCCATTGCCGAGCACGGCCGGGGTGAACTCGCCGGCCACCACCGGTGGCAATGAGAACGGCAGTTCGAACCAGAAGCAGCTGCCCTGCGGCGGGTTCTCGGCATAGCCGATCCGTCCCCCCATGGCTTCCACCAGCCCACGCGAGATCGAGGTACCCAGCCCGCTGCCTTCGTGGCGGCGGCCCAGGCTGACATCGGCCTGCTCGAAGGCCTGGAACAGGCGCGAACGCATTTCCGGGCCCACGCCAATGCCGGTGTCCAGGATGTCGAAGCGCAACCGGACCTGGCCGTGGCCCTCCTCGCCTACCTGCGACACCCGGATCTCGATCCTGCCGTGCTCGGTGAATTTCACCGCATTGCCGGCCAGGTTGAGCAGGATCTGGCGCAGGTGACCGAGGTCGCCGCGCAGCAGGCGCGGCACGCCTGCGGCGACCTTGACCTGGTAATCCAGGTGCTTCAAACGCGCCTGCGGCATCAGGATCAGGCCGATCGACTGCACCACGTCGTCCAGCGAGAAGTCCTCGGCCACCACCCGCAGCTTGCCCGCTTCGATGGCCGAGATGTCCAGTACCTCTTCCACCAGCGCCAGCAGGCTGCGCGAGGATGCCTGGATGGTATTGACGCACTCGCGCTGCTCTTCATCCAGCGTGGTGGTGGCCAGCACCTCGGTCATGCCCGACAGGCCATTGAGCGGCGTGCGGAACTCGTGGCTCATGTTGGCCAGGAAACGGCTCTTGGCCTCGCTGGCGCGGCGCGCCTCGTCCATCGCATGGGTCAACTGGCGCAGCAGGCTGGCGAAGTACAGCGGCACCGCCGCCAGGCCCAGCCACAGGCCGAAGCCCAGCCGCGCATTGGCCTGCCAGTAGCCGGTGGCGAGCACGGTCACCCCGAAACTGACCAGCGCCATGCCCACGGCGGCGTACAGGTACTTGTTGCCGTAGCGCATGCCGTTGCCCACCGTGACCCACATCACCACGATGTAGACCCACGACAGCGGCTCTCCCATCTGCACCATGCCGGCAGCAATCAGCCCGTAATCGGCCAGCATGCCGGCCACCCGGCGCGGGTCCGAACGACCGGGGCGCGCCAGCAGCCACGAAAACAGCAGCACCGACAGGGTCAGCCCGGTCAGCACGATGCCCAGCACCACCTGGTACTGGTGGTGCGGAAGGTCATTGCGCACCCCCGGCATCAGCACGTAGCCCAGGATCAGCACGATCAAGACGATGCGTACGATCGCCTGGCCATGCTCGCTGTCAGGGCGGTTGCCCAGCCGGTGCCTGAGCAGCGCCAGGCCCGGGAGCGCGCCAAGCCGCTGCTTCAACACCTGGAACAGACCGGCCATGTCACATCCCCGGGCGGGAGGACGCAACAGAATGCTGCGCGCAGATGTCGTCCAGCTGCACGCGGCCGCGCAGCAGTGCGTCCACGCAGCGCGGGTCGAACAGGCGCCCGCGTTGTGCGTACAGATAGGCCAGGGTGGCTTCCATCGTCCATGCTTCCTTGTATGGGCGCGGCGAGATCAGGGCATCGAAGACATCGGCAACGGCCACGATCCGCGCTTCCAGCGGGATGGCTTCACCGACCAGACCGTCGGGATACCCGCTGCCGTCGTAACGTTCGTGGTGGCGCAGCGCGATCAACGCGCCGACCTGGATGAACCGGTTCTGGCTGCCACTGAGCAGCTCGTAACCGATACGCGGGTGCCGGCGCATGATGGCCAGCTCCTCGTCGTTGAGTTTGCCCTGCTTGAGCAGCACGGCATCGGGAATGGCGATCTTGCCCATGTCGTGCAGGGGCGCGGCCATCTCGATCAATTTGACTTCTTCTTCCGGCAGCCCGAGCTGCTCTGCGATCAGCCCGGCCACGTGCGCCATACGCTCGAGGTAGGCACTGGTGCCGGCATCACGGAACTCAATCGCGCGGGCCAGCCGCGACAGCGTCTCGCGCTCGCGTTCCTCGACCTCGTGCATGCTGGCCAGCAGCCGCTGTTCCAGCGACAGCGCGCGCTGCTTCACGTTTTCCGACTGCTGCCGCAGCTGCAGCAGGTTGTAGCAGCGCGCGCGCAGCTCGCGCGGGCGGATCGGCTTGACCAGGAAGTCGATGACGCCCGCTTCAAGCGCGGCCTGGCGGATCGGCTCATCGCCGACCACGGTGATCAGGATCACCGGAATGTCGCGGTGTTTGGGCAGGCGGCGGAAACGCCGGGCGAATTCCAGCCCGTCCATTTCCGGCATGCGATAGTCGAGCAGCAGCAGGTCCACCCCGTGCGATTCGCACCAGGCAAGCGCCGTCAGGGGGTCGCCGAAATCATGCACGCTCAGTTCCGGCGCGATGTCCTCGATGACATGCCGCAGCATCGTGCGCGCGGACGTCTGATCGTCAACGATGACAATATTCAAGGCTGTTTCCGTCGTCTTCCTGGACCACACTGGCACATGCTGCGGTAAGGATACCCCGCCGCTCTGCATACCGGCACCTTGCATGGAACCACCTCCGGTCACGATTCCCCAGTTCATGATCGTGGTCACAGTGTGATGCGCGTGTCACGCATGCCCCGTCCCACCTCATGCTCCATGGCCGGCGCGGATTGCGCCATCTAGGGCCACGGGGAAACCATACGCGTCCGGCCACCGCAGCGGAAGCCCGCCGGGACGGCCCCTGCGGGGCCATCCGGACCTACGTCTCAGTTTTCGGGACGCATGTAGGGGAACAGCAGTACGTCGCGGATCGAGCTGCTGCCGGTCAGCAGCATCACCAGGCGGTCGATGCCGATGCCCAGGCCGCCGGTCGGGGCCATACCGTACTCCAGCGCACGGATGTAATCGGCGTCGTAATGCATGGCTTCATCATCGCCACCTTCCTTGGCCGTCACCTGGGCCTGGAAGCGGGCCGCCTGGTCTTCCGGGTCGTTCAGCTCGGAGAAGCCGTTGGCCAGTTCCTTGCCGTTGATGAACAGCTCGAAGCGGTCGGTGTAGCCGGGCTGGTCGTCGTTGGCGCGGGCCAGCGGCGAGACCTCGACCGGGTGGTCGGTGATGAAGGTCGGCTGCACCAGGGTGTGCTCGACCGTGGCTTCGAAGATCTCCAGCAGCAGCTTGCCCCAGCCGTAGGACGGCTTGACCCGGATCTTCAGGCGCTCGCAATGGCGCAGCAGCGCCTCGCGGTCGGTGCAGTCGGCCAGGCTGATTTCCGGGTTGTGGTGGCGCACCGCCTCGTCCATCCGCCAGCGGCGGAACGCCGGGGCCAGGTCGATGGTGGCGCCGTCCCACTCCACCGTGGTGGTGCCCAGCACCTTGCTGGCCACGTCACGGATCACGCCTTCGGTCAGGTCCATCACTTCGTTGTACGTGGCGTAGGCCTCGTACAGCTCCATCATGGTGAATTCGGGGTTGTGCCGGGTGCTGACGCCTTCGTTGCGGAAGTTGCGGTTGATCTCGTACACGCGCTCCAGGCCGCCCACGACCAGCCGCTTGAGGTACAGCTCCGGGGCCACGCGCAGGTACAGGTCCAGGTCCAGCGCGTTGTGGTGGGTGGTGAACGGCTTGGCCGTGGCGCCGCCGGGGATGTAATGCATCATCGGCGTTTCGACTTCCAGGAAGTCGCGGTTGTCCAACCACGCGCGCATGGCGCGGATGATCCGCGAGCGCTTGATGAACACCTCGCGCGACTCAGGGGTCACGATCAGGTCCACGTAGCGCTGGCGGTAGCGCTGCTCGACGTCGGCCAGGCCGTGCCACTTGTCCGGCAGCGGGCGCAGCGACTTGGTCAGCAGGCGGATGCTGGTGGCCTTGACCGACAGCTCACCGGTCTTGGTCCGGGTCAGCCCGCCTTCGACGGCGATGATGTCGCCCACGTCCCAGCCCTTGAAGGCGGTGTAGGCATCGCCCAGCGTGCTGCCCTGCAGGAACAGCTGGATGCGGCCGGATTCGTCCTGGATCTGGGCGAAGCTGGCCTTGCCCATCACCCGCTTGGCCATCAGCCGGCCGGCCATCTTGACCTGGCGGTCGGTGGCTTCCAGCGCTTCGGCGGTCCACTGCTCGGCATCGGCGAACTCGCCCTGCAGGGTGCCGGCGAAATCCTCACGGCGGAAATCGTTCGGGTAGGCGATGCCCTGCCCGCGCAGCGCGGTCAGTTTCGCGCGGCGCTCGGCGATGAGGCTGTTCTCGTCGACGGGGGTCTGCGGCGCGGGGATCTGATCGTTCATGGCGTGGGTCTATGTCTGGGGGGATATGGACGGGAAATACGAAACCCGGGGTGCCGGGATGGAGCGGATCGGGCCGCACGTGGCGGCCCGACCGTCAGGCGTCGAGGCGTTTGGAACCGACTTCCAGGCCCGACTTCAGGCTGGCTTCGACGAATTCGTCGAGGTCGCCATCGAGCACCTTCTGCGTGTCCGAACGTTCGATGCCGGTGCGCAGGTCCTTGATGCGGCTCTGGTCCAGCACGTAGTTGCGGATCTGGCTGCCCCAGCCGATGTCCGACTTGGTCGCTTCCACCGCATCGCGCTCGGCGTTGCGCTTCTGGATTTCCAGCTCGTACAGCTTGGCGGCCAGCATCTTCATCGCGTTGTCGCGGTTCTGGTGCTGGCTGCGGCCGGTCTGGCAGGCCACGACCGTATTGGTCGGGATGTGCGTGATGCGCACCGCCGATTCGGTCTTGTTGACGTGCTGGCCACCGGCGCCGGACGAGCGGTACACGTCGGTACGCAGGTCGGCCGGGTTGATGTCGATTTCAATGTTGTTGTCGACTTCCGGCGACACGAACACCGAGGTGAAGCTGGTATGGCGGCGGTTGTCCGAATCGAACGGCGACTTGCGCACCAGGCGGTGCACGCCGGTTTCGGTCTTCAGCCAGCCATAGGCATAGTCGCCTTCCACGCGCAGCGTGGCCGACTTGATGCCGGCGACATCGCCACCGGACACTTCCATCAGTTCGGTCTTCCAGCCGCGCGATTCGCACCAGCGCAGGTACATGCGCAGCAGGATTTCGGCCCAGTCCTGGGCTTCGGTACCACCGGCACCGGCCTGGATGTCGACGAACGCCGGGGCGTTGTCCATCTTGCCGGAGAACATGCGCTGGAATTCCAGCTGTTCCACGTGCTTCTGGTACTTGTCCAGGTCGGCGACCACGGCCAGGGCGGTGTCTTCGTCCTGTTCGCTTTCAGCCAGTTCCAGCAGTTCGCCGGATTCGGTCAGGCCATCGAGGATGGTGGCGATGCCGCCCACGGTCTTTTCCAGGCTGGAACGCTCGCGGCCCAGGGTCTGGGCATATTCGGCGTTGTTCCAGATATCGGGGTTTTCCAGTTCCCGGGTTACTTCTTCCAGACGCTCTTTCTTGGCGTCGTAGTCAAAGATACCCCCTGAGCGAGAGCACGCGATCGGTGAGATCGGTGATTCGCTGGCGCACGGGATTGAGCTCGATCATATCGGCGGTAATGAAGGCTTGGGACAAGACCGGAATTGTAGCCCAGAGCGCTTGTTCATGTTGCTGTCGGCGTCGCTGCAGGGTCGGCCGGCGCGGGCCCCTGCCCCAGCGCGGCGCGCAGCACCGGCAGCTGGCGGCGGCTGCACGGCAGCGTGCTGCCATCTTTCAGGTGGGCCCGGGCCTCCCCGCTGTCCAGCGGCTCGATCGAGACAAGGAAGCCCAGGTTGAGCACGTAGCTGCGGTGGATGCGCACGAACCGGGCCGGATCCAGCTGCGCCTCCAGCGCCGCCATCGTGCTGCGCAGCGGGTACTCATGGCCGCGCACGTGCAGGTTCATGTAGTTGCCGGCGGCCTGGGCGTACTCGATGTCGGCGGTGGCCACCAGGAAATCCCGGCCCAGCTTGCGCACCAGGAAACGCTCGGGGCGCTCGACCGGCTCTTCCGGCGGGGCATCATCGGGCGCGGCGAGCAGGTGCGCCTCGCCCTGCCGGCGGCGGCCGAACCAGCTGAAGAAGTGCTCCAGCGCCACGAAGCTGAAGAACGCGCGCACGTCCTTGAGATACTCATACAGGATCCGGGTCGGCCAGGCCGAGCCGTCGACGTAGTGCTCGCCCACGCTGGCATAGGCCAGGTGGCGCAGCAGCATCATCCCGGCCACGTGCAGCAGCGACCAGCCCACGCTGGCCAGCAGGTACAGCGGCAGCCGCCGCTTCCAGGTATCGGCATGCAGCGGCCAGCGCTGGCAGCCCCACCACAGCAGCGGCAGGGTCAGCAGGATCATGCCGGCGCTGCTCAACTCCCAGGTCATCGGCTCCCACAGCGCCAGCACTTCGCCCCGACGCTGGGCGTCCATCACCTCGACCACGGCATTGGCCACGCCGCTGCCGAGCAGGATGGCGGCCCAGACCAGCAGGCGGCTGGTGGGCCGCCAGCGCGGGGAACTTCGGTGTGGCACGTTCGGGTCCATGCATCGGGCGCCGGGGAATCAGCGCCCGATTCTACGGGCTGCGGCTCAGCGCACGTCGAACTCGCCCACCAGCACGGTGTCGGCACTGTCCTTCAGGCGCAGGGTCACCTGCTGGTCCTGTTGGCGGCGGCTGCCCCAGTGCGTGCTCAGGCGCAGGGTCAGCGTGGTGGCCCCGGTAACCAGCTGCTCGCGGCTGCCGAAGTAGTTCGCCTCCACCTTGTAGCGGCCGGGCTTGGCCTGGCGCAGCGAGAACTGTTCCGGGCCGTAGCCGCCGGTGAAGTCGCGCGACATCTGTCCGCCCTGGAAGGTCAGCCGATTGCCATAGTAGGCGCGCTCCCCGTTGGGGTCGGTCACCCACAGGTCCATGTCGCTGTTGTCGCTGTCCCAGCTGAGCACCACGCGCAGGTCCAGCGGCATCGCCCGGCGCAGGCGCGGGTCTACTGCGCGTGCATCCACCCCGGTGCGCGCCACCAGCGTGGTCAGCTCGTCCAGTGCGATCAGCGAGATGCCGTCGAAGCGCTCGTCCCACGGCCGCACCACCACCTCATTGAACGCGGCCAGCGCCGCCTGCGGCTGGTTGTCGGCTTCCAGCGCCAAGGCCAGGTCCCGGAAGCTCTGCGGCTCTTCCTCGCCCAGCGCCAGCACGTCACGGAACACCGGTACCGCCAGCGCCGGTGCCTTGGCCTGCATCAACCGGTAGCCCAGCACGCGCAACACGTGGCGGTTCTCCAGCTGCATCTCGGCCAGGTTGGACAGCACCCGCAGCGCCAGCTCGCGTTGGCCGTGGGCGAACAGCATGTCGGCCACGTCCAGATAGAAGGCACTGCTGTCAGCGTGCTGTTCGCGTTCCTGCAGATACAGCGTGTACACCGCCTCCGGGCGTGCCGCGCGCAACCGGCGTGCGTAGGCCGAATCCGGTGCCCAGGCGGCGACCGTGATGCGCAGGCCGCTCTGGTTCGCCCGGTCATCGGCATCGCCTTCCACCGCCATCTCGGCGGCAGCATCGGCCTGCGTGCGGCGGGCCGCGGTGAGCTCCACGCGATCCAGCGTGGTGGCCGCGGCCTCCGCCCGCTCGCGCTGCGCGGTTTCGGCCGCCACCATCATGGCCGGCGCGGGCGGTGCGGGTGCGGCAGCTGGCATCGGCGCCATCAACTGCTTGCGCGACGCCACCGCTGGAGGTGCGCCTTTCGGCCAGGCCCGGTTCCACCATTGCTCGCGTTCGGCGAACTGCCGGGCCAGCGTGTCCAGGCGCGCGCGGCGGGCGCTGGCCTCGTCATCCAGCTTCACCGCGTGCAGCCGGTCGTAGTCCCACTGCAACGGTGCAGCCGGCCGGATGCCGTAGCGCAGGTAGTCGTCCAGCGTTTCCAGCACCAGCAGCGAGGTATCGGCGCCCACCAGCCCGAAGCGCTGCGACAGTGCCTGGATGGCGGCATGGTTGCCTGCGGGATCTGCGGCCAGCTCGCGACGCCGGGCGTCTGCCCAGGCATGGGCGACCAGTGCACCGCCGGTATCGCGCGCCTGCGCCAATGGCACCGTCAGCGCCTGCCGGCTACCGTCTGCACCGGGCACCTGCAGCCGCAGCACACCGTTCGCGTTCTGCATCCGGGCCAGCACGCGCACCCAGCCCTGGCCGGCGCGTTCGGCATCCACGATCAGGTCGTTCAGCCCGTCGCCTTCGGCCTGCACGTTGCCCGGGTTGTCCCGCAGCAGGCGCGCTGCCATCGATTCCACATCCTGGCTGCCGTTCAACACCAGCAGCTGGCCCTGCCCTGCACTCGCCCACGCACGCAGCCGGTCGCTGTCGGTGCGTGCACCGGCGCCGCTGAGCGCATACAGGCGCTGGTTCGCACGCAATGCGGGGCGCTCGCGCTTGCCGTAGTTGGCCAGCCCGTCGCTGACCAGCAGGTACTCGTCGATATCGGGCTGCGCGGTCCAGTCGCCCAGCGCACTGGCACCGTCGTAGGGCAGGGCCTCCAGGTACCGGCGCAGCGCGCTCCAGTCGCCGTTGCGGATCGCGAAACGACGGGCCGGCTCGGCGCGATCGCGCAGCACGGTCAGCTGTACCTCGCCATTGCCGATGGCGGCGAAGTAACGCTCAAGCACGGCCAGTTCCGCAGCCGTGTCGCGATGGCGGGCCGAGCCGGACGCATCCCACAGCAAGCCGACGCGATGCGGCAGGGTGCGGTCGCGGGTCTGCACCGGCACAGGCACCTGCACCATCACATAGTGGTCGCCATCGAAGTCACCCCGCACCGCATCCAGCCCGCGCGGCAGCGGCAGGGTCCAGCCCAGCTGATCCGGCAACTGCCTGCCGCTGCCCTGCCACTGGGCGCGCCATGCGCCGTCGCGCAGGGCCAGGGCCAGCGTCGGCGGTCCGTGCGTCACCGGTACGCCGGTGGCGACCGCGTCCAGCTGCAGCTGTACCGCGTTGGCCTGGCCCACGAACTGCAGCGGCAGCGTCCAGCGCAGGCCCTCCCTGTCCACCGGCAGGGCCTCACGCACGGTCAGCGCGACCCGGCGCGTGCCCAGCGCTGGAATGGGGTAGATGCGCAGGCGGAACTGGTTGCCGGCGGTCTGCTCCAGCAGGCCCGGGTCAACCCGGCGCCGCTCGATTGCCTCGAACACCTGCCGTCCCTGCGCCTTGGGCACGGGCACCGCATCGCGCAGCACGCCGTCGATATCCAGCGCGAACGCGGTCACCTGCTGGCCCTCGGCCAACGGGAATTCCAGCGCCCCCTCCAGCACGCGCCGGTTCGGGTTGCGGAACACCAGTTCGATGCGGGTCTCGGCCAGACCGGCCGCCACATGGCTGTCGATGCGCGCCTGCTCCAGCTGCACCGGCTGTTCCGCACCGGCCACCTTCAGCAGCGGCTCGATCAAGCGCTGCGCTGCCGCCGTCGGCACGCCCGCTCCCCCGCCCACCCACAGCAACAACCCCAAGCCAATACCGCGCAGCATGCTGTCCATGTGACGCTCCTGATCCGATGACGAAGGGTTGAACGCACCAGCACCGGAAACGGGGTTGGACAGCACGCCCCCTGCTGGTCCACGATCCCTCCCCCATGGAATGTTGTCGAAGAAGGATGTCCGCATGCGCCTGTCCCTGATTCCCCTGCTGATTGCCGGCCTGCTCCCGGTCGCACACGCCGCACCGGCCGGCGCGATCACGCCCGGCTTGGCATTCAGCCATGAGGACTGGACCTTGGCCTGCGACAACACCCGCACCTGCCGGGCTGCCGGGTACCAGAACGAGGACGCCGGCGGCGATCCGGTCTCCGTGCTGCTCACCCGGCGTGGCGGGCCGGACCAGCTGATCGGGGCCGAGCTGATGCTGGGCGAGTACGAGGAAAGCGACCTGCCGGCCACTGTCACCCTGCGCATCAACGGCATCGCGCTGGGCACCGTGGCGGACAACACCCGCTTCTCTGCGGCGCAGGTAACGGCACTGCTCAAGGCCCTGGTGAAGGACAGCAGCATCGAGCTGATCGGCGACAACGGCCGCCAATGGACCCTCTCCGACCGTGGCGCATCGGCGGTGCTGTTGAAGATGGACGAATTCCAGGGTCGGCTCGGCACGCCGGGCGCGATCCTGCGCAAAGGCAGCCGGGCCGAAGCCAGCGTGCCCGCCTCGCTGCCGGTACCGGTGGTGAACCTGCCACGGCGCGTGGCCACGCGCCCGGCCGACGAAGCCCTGGCCAACGCCCCGGCGCTTCGTGCCGCACTGGCCGCCGCGACCTCGCAGGACGACTGCGAATCACTGCACCCCACCGAGGGCACCTATGCGGACGAAGGCCCCCAGGCAATCGCGGTCAAGCGCCTGGACAACCGCCGGCTGCTGGTGTCCATGACCTGCTGGCGCGGCGCCTACAACGCGGGCAGCGGCTACTGGGTGGTCAACGACCACGCGCCCTACCAGCCCGCTTACATCACCAACCTGGGCGTGGACGACGACGCGCTGACCATCTCGTCCTCGCACAAGGGCCGCGGCCTGGGCGACTGCTGGTCCAGCGCCAGCTGGGCGTGGAACGGCGCCGCTTACGTCAAGACGTCAGACAGCACCACCGGCCTGTGCCGCCTGGTCGCCGCGGGCGGTGCGTGGGACCTGCCCACGCTGGTAACCGAGGTGAAGGAGGCTCCCTGAGCCGCCCGCAGGGTCAGAACGGGAACACGGTCGAGGTTGCCTGCGCGGCATTGAACAGGCGCTGCAGCAGCAGGTAATCGCCCTCGGCACTGTCGTTGGTGACAAAGCGATGGGCCTGCTGATCCATGCCGCCTCGATAGAAGACCATGAACTGGTTGGCTTCCAGATTCCGGTTGAAGTCGTGCCGCACGGTCATGCTGAACTCCGGTGTTCCCACCGAGACATCGTCACCCTCCGCATCGAACAGCCACGCCAGTTCGCCAGCCTCCGTCTTGAGGAGGACCTTTTCCAGGAACGTCAATAGACCGGTCGGCAGCATCATTCTTCCACTCCTCTTCGTTCCAGCGTCTCCACGCTTGACTTGATCCTGACCAGATGATCGCTGAGCGTGTGGCGGGCCTCCCGGCTCATCGTCGCGCTTGTCGCGTTATGGATTGCCTTCAGGATGATCATTTCCGCATCGTTCAACAGGGGCGTGAGCGAAGGGGGTTGGGAGAGCTCCTTCGCGTAACGCGCATCCAGCCGCGCCAGGAAGCGGCGCGCCATCTGCAGTGCCCTCAAGGCCGCACTATAGTCTTTTCGCTGAACTTTCGAGCTCACGTCATCTATCAAAGAGATGACTTCGATAGCTAGAACCTTTGCTTGCTGGTGTGCGGCACGCGCAAAGGCCTTCCTTACTGCCTTTCCAGCGGTTCCGGCATGCACGATCTCCCCGATGGCAACAACCAGCGCCACCAATGTCGCGCCTCCGCACCAGTAATTGAAGACGTTGATGCTGTCGGAATTGCCCCACTCCCCCTTCAGATGGACGAGCGATGCGCAGACCAACAGCGTGGCAACCAGGTAGGTCCAGCGAACATGCGACATGTCTTTCGCCACTCCCCAAGCCAACATGGCGGGCAATGGCGTGACACTACGTGTCTCGATCCGGCGCCACAGTAGGCGCAGTCCCAATCACGCGTCGGCGCAGTGCTCGATGATCAGCTGGATCGCACCGCCGCCGCGGTAGTCGTCGCTGACCAGGCGATAGGCGATGTGCACGTTGTTGGCCGGCGCGTTGCCGCGCCAGCCACTGAAGTGGATGGCGTTGATCGGCTCGGCGCGGCCGGGCACGCGCAGGCTGAGCTTGAGATGCTTTTCCTTCAGCACCTGCCAGCGCGCCACCTGGAAGTGGCCATCGAACAGCGGCTCCGGGAAGCCCTGCCCCCACGGGCCGGCCAGGCGCAGCGCTTCGGCGTGCTGGAAATCCAGCTCGGCCGGGGCAAGTTCGCCATCGCTCATCAGCAGCTGCTGCAACGCAGCCGGATCCATGCTGGCTTCGACCACGGCGACGAAGGCGTGCTGGAACTCCTGCAGCCGCGCGTGCGGCAGGCTCAGGCCGGCCGCCATCGCGTGGCCGCCGAACTTGTCGATCAGCCCCGGGTGGCCCGCGTTGACCAGCGCCAGCGCGTCACGGATGTGGAAACCGGCAATCGACCGCGCCGAACCCCGCAGCGAATCGCTGCCGGGTTCGGCGGGCGCAAACGCAATCACCGGCCGGTGCAGGCGATCCTTCATCTTCGATGCCACCAGGCCCACCACGCCCGGGTGCCATTCGGCATCGAACAGGCAGGCGGCAATCGGGCGCTCGCCTTCGGCGGTTAGCACCGCGCGGGACACGGCAAGCTCTGCGTCATCGGTCATCAACTGCTGCACCGCGCGCCGCTCGGCGTTGATCTGCTCCAGCGTCTGCGCGATCTCACGGGCCTGGCTGCGGTCTTCGGTGAGCAGCAGTTCGATGCCCAGCGCCATGTCTTCCAGCCGGCCGGCCGCGTTCAGTCGTGGCCCAAGGGCGAAGCCGATGTCGGTGGCACTCAGCCGCGCGGCATCGCGGCCACTGGCCTCGATCAGCGCCTGCAGCCCGACGCAGCCGTGGCCGGCGCGCAGCCGGCGCAGTCCCGCCGACACCAGCGCCCGGTTGTTGGCATCCAGGGCGACCAGATCGGCCACCGTGCCGACCGCGACCAGGTCCAGCAGGGTCAGCAGGTCCGGTTCGGTACCCGCTGCGTACGCACCCTGCACCCGCAGGTGCCGGCGCAGGGCCATCAACACATAGAAGATCACGCCGACGCCGGCCAGCGCCTTGCTCGGGAACGCATCACCGTTGATGTTGGGATCCACGATGGCATCGGCCGGCGGAAGCTGTTCGCCCGGCAGATGGTGGTCGGTCACCAGCACCTTCCAACCGAGCGCTTTGGCCGCGGAAACGCCGGCATGGCAGGCAATGCCGTGATCGACCGTCACCAGCAGGCCGGGCTGCAGCGGCGCCAGTTCGGCCACCAGTGATGGCGACAGGCCGTAGCCGTGCAGCATGCGGTTGGGTACCGCATGCACGACGTCGCGCGCGCCGAGCATGCGCAGGCCGCGCACGCCGACCGCGCAGGCGGTGGCGCCATCACAATCGAAATCGCCTACGACAAGGATGCGCTCATCGGCCGCAATCGCCGTGGCCAGCAGGTCCACGGCGGCCTGCATGCTGCCCATCAGTTCCGGCGCGTGCAGCTGGGCCAGCTTCGGCTGCGCCTGCGCCGCATCGGTAACCCCGCGCGCCGCGTACAGGCGCTGCAGCAGCGGCAGGATGTCGCCCGGCCACTCGCCGAGGGCGGCAACGGGACGACGTTGGATCTGGAGCGAATCAGGAGAAGTCAAAGCGGGCTCGATAAACAGCGCGAACGCCGATGGCGACCATGATACGCGCGGTCAATCCACAAGGCAGGCGCTACGGGCGACCGATCACCCTTCGTGAAGTTGGACCGGCTTCTTCCAGAACCGCCAGCGCTGGCCCTTGTCCAGCTCGAACCGCGCGCCATCCTCGAAATCCAGCACCAGCCGGCGCAGTTCGCCGCGCTGCAATGCCGACAACAGCGGCCGGATCGCATCGTTGCCCAGCTGTTCCAGCGAACGCAGCTGGCGCAGGTCCACCAGCGCATCCACCTGCTGGTCGCCATCGGCCTGCACGCCGGCCGCCTTGGCCAAGGCCTGCAGCAGCGCATCGCGGCTGCGGACCTGCGCGTGGGCGGTACGCACCGCCCCGGGCAGCTCACCGCCACCCCAGAACCACAGCGAATTGACCGCCCGCTTGCCGGCTGACAGGCGCTGCACGTTCCACGGGTGCTGGTGCAGCACCACCTGGGCTTCAGTCAACAACGCCCGCCAGCGTCGCCCGGCGTCGCCTTCGGGCAGGTGCGCGAACAGGTCATCGCCCAGCACGTCATCGGGCGCGGCGAACGCCGGCAGCGTGGTGCCTGGCGGCAAGCGCAGGTACCAGCGCGACGGCGTCGGCGCATCCAGGGTGAATCCATATCCGGCAAACAGCGGCTGCAGCGCCGGCAGCAACGCCGCCACGTCGTCGGCCTCAAGCCGCAGCGTGTCGCCGTGGCCCATCATCCGCGCGCCGTGCATGTCCGGCACCACGTTGGCCGGGTCCGCACGCAGCCACACGCCATCGTGGGCATCGCCCACATCCAGCTGGCGAGTCAGCGCCGCTACCGGCCAATCGGCCGGCTGCAGCTGGAAATGCCGCTGCAGCTGGGCGCGCTCGCCGGCATCGACCCGGCTGCGCTCGGCGCGGCCGAGCGCCTTGGCCACGTCATCAGGCAACGCCGCCGCCGGGAAGCGGCTGCGCGCCGGCAGCAACAGGGTTGCCGTGGCCATGGTCAGGTCAGTCCAGGTACTCGACGCTGACGATTTCGTACTCGCGTTGCCCGGCCGGGGCGTCGATCACGATGCTGTCGCCCTCGTTCTTGCCGATCATGGCACGCGCCACCGGCGAGGAAATCGCGATCAGGCCGAGTTTGATGTCGGCCTCCAGGTCGCCCACGATCTGGTAGCGCTTCTCTTCATCGCTTTCCACATCGGCCAGCTTGACGGTAGCGCCGAACACGACCTTGCTGCCGGCATTGAGCTTGGTGATGTCGATGATCTCGGCATGCGACAGCTCGCCTTCCAGCTGCTTGATGCGGCCTTCGATGAAGCCCTGCTCTTCGCGCGCGGCGTGGTACTCGGCGTTCTCCTTGAGATCGCCGTGCTCACGTGCCTCGGCAATGGCCGCGATGACCTTGGGGCGCTTGACCGACTTCAGCTGGTCAAGCTCTTCGCGCAGACGCTGCGCGCCCTTCAGGGTAATCGGTGCTCTCATGCGTTCAACTCCTTGTGCAGCTCCTGCAGCGACCAGACCGGGCCGGTACCGCGGAATTCCAGTGATTGCACCAGCGCCTTGGCGCCGGCAATGGTGGTCGAATAGGTGACGCGGTGCTGCAGCGCCTCGCGACGGATCGAGAACGAGTCGTTGATCGCCGCACGCCCTTCGGTCGTGTTGACGATATACACGATCTCGCCGTTCTTGATCGAATCGACGATGTGCGGGCGGCCTTCAACGACCTTGTTGACGATCTCGCACTGCATGCCGTGCTCCTGCAGCCACGCCGCGGTGCCGCGGGTGGCGACCAGGCTGTAACCGCGCTCAAGCAGTGCCTGTGCGACCGGCAGCACGCGCTTCTTGTCCGGGTCGCGGACCGACACGAAGGCCTTGCCCAGCGGCGGGGCCTTGATGCCGCCGGCTTCCTGCGCACGTGCGAAGGCGGCGCTGAAGCTGCGGCCCACGCCCATCACCTCACCGGTGGAACGCATTTCCGGCCCGAGGATCGGATCGACGCCCTGGAACTTGGCGAACGGGAAGATCGCTTCCTTGACCGAGTAGTAGTCCGGCACGATTTCCTTGGTCGCGCCCTGCTCGGCCAGGGTCTTGCCGGCCATGCAGCGCGCGGCGATCTTGGCCAGCGGCATGCCGGTGGCCTTGGACACGAACGGCACGGTGCGCGACGCACGCGGGTTCACTTCCAGCAGGTACACGATGTCCTCGCCGTTCTCGCCGGCCTGGATCGCGAACTGGGTGTTCATCAGGCCGACCACGTTCAGGGCCTTTGCCAGATCCACCACCTGGCGGCGCAGCTCGGCTTGGGTCTCGGCCGACAGCGAGTACGGCGGCAGCGAGCAGGACGAATCGCCCGAATGCACGCCGGCTTCCTCGATGTGCTCCATCACGCCGCCGATCAGCACGTTGCCGTCCTTGTCGGCAATGATGTCCACGTCCACTTCCACGGCGTTGTCCAGGAAGCGGTCCAGCAGCACCGGCGAATCGTTGGAAACCTTGACCGCATCGCGCACGTAGCGCGCCAGGTCGGACTCACCGTAGACGATTTCCATCGCACGGCCGCCCAGCACGTAGCTCGGGCGCACCACCAGCGGGTAGCCGATCTCGCGGGCCAGCAGCAGGGCTTCCTGGTCGTTGCGGGCGATGCGGTTCGGCGGCTGCTTCAGGCCGAGCTTTTCCACCAACTGCTGGAAGCGCTCGCGGTCTTCGGCCAGGTCGATGGAATCGGGCGAGGTACCGATCACCGGCACGCCGTTGGCTTCCAGCGCGCGCGCGAGCTTGAGCGGGGTCTGGCCGCCGTACTGCACGATCACGCCCTTGGGCTGTTCCAGCTCGACGATTTCCAGCACGTCTTCCAGCGTCAGCGGCTCGAAGTACAGGCGGTCGGAGGTGTCATAGTCGGTCGAGACGGTTTCAGGGTTGCAGTTCACCATGATGGTTTCGTAACCGTCATCGCGCAGCGCCAGTGCCGCGTGCACGCAGCAGTAGTCGAACTCGATGCCCTGGCCGATGCGGTTCGGACCGCCGCCCAGGATCATGATCTTGTCGCGGTTGCTCGGCGCCGCTTCGCACTCGTCCTCGTAGGTCGAATACAGGTAGGCGGTGCTGGTGGAGAACTCGGCGGCGCAGGAATCCACGCGCTTGTACACCGGGCGCACCTTGAGCGCACGGCGCAGTGCGCGCACGCCCGCTTCATTGGTGCCGGTCAGCTCGGCCAGGCGCGCATCGGAGAAACCGGCGCGCTTGAGCTTGCGCAGGCGGGCGGCATCGAGTGCGTCCAGGCCATCGGCGGCCAGCTGGGTTTCGGCCTGGATGATTTCTTCGATCTGGTCCAGGAACCACGGGTCGATGTGCGACAGCGCGAACACGTCTTCCACGCTGAAGCCGGCGCGGAATGCATCACCCACGAAGAACAGGCGCTCCGGACCCGGGGCCTTGAGTTCGCGCTTGAGGGTGGTGATGTCGTCTTCGTTGGCCAGGTCCAGGCCGGTCGGGTCGAGGCCGATCTTGCCGGTTTCCAGGCCACGCAGGGCCTTCTGCAGCGATTCCTGGAAGGTGCGGCCCATCGCCATCACCTCGCCCACCGACTTCATCTGGGTGGTCAGGCGGGCATCGGCAGCCGGGAACTTCTCGAAGGCGAAGCGCGGGATCTTGGTGACGACGTAATCGATCGACGGTTCGAACGAGGCCGGGGTCAGGCCGCCGGTGATTTCGTTCTTCAATTCGTCCAGGGTGTAGCCGACCGCCAGCTTGGCGGCGACCTTGGCGATCGGGAAGCCGGTGGCCTTGGAGGCCAGCGCCGACGAACGCGACACGCGCGGGTTCATTTCGATGACAACGACGCGGCCGGTGGTCGGGCTGATGCCGAACTGCACGTTCGAACCGCCGGTATCCACGCCGATCTTGCGCAGCACGGCGATGGAGGCATCGCGCAGGCGCTGGTACTCCTTGTCGGTCAGGGTCTGGGCCGGGGCGACGGTGATCGAGTCACCGGTGTGCACGCCCATCGGGTCCAGGTTTTCGATGGAGCAGACGATGATGCAGTTGTCGGCGGTGTCGCGCACCACCTCCATCTCGAATTCCTTCCAGCCCAGCACCGATTCTTCCACCAGCACTTCGGTGGTCGGCGACAGTTCCAGGCCGCGGGTCACGATATCGACCAGCTCTTCGCGGTTGTAGGCGATGCCGCCACCGCTGCCGCCCAGGGTGAAGCTGGGGCGGATGATGGTCGGGTAGCCGACGCGGGTCTGGATCTCGATGGCTTCTTCCAGCGTGTGGGCCACGGCCGCGCTCGGGCACTCCAGGCCGATCTCGCCCATGGCCACGCGGAACAGCTCGCGGTCTTCGGCCATGCGGATCGCTTCGCGCTTGGCGCCGATCAGTTCGACGTTGTACTTCTCCAGCACGCCGTTGTCGGCCAGGTCCAGCGCGCAGTTCAGCGCGGTCTGGCCACCCATGGTCGGCAGCAGTGCGTCGGGCTTTTCCTTGGCGATGATCTTTTCGACCGTCTGCCAGTTGATCGGCTCGATGTAGACGGCGTCGGCCATCTCCGGGTCGGTCATGATGGTGGCCGGATTGCTGTTGACCAGCACCACGCGGTACCCCTCGTCACGCAGGGCCTTGCAGGCCTGGGCGCCGGAGTAATCGAACTCACAGGCCTGGCCGATGACGATCGGGCCGGCACCGATGATGAGGATGGTCTTTAGGTCAGTGCGCTTGGGCATTGTCTTCTCTAAGTCAGTACAGCGTGTCAGGGGTCGCAGCGCCGCGCCGAAGGCAGCGGCGTCTCGAATCAGGCCTTGGCCTGCGCCATCAGGGTGATGAAGCGGTCGAACAGCGGGCTGACGTCGTGTGGGCCCGGCGAGGCTTCGGGGTGGCCCTGGAAGGAGAACGCCGGCACGTCGGTGCGGGCGATGCCCTGGTTGGTGCCGTCGAACAGCGAGCGGTGGGTCACGCGCAGGGTGGCCGGCAGCGTGGCTTCATCCACCGCGAAGCCGTGGTTCTGCGAGGTGATCATCACGCGGCCGTCGTCCAGGTCCTGCACCGGGTGGTTGGCACCGTGGTGGCCGTGGCCCATCTTGACCGTCTTGGCGCCGGAGGCCAGCGCCAGCAGCTGGTGGCCCAGGCAGATGCCGAACACCGGCACCTTCCTGTCCAGGAACACCTTGATCGCTTCGATGGCGTAGTCGCACGGTTCCGGGTCGCCCGGGCCGTTGGACAGGAACACGCCATCGGGATTCATCGCCAGCACTTCGGCAGCCGGGGTCTGGGCCGGTACCACGGTGATGTCGCAGCCGCGCTCGGCAAGCATGCGCAGGATGTTGAGCTTGGCGCCGAAGTCATAGGCCACCACCTTGTACTGCGGGGCGGCGCTGACGAACGTGTTGGAATCCAGGTCGAGCTGGCCCTCGTTCCAGCTGTAGGCCTTGTCGGTGCTGGTCACCTTGGCCAGGTCCATGCCCTTCAGGCCGGGGAACTTGCGTGCCGCTTCCAGGGCGATGTCGACGTTGATGTCGTCACCGGCCATCAGCGCGCCGTTCTGCGCGCCGCGCTCGCGCAGGATGCGGGTGAGCTTGCGGGTGTCGATGCCGGAAATGGCGACCACGCCACGCTGCAGCAGCCAGTCCTGCAGTGAGACCTGGCTGCGCCAGTTGCTGGGACGGCGCGGCACGTCGCGCACGATCAGGCCCGCCGACCACACTTTGTGGGCTTCGTCGTCCTGGTCGGTAAGGCCGGTATTGCCGATATGCGGGTAGGTCAGCGTGACCATCTGCCGGGCGTAGGAGGGATCAGTCAGCACTTCCTGGTAACCGGTCATGGCGGTGTTGAACACCACCTCACCGACGGACAGGCCGGGCGCGCCTACGGATTCGCCCTCGAATACGGTGCCGTCTTCGAGGACGAGGATTGCGGCTTGGGTCACGGGAATCTCACTTTGGCTACCGAGGGGTCACCGAAGTCACGCCACGCTTCACGGAAAAGCGGTTGCAAAAAAGCGCGGACTGCGGTGCGGGACCGGTCCGGCTGTCGTGATTCGGCGAGCGGGAATTGTAAAGGCAACCCCCCTCCAACGCCAGCGTTTGCTTGCAATGGGCAGCGTACGGGAGCGTCCGGCCACCCTGGGGTTCAGGCGTGGCCGGTGCGCGCGTTCAGGTTGCGCTGGCGGCGAGCAGGTCGCGCACGCGGTAGCTGGCGGGGGCGCGCCCGTTCAGCTGCACGGCGGCGAACAGGGCGCCACGGGCGAAGATGTCGCGATTGGTGGCGCGGTGGGTCAGTTCGATGCGCTCGCCGAGGCCGGTGAACTGGACGAGGTGTTCGCCGACGATGTCGCCGGCGCGCAGGCTGGCGTAGTGCGGCTGGGCGCCGCCCTTCTGGGCGGCGGCACCGAGGGTGAGTGCGGTACCGGAGGGGGCGTCCTGTTTGTGGACGTGGTGGGATTCGACGATGTCGCAGTCCCAGCCGGCCAGGGCGGCGGCGGCACGTTCGACCAGTTCATCGAGCACGGCCACGCCCAGGCTGAAGTTGGAGGCCCACACGAGCGGGATCCGGGTGGCGGCCTGGATCAGGGCCTGGCGCTGGGTTTCGCTGATGCCGGTGGTGCCGGAAACGAGGCCTGCACCGCGCTCGACACACAGGGCCAGCACGGGATCGAAGCCTTCGGGCAGGCTGAAGTCGATGGCGACGTCGAACTGGGGCGCGCCATGGAGTTCACTGGCGGCGAAATGCGGGACGCCGTCGACCACGCGCTGGGCGGGCGAGCGGCGGGTGACGGCGGCGACGACCTGCAGGTCGTCGCGCTCGGCAGCCAGGCGCAGCAGGGCCTGGCCCATGCGGCCGGACGCACCGTGGATGAGCAAACGGATGGGGGGAGTAGTCATGCCCGCAGGCTAGCGAATGGGTTTGGATTGGGCAATCGCCAACATCAACGTCAACATCAAAAGCGTCGGCTCTGCGTTGCCGTCTGGCAGGGCGGGTCCGGGGCAGGCCCGCGGGGGACGCCGCCCTCTACAGGTTTTCGGTGACGGAGAGCAAGAGCGTAGAGCCCCGAGCAATCAATGCTGCTTTGGCGGTGTCGGGCCACAACTGTCGCAACCACCACAGGCGCTGCCACCGCCGGTGGCCGGCGGTGCTATGCGGCGGCCCAGTGCCTGCAACCAAGTGGCGCGCTGGGGTTTGATCAGCCCGAGCGCTATCGCGCCACGCGCTTTGCGCACGGTGCCGGGGAACTGCTTCTTCAGCACTACCCAGGCGCTGACCAGGACGATCAGCGCGACCACGATGTACTGCAGGAGCAGGCCGGTGCTCATCAGCCGCCGCCCAGGGCCACGGTCACCTGGTAGGTGACCAGCGCGGCGACGTAGGCGGCCGCGAACAGGTAGAAGGTGGCAAAGCCAACCTGCTTCCAGGAGTTGGTTTCGCGCTTGATGGTGGCCAGGGTGGAAATGCACATCGGGGCGTAGATGAACCACACCAGCAGGGACAGGCCGGTAGCCAGCGACCAGCCGTTGGCGACCACCGGGGTCAGGGCCTGGATGGCGGCGTCATCGTCGGCGGCGGACAGGGCATAGATGGTGGCGAGCGAGGACACAGCCACTTCGCGGGCGCCCATGCCGGGGATCAGTGCGATGCAGATCTGCCAGTTGAAGCCCAGCGGGGCAAAGAACACGGCCATGGCATGGCCGATCTGGCCGGCGAAGCTGTAGTCGATGGCCGGCATGGTGGCGTTTTCGGGGGCACCCGGGAATGACAGCAGCACCCACAGCAGGATGGTCAGCGAGAGGATGATGCCGCCCACGCGCTTGAGGAAGATCATGCCGCGCTCGTACAGGCCCACGGCCAGGTCGCGTGGGTGCGGAATGCGGTAGGACGGCAGTTCGAGCATCAGCGGGTGTTCGCTCTTGTCGCGGCGCCACTTCTTCATCACCCACGACATCGCCAGTGCGCTGAAGATGCCGGCCGCATACAGGGCAAACAGGATCAGGCCCTGCTGGCTGACGAAGCCCCACAGGGTCTTCTGCGGGATGAATGCGCCGATCAGCAGGGCGTAGACAGGCAGGCGTGCCGAGCAGGTCATCAGCGGGGCGACCAGGATGGTGGCGAGGCGGTCACGCGGGTCCTGGATGCTGCGGGTGGCCATGATGCCGGGCACCGCGCAGGCGAAGCTGGACAGCAGCGGGATGAACGAACGGCCGGACAGGCCGGCCGAGGCCATCATGCGGTCGAGCAGGAACGCGGCACGCGGGAGATAGCCAGACTCTTCCAGGGCCAGGATGAAGGCGAACAGGATCAGGATCTGCGGCAGGAACACCACCACCCCGCCGACGCCGGCGATGATGCCGTCGGTGAGCAGGCTGGTCAGCGGGCCGGGCGGAAGGTTGGCGCCCACCACCTCGCCCAGCCAGCCGAAGCCGGCCTCGATGCCGTCCATCATCGGCGTGGCCCAGGCGAAAACCGCCTGGAAGATCAGGAACATCACCACGATCAGGGTCATCAACCCGAACACCGGGTGCAGCAGCCAGCGGTCCAGTGCGTCGTCGATCTTCGCAGTGCGGGTGGGCATGCTGACCGCGGCGGCGAGGATGCCGCGCACCTGGGCGTGGTAGTCCGCTTCCCCGGCGACCGCCGCCACCAGCGGGGCATCCAGGTGCGGCACCATCGCATCCAGGCGTTCGACCAGCGCCTGGGCGCCGTTGCGGCGCACGGCCACGGTTTCCACCACGGGCACGCCCAGGGCCTGCTCCAGCGCCGGCACGTCGATCTTGATGCCACGGCGCTCGGCCGCATCCACCATGTTCAGCGCCACGATCATCGGCTTGCCCAGCTCGCGCAGTTCCAGCGCGAAGCGCAGGTGCAGGCGCAGGTTGGTGGCGTCGATCACGCACAGCAGCACGTCGGGGGCGGCCTCGCCCGGGTAGAAACCCCGGCAGAGGTCGCGGGTGATTGCTTCGTCCAGGCTGGCCGGCTGCAGGCTGTAGGCGCCTGGCAGGTCGAGCACGGCGAATTCACGGCCAGATGGCGCGCGCAGGCGGCCTTCCTTGCGCTCCACGGTCACGCCGGTGTAGTTGGCGACCTTCTGGCGGCTGCCGGTGAGCTGGTTGAACAGCGCGGTCTTGCCGCTGTTGGGGTTGCCGACCAGGGCAATGCGCAGGGTGGCGGCGCTCATGCGGCCGCTCCATCTGCAACGGCGGTGATGTCGATGCGCCTGGCTTCGGAAATCCGCAGGGCGAAACGGGTGAACCCGACCTGCACCAGCAGCGGTTCGCCGCCGATGGGACCACGGGCTACCAGACGCACATCTTCACCCTTGACGAAGCCCAGTTCCCTGAGCCGGCGGGCGATGGCGTCGTTTGCATGGAGGTCGCGCACCGATTCCACCAGAGCGGAGCCGTGCAGCGGCAGATCGGACAACGTCACAGGTCGCCTTCGGTCGATAAGAATGGTTATCAATTCTAGCATCGCCGCGCCGCGTCATGGCCCGGGCCGCATGGGCCGCTATGATCCATACATGTATGGAGCAGGCGCAGGCCCCCGATGAGTGACGCTTTACGAATTGAACGCAGCGCGGCCGTGCTGACCCTGTGGCTGAACCGCCCTACCCTGCACAACGCCTTCGACGCCGGGCTGATCGCGCAGCTCACCGCCGCGCTGGAAGCGGCCGGCCGCGACGCGCAGGTCCGCGCGGTGGTGCTGGCCGCCACCGGGGCTTCTTTCTCGGCCGGCGCGGACATGCAGTGGATGCGCGGCATGGCTGCGGCCAGCGAGGAGGACAACCGCCAGGATTCGCTGGCGCTGGCCCGGCTGATGCGCACCCTGGATGAGCTGCCCAAGCCGACCATCGCCCGCGTGCACGGGGCGGCGTTCGGCGGCGGGGTCGGCCTGGTGGCCTGCTGCGATATCGCCATTGCCAGCACCACCGCCCGCTTCGGCCTGACCGAAAGCCGGCTGGGCCTGCTGCCGGCGGTGATCTCGCCTTATGTGATCGATGCGATCGGCCCGCGCCAGGCGCGGCGCTGGTTCGCCACCGGCGAGCATTTCGACGCCGACACCGCCCTGCGCATCGGCCTGGTCCACCAGCTGATCGAACCTGAACGGATCGACGAAGCGGTCCAGCGCCAGCTGGGCCTGCTCGACAAGGCCGGCCCGATCGCCTCCTCGTCGGCCAAGGAACTGGTGCGCCGGGTAACGATCGGACGCGACCGCGACGCCACCGACCGCGACAATGCCGCCCTGATCGCCCGCCTGCGGGCGTCCGAGGAAGGCCAGGAGGGCCTCGGCGCTTTCCTGGACAAGCGCGCGCCCCATTGGGTTACCCAGGACTGAAGGGCCCCGGGCCCACGCACCCGCGGGCTGGCCGCTTTGCCGCCCATCCCGCGTATCCCCCTTTCATGGCCCACAGGGAAACCTGGGTCGCTCCACTTCGCCAGGAACGTTCGTGACTCCATCCCCCACCCGTCCACTGCAGGCTGTGCGTCTTCCCTCCCATGGGGAGCATCGGCATGGATGATTTCGTACGCATTGTCGAAGTCGGTCCGCGCGACGGACTGCAGAACGAAGCCCAGCCGGTGGCCACCGCCGACAAGATCGAGCTGATCCGCCAGCTCTCGCTGACCGGCCTGCGCACCATCGAAGCCACCAGTTTCGTCAGCCCGCGCTGGGTACCGCAGCTGGCCGACGCCGCCGAGGTCTATGCCGGCATCGAACGCCGCCCGGGTATTGCTTACCCGGTGCTGGTGCCCAACGAGCAGGGCTACGACCGGGCCCGCGCGGTGGGCGTGGAGGAAGTGGCGGTGTTCACCGCCGCCTCGGAAACGTTCAACCGTACCAACACCAATGCCGGCATCGACGAGTCGCTGGCGCGCTTCGCACCGATCCTCGATCGCGCCCGCGTCGACGGGGTGAAAGTGCGCGGCTACGTGTCCACCGTGCTCGGCTGCCCTTACCAGGGCGAGGTCGCCGTCAGCGAAGTGGTGCGCGTCGCACGCGCGCTGCACGAGATGGGCTGTTACGAAATTTCGCTGGGCGACACCATCGGCGTGGGCACGCCGCGCAAGGCCCGCGCCATGCTGCGCGCGGTGGCCAGCGACGTGCCGATGCCGGCCCTGGCCGTGCATTTCCACGATACCTACGGCCAGGCGCTGGCCAACATCGATGCATGCCTGGAGGAAGGCGTGCGCGTGGTCGATTCGGCCGTGTCCGGTGCCGGCGGCTGCCCTTATGCCAAGGGTGCCAGCGGCAACGTGGCCAGCGAAGACGTCGTGTACCTGCTGCATGGCATCGGCATGCGCACCGGCATCGATCTGCCGGCGCTGGCCGCCACCGGCCGCTGGCTGGCCGCGCGGCTCGGCCGCGAAACCGGCAGCAAGGCCGGCAGGGCCCTGGCCGCGACATGAGCCGACGCCGCCCGCGCACGGATGCAGCGGTCGGTGATCACCTCACCGGGCACGTCGACGCGCTGGCGGCCCTGGAAGAGGCGCTGGCGCAGCCGCCCGGCGACGACCTGCATGCCCTGCTGCGCGATGTGCAGCAGGCGCTGCAGGAAGCGATGGACGACCGCCAGCTGGCGCTGCGCCGCTACGCCGCACTGTTTGATGCGGTGCCTGATCCGGTCAGCATCCTCAGCGAATCCGGCGTGGTGCTGGATCTCAACAAGGCCGGCATCCGCGCCTATGGCCGCGCCCGCGAAGACATCATCGGCCAGCCGATCGAACTGCTGAATCCGGACCTGCCCAGCGATCACCTTGATCCGGTCTGGGAAGCGTTGCGCCGGGGCGAAACCTACGTCATCGAAGTCACCAACATGCGCGGTGACGGCAGCCGCTTCCCGGTGGAAGTGCATTCGGCCGGCTTCGAGCACCAGGGCGAGCACTGCATCGTGGCGGTGGCGCGCGACCTGAGCAGCCGCTGGCAGGCCGAATCGCGCTACCGGCTGCTGATGGAATCCATCGACAAGGGGGTGATCCTGTTCGACCGCGACCTGCACGTGGTTTCGGCCAACCCGGCCGCGCACCGCATCCTCGGCACGCAGGGCAACGGCGGCAGCCTGCAGGCGATGCTGGCACCGGACGACTGGATCAGCGTGGACGAACACGGCCACCCGCTCACCCGCGAGCAGTGGCCGGCCAGCGAATCCCTGAATCGCGGGCGCATCATCCGCAGCACCATCGTGGGCCTCTACCATCGCCCGCGCGGCCGCATGATCTGGATTTCCACCACCAATGTGCCGGTGTACGGCAACGGCCGCGACATTCCCGACCACGTGTTCGCGCTGTTCAGCGACATCACCGAACTCAAGCGCAACAACACCCTGTTCGACCGCGCCCAGTCGCTGGCGCACATCGGCGGCTGGGAATGGGACCGTGGCCTGCAGCGCCTGTACCTGACCGACGAAGCCGCGCGCATCCTGGGCCAGGAGCTGCCGCTGCAGGACATGGCGCACCTGATGGACTGCCTGCGCCTGGACGACCGCGCGCAGCTGCAGCAGGCGCTGCTGGACGTGATCGACCGGCAGGTGCCGTTCGAGCTGGAGCTGCAGGGGCAGCGCAGCGACGGGCATTCGTTCTGGGTGCGCATGATCGGCGAGGCCGAGGCCGGCGACGTCAATGCCGCGCGCATCGCCGGCACCGTGCAGGACATCACCTCGCGCAAGCATGCCGAGGAAACCCTGCGCATCCAGGCCCGGACCGACCCGCTCACCGGCATCATGAACCGCGATGCGGTGCTCACCGACCTGGCCACCCGCATGGGCAGCCCCACCCACTGCAAGGTGGGCGTGCTGTACATCGACCTGGACCGCTTCAAGACCGTCAACGACCTGCTCGGCCATAACGCCGGTGATGAACTGCTGATCGATGCCACCCGGCGCATTTCCACCGCGATCGGCACCGAGGGGCTGGTGGCGCGGTTTGGCGGCGACGAATTCCTGGTGGTGTGCGATACCCGCGACCAGCCCGACCAGCCCGAGCGCCTGGCCGAGGCGATCACCCGCGCCTTCTCCACCCCGTTCCGGTTCGGCAGCGACGAGTTCTCGGTCACCACCAGCATCGGTATCGCCCGCGCGCCGCAGGACGGGCTGCGCCCGCAGCAGCTGATCCAGAACGCGGATATCGCCATGTATGACTGCAAGCGGCGCACCCGCAACGGCTGGCAGGTGTTTTCCCCGGAGCTGGCGCAGCGCCAGCACGACCGGCTGCAGATCGAAAGCCGCCTGCACCGCGCGCTGGACGACGACGAGTTCCACCTGGTCTACCAGCCGCAGGTGAACCTGCATACCGGCCAGCTGGTGGCCGCCGAAGCACTGATCCGCTGGCGCAACTCGCAGCTGGGGGAACTGCGCCCGGACATCTTCATCGGCCACGCCGAAAGCACCGGCGACATCGTGCGGATCGGGCTGTGGGTGCTCAACGAGGCCTGCCGCCAGGTACGCCAGTGGCAGGACGATGGCCTGGGCATCGTGCGGGTGGCGGTGAACGTGTCCTACCGCCAGTTCGTCGGCGAGGACCTGGCCCGCAACGTGCGCCAGGCGCTGGACCAGTACGGCCTGCCCGGCAGCGCGCTGGAGCTGGAATTCACCGAGCGGGTATTGATCGAGGACGCCCCCGATACCCTGCAGACCTTCGCGCGGCTGCGCGAGATGGGGGTGCTGCTGACCATCGACGATTTCGGCGAAGGCTACAGCGCGCTCAACTACCTGCGGCGGTTGCCCATCCACGGGCTCAAGCTCAGCCAGATGTTCGTCGAGGGCGTGCCCGGCAACCGCTCGGACGTGGCGGTGTGCGAGGCCGTTTGCGGCATCGCCCGCAGCCTGGGACTGGGGCTGGTCGCCGAAGGCATCGAATCGGAGGAGCAGCGCCGCTTCCTGCACGGCATGGGGGTCACCGTCGGCCAGGGCTTCCTGTTCGCGCCCGGACTGTCCCCGGACGAATTCGCCCGCCGCCTGCCGCCGCGCCGCTGAGCGCCCGTCTGCGCTGCACAACGGCGAACGGGCCGGCATCCGCTAGAATCGGCGGCTCTTGAACCTGCGGGATCGTGCAATGCAGCTGTCTTCCGTCCGCGCCGTCGTCACCGGCGGTGTTTCCGGCCTCGGCCTTTCGGTGGCCCAGCACCTCGTCGCCCAAGGCGCCAAGGTGGCCCTGTTCGACCTCAATGACGACAAGGGCGCCGCCGCCGTTGCCGAGCTGGGCGCTGCCAACGCCCGCTACTTCAGCACCAATGTCAGCGACGAAACCGCCGTGGCCGCGCAGATCGACGCCGCGCACGACTTCCTGGGCGGCCTGAACGCCGTGGTCAGCTGCGCCGGCATCCTCGGCGCGGGCCGCGTGCTCGGCAAGGAGGCGCCGATGCCGCTGGCCACCTTCCAGAACACCGTCATGGTCAACCTGGTCGGCAGCTTCAACGTGGCCAAGGCCGCGGCCAACCGCATGCAGCACAACGCCGCCGGCGACGATGGCGAGCGCGGCGTGATCATCAACACCGCCAGCGTGGCCGCCTACGAAGGCCAGATCGGCCAGGCCGCCTATGCCGCCTCGAAGGGTGGCGTGGTCGGCATGACCCTGCCGATGGCGCGCGAGCTGTCGCGCTTCGGCATCCGCGTAATGACCATCGCCCCGGGCATTTTCTGGACCCCGATGGTCGATGGCATGCCGCCGGCCGTGCAGGAATCGCTGGCCGCCTCCATCCCGTTCCCGCCGCGCCTGGGCAAGCCGGAAGATTTCGCCGGCCTGGTCGGCCACATCCTGACCAACACCTACCTCAACGGCGAGACCATCCGCCTCGACGGTGCGGTGCGCCTGGCACCCAAGTAAGCAAGCACCACTACCTCCCACGAACCGACCTTCATTACATGAAAGCCAACGACATCAAGAAAGGCAACGTCGTCGAATACAACAACGGCGTGTACCAGATCCGCGACATCGAGCGCAGCTCGCCGCAGGGTCGCGGCGGCAACGTCCGCTTCCGTTTCATCATGTATAGCGTGCCCGGTGGCAACAAGCTGGACGCCAGCTTCGATGCCGACGACAACCTGCCGGAAGTCGAACTGCTGCGCCGCCAGTCCACCTATTCGTACAAGGACGGCGATGCGTTCGTGTTCATGGACGATGAGGATTACACCCCGTACACCCTCGATGCCGATGTCATCGGCGATGACGCCGGGTACATCACCGATGGCCTGACCGGCATCTACGTGCAGGTCATCGATGACCAGCCGGTGGCCGTGCAGCTGCCGAGCAGCGTGGTACTGGAAGTGGTCGAGACGCCGCCGGAACTGAAGGGCGGCACCGCCACCAAGCGCCCGAAGCCGGCAAAGCTCAACACCGGTATTGAAATCATGGTGCCGGAGTACATCTCCAACGGCGAGCGCGTGCTGGTCAATACTGCGACCGGTGAATTCGCCGGCCGCGCGGACTGAGGTAGCGCGCTGAATCAGGGGCGCTCAGCCAAGGCCGGCGCCCCTGCGAAATCGCCACAGCCGTGGTACTGGCGTGCGCCCACCGTGAGCATCACGGTAGCGCCGAATGCCTGCCCGCTCATGTCGTCATGGCAGACCGTGCGCTGGAAGCTGACCTTGATGTCGGTGCCATCGGCGGCCTTGCCCGACCAGCCATCCTTGCCCTGGGTCGGCGCGACCACTTCGAATTTCTGCTCGCCGTAACCGGTCTCCACGCGCAGCACCGGTTTTTCGCCTGCGCTCACCTGGGCCAGCCAGCCCGGCTCGTTGCCGGTGGCACGGAACCCGGGCGGCGCTGCTGCGCTCGCGGCGGCGGCAGCGATCTCGCCTTCCTTGCCCGATCCGGTGCAGTTGCGGTCCGGCTCGCCCTTGAGGGTCAGCGTGCCTTCGGTGGTGCCCTTGGTCCAGAATACGTTGCCCTGCCCGTCGCTGAACTTCGCGCCGGAGGCGGCAGTGTCCGAGGCCATCACGAAAGTACGCCCGCCGACGACCACCGTGGCCGAATCCTGGCCGCGATAGGTCGCCTGCACCGGCAGATCGCCGCACTGGAAGGCATAGACGCGTTCGTCGGAAGTCGGTGCGGCCGCCGGCGGGGGAGCTTCATTGCCGGCCGCGACGGGATCGGGTGCCGCGCTGTCGGCCTGCTGCGCGGGCTGGCACGCGGCCAGGCCGGCGGCGATGGCCAGGCTGAGAATAAGGGGAGATGCGCGCATGTTCGACTCCTTGCCGATGTTCTGGTTCAACCAACGATCGTAGCCCTGCAGGTGTGAGCGAGGGTGAAACGCCGCGTAGGGACACGCCATGCGTGTCTGCTCTTCGCCGGGCACCGCGCAGACACGCGCGGCGTGTCCCTACACCCCTTCGCGTGCCAGTTGGCGCATACGGCTTCCCAGCCGGGCCAGCGTGTCGTCGATCGTGGCCAGCTCCTGCTGCTGCGCCGCAGGCAATCGCGCGCGCATCTGCGCCTGCAACGCCGTCCATGCCGGAACGCCGCGTTCGCTGATCTGTTTTGCAGCCTCGGCCGCAATGATGCGCTCCTCCGTGCTCGGCAAGCCATAGCCGTCACCGCCCACCAACCCGGCCGGATTCACCAGCTGCCCGGCATCGTCCAGCAGCGCGAGCAACGCCGCATGCGCTGCATCATCGCCCGCATCCGAACCGCCCAGCGCCCGCTTCAACCCATCGCGCGCACGCAGTTCTTCGCGGTACCGCGCCGCCTGCTCCAGCAACAACAATGCCGAAGTGGCACGCAATCCGCCGCGGTCCGCCCAGTGCGCACGCTGCGCCGCCGGCAATGCCAACCACGCGGTCACTTTCGCCGTCGGCAATGCCAGTTCCGAACGCGCCACATCAAACAACTGCTGGTAATGCGCCTGCGCCGACGGGAAGTAGTAGCCCATGCGCATCGCTTCGCGCCTGTCCTCCAACACCGCGCCATCCGCACGGCCCTGCCGCTCCAGCCGACGCAGCAGGCCACCGGGGCTGAGCCGGTTCAGGCCGGGATCGGCCCAGCGTGGCACGCCTTCCTGCAGCAGCTTGCCGGTTTCCACCGCGCAGTTGTTGCTGACAAAACGATACCGCCCGTCATAGCTCCAGTGCACCTGCCCTACGCGTTCCAGCAGACCCGCGATGTCGCTTTCATCAAGCGCCAGCGGTACCGACTTCAGCCCGCGCAGCTCCAGCTGGGTGTACTCGTTGATCACCTGGTTGAGCGGCAGCACGAACAGCCGCGACGGATACGCGCCGGTCAGCCCGCGCCAGCTGGAAATCTGCACATCGCCGACGAACGCGCGGAACGACAGCACCCGGTGATGGGCCAGATCCAGCCGGCACGCCGGGCCGCGCGGACGCCCCGGCGCGCAGATCACCAGCCGCAGCATGCTGTGGCCCCAGCGGCTCATCAGCTGGTCGTTGCCCTCGGCCAGCAGGTAGTCCACCGCATATACCCGCTGCGGATCCAGCTCCAGCAACGAGGCTTCGCCGGTGACATCACCGGCCTGCACCAGCGCCACGCGCGGGTCGCACGCGGCCTGCGGCCCGGGGCCAAGGTGATCTGCAAACCACGCCGCCAGCACCGGCCGACGGCACGCGAACCCGGTGTCGAGCAGGTAATGCTCGGCATTCACCGCCAGGTATTCAGCCGGGCTGTGGCGCTCGTACGGGTCGGGACTGCGTTCGGTGAACGCGTTGTCACCACGCCCCCAACGCCACGGGTGCTGCTGCCAGCCGGCCAGGTCACGCCAGCGGGCGCTGTACGACCAGCGGCCATCAACGGCGCGGTCCAGCACGTGGGTCAATTCATGGATCAGCGCCGCCTGCACCGCGCGTGGCAGTGGTTGGCCGGGTTGTACCTCGTCCAGCAGGCTGCGCCGCAGGGTGATCGCATTCCTGCGGGTGCGGCCATGCACCGTGTCGGGAAGCTGGTCCGACCAGGACAGGGTCACCGGGGCGACGAAGCGCGCCTGCCATGACGCAGGCAGCAACGCAGGCGCCTGCTGCAGCACCTGCTCGGCGTTCGCCCGCTGGCCGGGATCGAGTCCGTCCGCCTGCAGCTGAAGCTGCAGGGCGGCATGGGCGGCCGGGGCGGCCAGCAACGCCGCCAGGGCCGCCGCGCATCGGCGCAGGGCCCTGCGGCGCAGTTGCATCAGCGGGCCAGCAGGGCCTGGGCCAGCTGCATGTCGCTGGCGTCGCGCTGGGCGGCACCGGTTTCGCGCAGGTGCAGGAGCGCCGCTTCCAGGCGGGCGCCACGGATGGCGCCGTCGGTGGCCACGAACGCAGCTGCGTCTTCGCGGGCATCCACCACTACCTTGTCATCGTCCGAGCTGGACGAACCGGCCGAGGAGGCACCGGACGCCGAACCCGCCGAGGAGCCGGCGAAGCTGGAGGCGAATGCCGAAAGCGGCAGGGCAAGCACGGCAAACAGCAGGATCGATCGCTTCATCTTGGGTTCGTTGAGGACAGGAAGAGGCAAAGCGTATCGGCTGCGTGAAATTCTGTCGCCTGCTACAGGTCGAATACCTTGCCCGGATTCAGCAACCCTTGGGGATCAAACGCACGTTTGACCGCCTTCATCAGCGCGATTTCCGCCTCGCCGCGGGTGCTGTCCAGATAGCCCTTCTTGACCAGGCCGATGCCATGTTCGGCCGAAATGCTGCCATCGAAGTCCTTCAGCACCTGCGCCAGCAGCTTGGTTACGTGCTCGCACTGCTGCAGGAACTGCGCATCGTCGGTGGCATCGGGCTTGAGCACGTTGATGTGCAGGTTGCCGTCGCCGATATGGCCGAACCAGACCACGTCGAAGTGCGGGTAGGCCTGCCCGATCAACGCCTGGGTGCGCGCCATGAACGCCGGCATCGCCGAAATCCGCACCGACACATCGTTCTTGTACGGCTTGTAGCGCGCCACCGCCTCGGTGATGCCTTCGCGCAGGCGCCACAGCTGCGCGGCCTGCGCATCGCTCTGGCTGACCACGCCGTCGCTGACCCAGCCCTGCTCCATGCAGGCCTCGAACGCGGCCATCGCCGCAGCCTCCTGCACCTCATCGCCAGCGGCGAACTCGGTCACCACGTAGAACGGATGCACTTCGGCGAACGGGGCCTGCGCGCCATGCGCCAGCACGTGCTCCAAGGCCCGGTCGGTGAAGAATTCGAAGGCCTGCAGCTGCATGCGCTCGCGGAACGCGGCAAACACCTGCATCAGCACCTCGAACGACGGCAGCGCCAGCAGCATCACGTTGCTGGCCGGCGGCGGATCGGTGAGCTTGAGCGTGGCTTCCACGATCACGCCCAGCGTCCCCTCGGAGGCGATCAGCAGCTGGCGGAAATCGTAACCGCTGGAATTCTTGATCAGCCCCTTGTTCAGCTCGAGCAGCTCACCGTTGGCGGTGACCACCTTCAGGCCGGCAATCCACTCGCGGGTATTGCCGTAGCGGATCACCCGGATGCCACCGGCATTGGTGGCGATATTGCCGCCGATCGAGCAGGAGCCGCGTGCGGCGAAGTCGACCGGATAGATCAGGCCGTGTTCGAGCGCTGCGTTGTGGACGGCTTCCAGCGCCATGCCGGCCTGCACGGTCAGCGTACGGTCCACCGCATCGAAGGCCAGCGCCTTGTTCATCCGCTCCAAGCTGAGCACCAGCTCGCCGTTGGCCGCGACCGCGCCGCCGCTCAGGCCGGTGCGGCCCCCGGAGGGCACCACCGCCACGCCCTGGGCACTGGCCCAGCGCAGGATGCCCTGCACCTCTTCCACGTTGCCCGGCAGCGCGATGGCCAGCGGCGCCGGCGTCCAGCGCCGGGTCCAATCGCGTCCGTAGTGCTCCAGCTCGGCCGGCTCGGTGGTGAGCCGCAGCCCGGGGCAGTCCTGCAACAGCAAATCAAGGCGCGGATCAGTCATATGAACAGAGGGGCCAAGGCAATCCCAAAGGGTAGCGCACGACTGTTAGTCGTGCGACCTCGCCAACAATTGGTCGCATCTGAAACCGTCAAACCGCCCCATGGCGCACCGCACCATCCCCGCCCCGATCTGGCATAGTGGGCAGCTCCCGCCCAACATGCTGCCGCTTGCCCATGTCGCCGAAGAAGACCTCATTCCCGAAGCAGGATATCCGCGTGCTGTTGCTGGAGGGGGTGAGCCAGACGGCCATCGACGTGTTCAGTGCCGCCGGCTATTCGCAGATCGAACTGCACAGCAAGGCCCTGCCCGAAGACGAACTGAAGGCGCGCATCGCCGAAGCGCACATCGTCGGCATCCGCTCGCGCACCCAGCTCAGCGCCGACGTGCTGGCCCATGCCAAGCGCCTGATGGCGGTGGGCTGCTTCTGCATCGGCACCAACCAGGTGGACCTGGAAGCGGCCGAGCTGGCCGGCATTCCGGTGTTCAATGCGCCCTACTCCAACACCCGCAGCGTGGCGGAGCTGGTGATCGCCGAAGCGATCATGCTGACCCGTGGCATTCCGCAGAAGAACGCCGAATGCCATCGTGGCGGCTGGTCCAAATCGGCCGCCGGCAGCCATGAAGTGCGCGGCAAGACCCTGGGCATCATCGGCTATGGCCATATCGGCACCCAGGTCGGCGTCATGGCCGAAGCCATGGGCATGCAGGTGATCTTCCACGACATCGAAACCAAGCTGTCGCTGGGCAACGCCCGCGCTGCCATCGACCTGGACGACCTGCTCGCCCGCGCCGATATCGTCACCGTGCACGTGCCCGAAACGCCGGCCACCCAGTGGCTGATCGGCGCGCCGCAGCTGGCCCGCATGCGCCCGGGCGCGCACCTGATCAATGCCGCACGCGGCACCGTGGTCGACATCGATGCGCTGGATGCGGCGCTGCGCTCGGGCCACATCGGTGGCGCGGCGCTGGACGTGTTCCCGGTGGAGCCCAAGGGCAACGGCGATGCCTTCGTGTCGCCACTGACCGCGCACGACAACGTCATCCTCACCCCGCACGTGGGCGGCAGCACCCTGGAAGCGCAGGACAACATCGGCGTGGAAGTGGCGGCCAAGCTGGTGCGTTACAGCGACAACGGCAGCACCCTGTCGGCGGTCAACTTCCCCGAAGTGACCCTGCCCGAGCATGAAGACAGCCTGCGCCTGCTGCACATCCACCAGAACGTGCCGGGCGTGCTGTCGAAGGTCAACGAGATCTTCTCGCGTCACAACGTCAACATCGATGGCCAGTTCCTGCGTACCGACCCGAAGGTCGGCTACGTGGTGATCGACATCACCGCCAGCGAGGAGCAGGCCACTGCTGTGCGCGAAGAGCTGGCGGCGATTCCGGGCACGCTGCGTACGCGCGTTCTGTATTGATCGCACTGCCGGCCGTGGACGTGCGCATCAACGCGCACGTTTCGCTCCGCGGTAGGGTCGCATCCCAATCGACTGCCGATAACGGTGATCGGCGCGATGGCGGCATGACCACTGAACGAAACGCGCTTCTTCGCCAAATGGTCA
>NZ_JBNBBE010000019.1:70886-74461 GCF_050031795.1 Stenotrophomonas sp. SrG
TGATGCGACTCTACCGGTGCATTGCGTGCTGGTCGATCACGTTCGGCGACGCATTGGTAGGGTCGCATCCCTATCGACCGCCGATAACGGTGATCGGCGCGACGAAGGCATCACCTCCGAACGAAACGCGCTTTTTCCGCCAACGGTCATGCCACAACCGAACGTTGCACCACGGTCGGCGGTCGATCGGGATGCGACCCTACCGGGTCACCGTGCGAGCCAGCGCTTGGCCATTCGCGGCAACGAATCGTCCCCGTCCGGCGTCGCGATCGCCGCATTGGCCACATCGGTGACCTCACGCCACGCCAGCGCCAGCGATTCCTCGCTGATCGCGAAGACCTCGCTTCCGATCGCCCGCACCACATACCGGGCGTCATAGTGCCAATGGCCAGGAACGTCGGGGCGCTCGGGGATCCAGTGCTTGTCGATATCGAACAGCTCGCCATCCTCCAGCACCAGCCCGGCCAGGCCGGATTCCTCCTCGGCCTCGGTCAGCGCCACCCTGGCCAGATCGCGGACGCCGTCAGCGTGCCCGCCCAGCTGCAGCCAGCGGTTCAACTTCCGGTGGTGGGTCAGCAGCACCCGCGCCCCATCGGCGCTGACCAGCCACGCACTGCCGGTGAAATGGCCGGCCAGGCGCTCACGCAGGAAGGGGTTTTCCGGGTCGTCCAGCAATGTGCCGAATTCGTCAGCCAAGGCGGCGTGTTCGGGGTGCCGGCGGGCGTAATCGGCCAGTTGGCCGCGCAGGGCGGCGTCAAGTGCTACAACGGATTCAGGGTTTGACGACATGGCAACCGGGCAATCAGGCGGATTTGGCAGATTATCGCCCGGCATGCTGCATTTGCGCTTGTGCGCAGGCTTCAGCTTTGGCTAAGGTACAGCGGGCCGTTCCTTTGGGGCGGCCGGTCACCACTCAAGGGCGCGGCAACGTATCGCGCACTTGCCTTTCGATTTCGCGGGGCCCGCCCCGCACCAACGTCCACCTGGGAAGCACTGCATGCTGAAGTCTCTGTTGAGGGTCAAACCGGTCGAGCCGGCCGGGCACGTCGATGCCGGCGAACCGATTGAAGGCAGCCTGGACGGCGAAGCCTCGCTGAAAAGGACCCTCACGGCGAAACATCTCATCATGCTGGGTATCGGCGCCGTGATCGGCGCGGGTATCTTCGTGCTGACCGGCCAGGCGGCCGCCAACCACGCCGGCCCGGCGGTGATGCTGTCGTTCGTGATCGCCGGCTTCGCCTGCGCCCTGGCGGGCCTGTGCTACGCCGAGTTCGCGGCGATGATGCCGGTCTCGGGCAGCGCTTACTCCTACTCCTACGCCACCCTGGGCGAAGGCATGGCCTGGTTCATCGGCTGGTGCCTGGTGCTGGAATACCTCTTCGCTTCGGCCTCGGTGGCGGTGGGCTGGTCGGCGTACCTCATCAGCTTCATCACCACCACGCTGCACATGCCGTTCCCGGACGCGCTCAGCGCGGCGCCGATCAGCTGGACCGGGCAGGAGTTCATCTCCTCCGGCAAGCTGTTCAACCTGCCGGCGGTGCTGATCGTGGCGGCGGTGTCGGGCCTGCTGTACGTGGGCGTGACCCAGTCGGCGTTCGTCAACGCGATCATCGTGGCGATCAAGGTCACGGTGATCTGCCTGTTCATCGGCTTTGGCGCGCAGCACATCGACATGGCCAACTGGACCCCGTTCATTCCGGAAAACACCGGCGTGCCGGGCGAGTTCGGCTGGAGCGGCGTGTTCCGTGCGGCCACCATCGTGTTCTTCGCCTACATCGGCTTCGATGCGGTTTCCACCGCGGCCGGTGAAACCAAGGACCCACAGCGCAACATGCCGATCGGCCTGCTTGGCTCGCTGGCGGTCTGCACCATCGTCTACATCATCGTGTGCGCGGTGCTGACCGGCATGATGCCGTACCACCTGCTGGGCACCGACAAGCCGGTGGCGACCGCGCTGGAGCCGTATGCCAGCCTGTCCTGGCTGAAGACCGCCGTGGAGATCGGCGCCATCGCCGGCCTGTCCTCGGTGGTGCTGGTGATGATGATGGGCCAGACCCGCATTGCCTACACGATCTCACGTGATGGCCTGATTCCGAAGCTGTTCGGCAAGGTCCACCCGCGCTTCCGTACCCCGTACTGGGCCACGATCGTGGTGGGCGTGCTGGCTGCTGCGCTGGCGGGTCTGATGCCGCTGAACGTGCTGGGCGAGCTGGTCTCGATGGGCACCCTGCTGGCCTTCGCCACGGTCTGCATCGGCGTGCTGGTGCTGCGCTACACGCGCCCGGAACTGACCCGGCCGTTCCGGGTGCCGCTGGTGTGGGTGATCTGCCCGGTGGGCGCGCTGTCGTGCCTGTTCCTGTTCTGGCAGGCGTTCGTGGTGCATTGGCACCTGTTCGTGGGCTGGACGGTGCTGGGCCTGCTGATCTACTTCGGCTACGGCATCCGCCACAGCAAGCTCAACAAGGTGTCGTGATCCCATGCTGAAGCAACTGTGGGCCACCAAGCACCCGCACGCCGCCCATGAAGATGCGAACGGGCTGAGCCTGAAGCGCACGCTGGGGCCCTGGGGCCTGACCGCGCTGGGCATCGGCGCGGTGATCGGCGGCGGCATTTTCGTCATCACCGGGCAGGCGGCGGCCAACCATGCGGGCCCGGCGATCATGCTGAGCTTCGTGCTGGCGGCGATCTGCTGCGCGTTCTGCGCGATGGCGTATGCGGAGTTCGCGTCGATGGTGCCGGTCTCCGGCAGCGCCTATACCTATACCTATGCGACCTTCGGCGAGCTGGCGGCGTGGTTCATCGGCTGGATGCTGGTGCTGGAATACGGGGTGTCGGCGTCGGCGGTGGCGGTCAGCTGGACCGGCTATTTCCTTAGCCTGCTCAGTCATTTCGACATCTACCTGCCATCGGCGCTGGTCAGTGCGCCGCTGGATGGGCGGCTGCGCCCCACGGGGGCGATCGCGAACCTGCCGGCGGCGATCCTGGTGCTGCTGCTGACGTGGCTGTGCTATGTGGGCATCAGCAAGTCGTCGGCGATGAACATGGCGATGGTGGTGCTGAAAACGGGCCTGATCATTCTGGTGATCCTGGTCGGCTGGAAGTACGTGGACCCGGCCAACTGGACGCCGTTCATTCCGGCCAATGAGGGCCCGGGCAAGTTCGGGTTCGAGGGCGTGCTGCGCGGCGCTGCGATGGTGTTCTTCGCCTATATCGGCTTCGAGGCGGTGTCGGTGGCGGCGCAGGAATCGCACCGGCCGCAGCGCGACATGCCGATCGGCATGCTGCTGTCGCTGGTGATCTGCACGATCCTGTACATCGCGATGGCGGCGGTGATGACCGGGCTGGTGCCGTACACGCTGCTGGGCACGGACGAGCCGGTGGTGACGGCGGTGGCGGCGCACCCGACGCTGGGCTGGTTGCGGGTGGTGGTGGAGATCGGTGCGTTGATCGGGCTGTCGTCGGTGGTGCTGGTTATGGTGATCGCGCAGCCGCGCATCTTCATGATCATGGCCAACGACGGTCTGCTGCCGAAGGTGTTCACGACGATCCACCCGAAGTACCGCACGCCGCACATA
>NZ_JBNBBE010000020.1:0-29094 GCF_050031795.1 Stenotrophomonas sp. SrG
TTCCTACACCGACCGCGTGCCGTTCGTGGAATCGCCGATGCCGGCCTCGGCACCGGTCGCCAAGGCGCCGGAGGCTGAGAAGCCGGTGGTGGCGGAAGCACCGAAGGCGGTTGAAGCCCCGGTCGCCCCGGTCGTGACCGAAGCGCCGAAGACTGTTGAAGCCCCGGTCGTGACCGAAGCGCCGAAAGCGGTAGAAGCGCCGGTCGCCGCTGAAGCGCCGAAGGCTGTTGAAGCTCCAGTCGTGACCGAAGCGCCGAAGGCAGTCGAAGCCCCGGTCGTGACCGAAGCGCCGAAGCCGATTGAAACGCCCGTCGTGACGCCGGCCCCGGTGACCCCGGCCCCGACCGCACCCGTCGCCGTCGAGACCCCGAAGGCCGCCGAAGCCAGCACCAGCGCGCCGGTTGTAGAGCACAAGGGCCCGACCGAAGTCGGTCGTCCGGTGCAGACCAGCATGCTGGACGCAGTGGACGCCGTTCCGGCCGCGCCGGCTGCCCCGGCACCGGTGGCACGCGCGGAATCGGCAGCCGTTGCACCGGCGGTGCAGAACGGCCAGCTGTTCGGCAGCGCCGCCAGCGACGCCGCACCGACCGACGCCGCCGCCCAGGCCGCGCACGCCGAAGCCCGCGAAGACATCCCGACCGATGTCGCCAAGGCCGACGATGCCGACAAGCAGGACCCGGAAAAGACCGACAAGGCCTGATCCGGTTCCAGCGGCAAGGTAAAAAAAAGACAGCGGCCTTCGGGCCGCTGTCTCTTTTTGGATCCGGATCACGTAGCGCCACGCCCTGCGTGGCTGCCTGCCTCACGGTGCGAACTGCAGGCGGGTCCACACCCCGTAATGGTCCGACGCCCAGCGCCCTTCGGCGTAGGGCTGGTCGAACAGCAGCCGCGCTTCGCGGGCCAGCAGCTTGTCCTGCTGGAAAAAGATGTGGTCGATGCGCGAGGGCGCATCGTAGTAATGCCGGTTCAACGTACTGATCTGCGCCAGTTCGTTGTTCACGTGCACGCTGCCGTAGCTGTCGCCATAACGCTGGCGCAGCGCACTCAGATCACTCGCATCCACCAGCGCATTGAAATCCCCCGCGATCACCACCGGCGCATCGCCCGACGTGGTCGCGATGAACGTCAACAGGTCGGCCACCTGCTCGGCACGGATGCGGCTGCCGCGCTCATCCGAACGTTCGTTGAGATGGGTGGCATAGACATTCACTGGCTGCCCTTCCACATCGATACGCAGGTGCGCCACGGTGCGGTAGTCGGTCAGCGGCGCCAGCAATCGTTCACCGCGCGCCAGCACCGGGCGCCGGGTCAGCAGCGCATTGCCGTAGCGCTTCAATCGCCCCGGCGGATCGGTGGACACGAACTGATAGTCATAGCCGAGCCTGCGCGCCAGCCAGGCGGCCTGGTTGCGCACATGCGGCTTCTGGATCACCTCCTGCAGCGCGATCGCGTCGGGCTGCAGCGCCTGCAGCTCACGCAGGATCACCTTGCGCCGCTGCGGCCAGTCTTCCCGGTCGTGGTGCAGGTTGAAGGTCACCAGGCTCATGCCCTGCTCCACCGGCTCGGCCGCGCGCGCCGGCAATGCCGCCAGCGCAACGGCCAGCAGCACGCCAAGCATGCCGGGGCGCGCGACCGCGGCGGTCACGGCGCCTTGCGTTCGGCGCGCCGCACCGAGGCCGGGATCTGCACTTCCACCTTGGCCGGCACCTGGGTGATGCGCAGCTCGCCGTTGAGCCACTGCGCCGGCTCGCCGTTGATGGTGGTATCCCCCGGTTCGCCACTGAACGGCCACGGCAGGATCACCCCGCCCTGCGGCACCAGCAGCCCGGACGCGATCTGCAGCGTGAGCTGCCGGTCGCTGCGGGCCAGTGTGTAGCTCAGCTGTCCATTCGGCGTGCGCAGCCCCTTCACCCCGACCCCGGCGCCGTCCAGCCAGCGGCTGGGCACGCCGGCGGCCAGCACCAGGCTGTCGTCCACGTCGCGGTTGTAGGCGAACATGTCCAGCGCCGAGCGCACGAAGTCCGACGCCACCCACGCATGCGGCAGGTCGCCGACGAAGAACGGCTTGCGCGGCGTGTGCGAGACCACTTCGGCCCACTGGTTCCAGGCCTGCGGCGCGCGGTCCTTGAAGAAGAACTCGGTGGCCTGCCAGGCGCGGTCGCGCCAGCCCAGGCGCACGAATGCGGCCACATTGCGCCACTCGTAGGGGGTGTAGTCCTTCCATTCGCGCTTGCCGTCGCGGCGTTCCTCGAACTGCTTCCAGTAGCGCTCGAAGGTGTTGTCCAGGTACGGCTGCGGCAGGCGGCCCTGTTCGCCGCCCGGGGCCAGCGCGATGGTGGTGGAGGTCGCGTCGAAATCACCCAGCTCGGCCGAACCGGGCAGGAAATCGATCTTGTGCAGGGCCGTGGCCGCCAGCAGCGAGGCCTGCAGGTCGTCACGGAACTGGTCGCGCGATCCGGCGATCTGCATCGCCTCCATCTTGCCCAGCGTGGAGGCGATGATCGCCGCATCCTTGTAACCGCGCAGCGCCCAGAAGTTGTCCCAGTACGAATGCATGGGCTTGGCCGAATAGCCTTCATGGCTGATCGACACCGGCATCATCCCGAAGAAGGCCGGGTTGCGCGCGCGGTTTTCCTCGGTGCGTTCGCTCAGGCGCAGCTGTTCCATGTACTGGTAGGCGCCCTGCACGTGCGGCCACATCAGTTCCAGGAAGGTGCTGTCACCGGTGTAGCGCCAGTACTCGGCGATGTTGAAGATCAGTTCGCCGTGGCTGTCGTTTTCCGGCACCGGGTCGGCGCCGCGCGGGTCGACGCAGCACGGCACCTTGCCGTTGTCGAACTGGTACGGCGCGTACCAGTTCACGTACTCACGCACCGCATCGCTGCGGCCCATGCGCAGCAGGCCTTCGGAAATCATCGCGCCATCGCGGATCCAGCTGCGCGAGTACGAGCGCGTGCCCGGCTGCAGGCTTGGCCCGATCCGGGAGATCAGCATGTGCGCCAGTGCGGTGCGCAGCGTATCGGCCAGCGGCTTGCCCGCCGCTGGCACCTGCAGCGCCACCTGGTCCAGCTTGGTGCGCCACATCGAGGCCACCTGCTGCTGGGCCTTGTTGGCGTCGAAGTCCTTCGGGGTGGTCCACGCGCCGGTCTGCGGCAGCACGATGGCCACCTCCCTGCTCTGCCCCGGCTCCAGCCGCCAGCGGTACAGCAGCGCGCCCGAGGCCAGCCCGGTGGCATCGCGCACTTCGGTGGCGGTGGGCAGGTTGCCACTGGCCAGGTGGGTGACCTCCAGCTTGCCGTCGAACGGGCTCGCGAAGGCCGCGTCCGGCGCCTGCACCGGGTACACGCGCGGCTTGCCGTTGACCTCGACCTGGCCCGGCTCGAACTCCAGCGTGTCGATCCGGCTCACGCCGCCCACGGTATTGAGGAACTGCCGCGGCGGATTCACCTGCCACGGCCGCACGGCCAGGGCCAGGGTGTAGTCGTGCGCCACCTTGTCCGGGTTGTGCAGCGTGTAGCGGCCTACCATCTGTGCCTTGTCCGGGCTGCCCTGAACGAAGCCGGTCACCTTCAAGGCGGCCTTGGGGTGGGCCCAGTCGACGCTGGCAATGGGCAGGTAATCGTCCTGCAGCGACTGCTTTGCCTCCACATCGGCCCAGCTCAGCACCTTCTTGTCGACCACCACGAACGGCTCCACGCTGAAGCTGGCCTTGGCCACTTCCAGTGCACCGTCTTCGCCGATCAGCGCCTGTTCGCGGCCGCCGTCCAGCCCGAGCAGGGTCCAGTACGGCTGTTCACCGCTGAAGCCGCGCGGCACGAAGCCACGGGTCAGGTCGGCGCCGACCGATTCAACGAATTCGTTCGGCGTAGCAGCGAAATCCAGTGGCTTGATCGCGATATCGCGGATGCCGTACCGCCAGCTGCTGCCGTGCTGCAGGTCGAAGCGCAGGTAGCGCGCCTCGGTATCGGGCAGTGCCAGCCAGTCGCGCTCGCCGCCACCGCCGGCGGTGATCTCGCGCAGGGTGCGCCAGTCCCGGCCATCGGCGGAGGCACGCACCACGTAGCGGGTAGCTTCCAGGCCGGGCACCCACTGGATCACCGCACCGCCAAACTCGCGCACGTTGTGCAGGTCCAGGCTGATGGTCTGGTCGGGCACGCCACCGCTGATCCACACCGTGTCCGGCTTGCCATCGGCAATACGGCTCTGCAGCGCGGTGGCGGTATCGGCGATCACCGACGGCGCCAGCGCCGAGGTATCGGCCGGCGGCAGTGCCTGCAGGGTGAGCCGGTCGAAGCAGACCGTGCCGCGCCCGCCGACCTTGCTGTAGATCGTGAACTCCACTGCCGCGCTTTTACGCAGGGTCTTGTCCGCGTCCGGGCCCCAGGCCTTCTCGATCTGGCGCTGGCGGTACTGCACCGGCGTCCAGGTCTTGGGGAAGGCGTAGCCGGGCCGATTGACCCACCACACGTTGTCGCCGCTGGCATCGATCAGCTTGAACTGCAGGTCATTGCCGGGCGAATCGCCGCGCAGCTGGAAGCCGACCTGGTAGTTGTCCGGCCAGGTGATGGGCAGCTCGCGGCGGATCGCCACGTAGCCGGAGACTTCGTGGAAGTCGTAGTCCACGCACAGCGCGCGGCCGCCGTTGGCGCCGGCCACGCTGCGCAGCGAGCCGCTGACCTGGTCGGACACCACCAGCTTCCAGGGCGACATGTCGTCGAAGCTGTCCAGGACCTTGGGCGCCGCCGGCACTGCCGGGGGCGCGGCAGGCGCCGCCATCGACCACACCAGACCCAGACCCAGAACCCCCGCGACGACGGCACGCTTCACCCTTTCACACTCCCCAGCAGCAGACCTTGGATGTAGTAGCGCTGCAGCACCAGGAACAGTGCCAGCACCGGAACCACCGTGACCACCGCGCCGGCCATCATCATTTCAACGTCCATGATGTGTTCGCGCGACAACGTGGCCAGGGCAACCGGCAAAGTGTAGTGCTCCTGGTCGGTCAACACGATCAGCGGCCACATGAAATCGTTCCAGGCGCCCATGAAGGTGAAGATCGACAGGGTCACCAGCACCGGCTTGAGCATCGGCAGCACGATCTGGAAGAAGATGCGCAGCTCCCCTGCCCCGTCGATACGCGCCGCTTCCAGCAGCTCATCGGGAATCGACCGCGCGTACTGGCGCACCAGGAAGATGCCGAACACGCTGGCCAGCGCCGGCACGATCACCCCGCCGAAGCTGTTGACCAGGCCCAGCTGTTTCATCAGCAGGAACAGCGGCAGCATGGCCACCTGCGCCGGGATCACCAGCGCGGCCAGCAGCACCTGGAAGATCCGCTCGCGGCCGACGAAGCGCAGCTTGGCGAACGCATAGCCGGCCATCGTGTTGAGCAGCAGCGAGCCCAGCGTGATCGCCAGCGAGACGAACAGGCTGTTGACGAAGTTGTTGGCCATGCCGGTGCGGGCAAACAGCTCGTGGTAGTTGTTGGTGGTCACCGACGAGGGCAGCAGCGGCGGCGGGAAATGCGCCGCTTCGCCGGTCGGCATGAACGACACCGACAGCATCCACAGCAGCGGCGCCAGGCTGACCGCGGCCAGCACCAGCAACCCGCCGTTCACCCACCACGCATGCCAGCGCGACTGGCCAATCTCACGACTCATACCAACTGCCTCTTGCGGCCGAAACGCAGCATCAGGCTGGTTACCGCCAGGATGATCAGGAACAGCAGGAACGCCACGGCCGACGCACGGCCCAGGTTCCACCACTTGAAGCCTTCCTCGAACATGAAGTACAGCACGCTCACGGTGCTCTGCAGTGGGTCGCCGCGGGTCATCACGTAGGGTTCGGCGAACAGCTGGAAATAGCCGGACACGGTGATCACGCCCACTACCAGCAACACCGGGCCGAGCATCGGCAGGGTGATGTGCAGGAACTGTTTCCAGCGCGAGGCGCCATCGATGCGCGCGGCCTCGTACAGGTCATGCGGGATCGCCTGCAGGCCGGCCAGGAAGATCACCATGTTGTAGCCGAAGTTCTTCCACACCGCGAACAGCATGATGGTGGGCATGGCCCAGTTCGGGTCGCCCAGCCAGTCGATCGGGCTGATCCCCAGATGGCCAAGGCCGTAATTCACCAGCCCGTAGCTGGTATGGAACAGGTAGCGCCAGATCACCGCCACCGCCACCAGCGTGGTCACCACCGGGGCGAACAGCGCGGTGCGGAACAGCGCCTTGAAGCGCGCGGCCGGGGCGTTGAGCAGCATCGCCGCGCCGAGCGACACGCCGATGGACATCGGCACGCCGACCACCACGAAGTACGTGGTGTTCCACAGCGACTTCCAGAACATCGGGGTCTGCAGCAGGTCGATGTAGTTGCCCAGGCCCACGAAGCGCAGGTTGCCGCCATCGGCGAGCGCGTACAGGTCGAAGTCGGTGATGCTCAGCGCCAGCGCCGAGAACACCGGCAGGCCGAAGAACACCCCGATCACCAGCAGCGAGGGGCCGGCGAAGATCCAGCCGGCAAGCGAACGCTGCTTCATGGCAGCACCTCCGGCGCGGCGTCCTGTTCGGCCTGGGTACGCTGCTCATGCATCCAGCGGCGCTTGGCCAGTACCTTGTCCACGCGGTCATCCAATCGATTCACGGCTACATCCTGATCCAGCCCACCGCGTACCACCTGTTCGGTGACGATGCGCATTTCCTGCACGATACGTTCCCACTCCAGCACCTTCGGGGTCGGCCGCACCCGTTCGAGCTGGTCGCGGAACGGCTGCGCCAGCGGGTCGTTGGCCAGCGAGGGGTGTTCCCAGGTGCTGCGCCGTGGCGGCAGGTCACCGATGATGGAATGGAAGCGCTGCTGGATGTCCGGGCGCGACAGGAACTCGATCAGCTTCCACGACGCTTCCTTCTGCTGCGAGCCGCGGAAGATCACCAGGCTGGTGCCGCCGGCGATGCCGGCGCCGGGGCCGTCCGGGCCCGGCAGTGCGGCGGTGCCCCACTTGCCTTCCAGTTCCTTCGGCTGCAGCTTCTTGAACTCGCGGATGTTCCAGGGGCCGGACAGGTAGAACACGTTGAAGCCCTTGAAGAACTCATCCCACACGTTGGAGATCTGGGTTTCGGACATGCGCGGCGCCCAGCCCTGGGCGAACATGTTCTCGTAGAACGCCAACGTGCGGCGGAAGCCGGGGCTGCGGAAGTTGCCGCGGGTATCGTGGTCGCGCAGCAGCGGGTCGGGCTGCTGGAGGGCGAAGGACAGCTGCTGCTCGAACTCGTTGATCGGCATCAGCACCGCGTAGCGGTCCGGACCCTGCATCTTCTTGATCGCCGCCATCATGGTGTTCCACTCGTCCCAGGTGCGGGGCGGGTGGTCGAAGCCGGCCTTGGCCAGCAGGTCCTTGCGGTAGTACAGCAGGCGCGTATCGACGTACCACGGCACCCCGACCAGCTCGCCGTTGATGACGTTGGTATCCCAGATGCCTTGGAAGTAATCGGCCGGGTCGACCACCCTGGATTGGGCCACGAACGGCGCCAACGGGGTCAGCGTGTTGAGTTCGGCGAACTCGGGAATCCAGGTGTTGCCCAGCTGGCACACATCCGGCAGGCCGTCGGCGGCGAAGGCGGTGAGCAGCTTTTCATGCGCGGCCGTCCACGGGATGTTCTGCACATCGACGTGGATGCCGGGATTGTCGGCTTCGAATTCGCGGATCAGTTCGCTGACCACTTCCGCTTCGCGGCCCATGGCCCAGAAACGCACGGTCACCCCTTCCGGTTCCTTCCGGCAGGCACTCAACAACAGGCTGCCGGCAACCAGCAGCAGAACACTCACCCACAGCTTGGGGCGCGACGACAATGGCACTGCTTACTTCCCCTGGGGCTGGTTGCGGTTCGAATTGGAATTGTTCTTCTGTTCCTGCGCGGCGGCCGCGCGGGATTCGGCGATGCCCATCGAGCGGGCCGAGGCGGCCTTCTCGTCTTTCTCCAGCGCCATCGGCTGGTCTTCGCCTTCCGGGGTGAGCCAGCCGCCGGTGAAACCGGCGCGCTCCAGGCCGCGACGGATGTGCGGGTTGTTCTTCATCGTGTCCCACACGAAATCGTTGCGGTAGTTGGCAATCATGGTCAGGATCGGGCCTTGGTCGATGCCGATGTAATCACTGGCCACCCAGCCACGGTCCGGCACGATGCGCCCGGTCTTGAGCGGAATGTCGAAGTTGAAGCTGGGGTTGAACGAATCCAGGAAGCCGTAGCTGGAATACAGGTAATCGCCGTAGCGCTTGTGCATTTCCAGCGTAGCCGGGATCACTTCTTCCGGCGCGAACACCACCGAGGCGATCGCCGCCGTCGGGGCGATGGTGCCGTCGTCGAAGTTCTCGCGCAGGCCGGCGCCGCGCGAGGAATAGTGGCGGAACTGGCGCTGCTCGCCACGGAATTCCTGCGTGGTGTTCTGCGGGCCGTCGCTGGCGGTCAAACCCCACACATTTTCGCCGTACTCCTTCCACTGCGCCGGGTTGGCGATGGCGTACTCGCGCTGGGCCAGGGCAGCCGAGCGGCTGTTGAGGAAGTAGGTGCTGCCGCGTTCGCGCATGTACGCGTCCTGGATGTCGCGGAAGTCGATCCAGACATGGGTGTACTGGTGGCCGAACAGCGGGCCGAAGGACAGGTATTCCTGGCCCTGGAACACGCCCCAGTCGTTGTCGTAGGTGCGCGTCCACACCGTCCACGCATCCGGGCTCACCGGGTGGGTGGGCGAACCCAGCGCGAGGATGTAGACCATCATCGCCTCGTTGTAGCCCATCCAGTCGTGGTCGATGAAGCCACTTTCGGGGAACCAGCCCATCGAGATCAGCGGGGCGCGCTGCTGCAGCCACGGCCAATCCACGCGCTTGTACAGCGTATCGGCGATGGCGCGGATTTCTTTTTCGCGCGAATCGTCGCCGGTGTAGTACGACTGGGCGAACAGCACGCCCATCATCAGCAATGCGGTGTCCACGCTCGACAGTTCCACCCAGCTGTCATAGCGGTGGCCCTGCTGCATGTCCAGGAAGTGGTAGTAGAAACCCTTGTAGCCGCCCTTACCGGTGCGCTGCGGGCCCATCGGCATGTCGCGGAAGAACTTCAGCGTGGTCAGCGTGCGGTCCACCGCCTGGGTACGGCTGACCCAGCCGTTTTCCACGCCGATCGGGTACGCGGTCAGCGCGTAGCCCACCGAGGCGATGCTGGCGAACGGGCGCGACGGATAGCGGTCCGGGCTGAGCCCGTTGATTTCATTGGTGGTGTCCCAGAAGAACTGGAACGTGCGGCGTTCGATATCGTCGAACAGCGGGGGCAGTTCTGGTTTCATCGGGCGCGGGGGAACGTCGGCCTCTACGAGGATGACCGGCGGCTTGGGTTTGGCTGGCGTTTCCTGCGCCTGCGGCTTGCAGCCGACCACGGCTGCCGCCAGTACTGCCAGTGCCAATACGCGGGGTACCTTCATCGTGCCAACCCTCCGGAATCTTCGAATTTCAGGCCAGCATAGCTGGCCTTGGAGTGAAATCGTTTACAGCTTGGGTTCATTAAAAGCCGGTTCTCCCCAGACCGCGAGGACACGCATGGCGTGTCTCTACGGCTGGGGGACCGGCCTGCGGCGTAGTGACACGCCATGCGTGTCAAAACGCCATGGGTGTCACCACATTCCCCTCATCAGAAGCGGAAGCCCACTTCTGCCTTCACCTGGCGCGGCGTACCGACGATATCGCCGGTCTCGTTGTAGCTGGCCAGCAGCTTGCCGTTGGACTTGGTGTAGTTGTAGTTGGAGAAGTTGTCGAAGTTGAACACGTTGATGATGTCGATACGTGCGTACAGCTCGGTGTCGCCCGGCATCTTGAACGTCTTCGTGGCCTGCAGGTCGACCGAGCGGTAGCCCCAGATCTTGCCACCGACCAGGAAGCGACCGTTGCCGTCCGGCACCGCAGCGCCCGGGGTCGGCAGATCGAAGCCGCTGGACTGTGCCACCGGGTACCAATCGTTCACCGCGGTCGGGGTCGCCAGGGTGATCTTGCCACCGAAGGTGATGTCCCAGAAGCCGGCATACGAACCGGTCAGCACGATGCGATGGCGCGGTGCACCGTTGGAACGGATGGTCGGGTAATCGGTGATCAGGCCGCGGTCAAAGGCGTAATGCTCGTTGATGTCGCGGTTGTGGCGCGCGGTCGTCCAGGTGTAGGCGATCGAGGTGCCCCAGCCGCTTTCCTTGGTGAACGGCTTCTGTGCCGACAGCAGCACCTGGGTGGCACGGGTCTTGATGCCCTGCTGGCCGATGATCAGGCTGCCGAAGCCCGGGATGTTGCAGCTCCACGCCTGGCTCAGGCCCGGCGAGGTGCCACCGCACAGGCGCGGGTCATCGAAGAACTGGCCGGTCGGGTAACGGTTGCCCAGGGTGAAGGCGAAGCCGTCATAGGTCAGCGTGCGCGCGACGGTGGCGTCGGTCAGCCAGTCGCCGATCTGGTTGGACATGCCCAGGCTGAACTGGTCGGCGTACGGTGCCTTCAGGTTGTTGTTGAGCAGGTCCACTTCCAGGCCGGCATTGCTGGTCGAACCGACCAGGGCCTGCAGGTTCTGGATGCCGTTGAGCAGGTTCGGATCCCAGTCGTAGCACGCGGCCTGGCCGTTGAGGCAGGCGCCGGTGGCCGGGTTGCGGAAGTAGATGGTCGGCTGCGGCAGGGCCAGCTTGGTGGTTTCCAGCTGCAGGTAGTCGAACAGGTCGCGATCGTAGGAACGGCCGGCACCACCGTGGATCACGTGCTGCTCGTCGGCGTTGAGGTCATACGAGAAGCCCAGGCGCGGCTGCCAGGCATTCTTGAACGCCTTGCGGTTGTGGCCGTTGCTGATGTAGTCGTTGATGTTCAGCCCGCTCGCAGCGAGCGAGTCGGCATAGGTCTGGCCGGCCGGACCGCGCGGATCCTGGCTGTAGATGGCTGCCACCACTTCCGGCGGGGTCACGAAGTCCAGGTAGCTCGGGTTCTTCTCATAATCCCAGCGCAGGCCCAGGTTCAGCTGCAGGTGGTCGTTGACCTGCCAGTCGTCCTGGATGAACAGACCGATCTGCTTCACCTTGGAACGCACTTCACCGGTCACGCCGGTGACGCCGGTGACCGGCTTCACGAACTGCGCCTTGTACGGGATGTCCGACGGGAAGTCTGCATCACCCAAGGTATAGGTGAACTGCGGGTTGATCTCCTGCGCATCCGATGCGTACAGGTCAATTTCCTTGTACTTGGCGCCCATCTTGATGGTGTGGTCGCCGGCCCATTCGATGCCGTCCAGGGTCAGGTTGTCTTCGATCGACCAGCCCTTCTGGCCCTTCACCTGCGAATCCAGCGCCGAGGCGCCGCCGATCTGCACCAGGGTGCGGTCGTCGGTGCCATCCGGTGCGGTGTACACGTAACCGTTGCCGATGGTCAGCGGCACCGGGTTGTTGAACGAATCTTCGTGGGTGAGCATCAGTTCGTTGTAGAACCGCTCACCGCTGTGGTTCCAGCGCAGCGCGTAGCGACGGTCGGTGTTCTCGGTTTCCTTGCCGTGCGACGGCGCGGTCTGCCCACTGAACTGCTGCTGGGTTTCGTCGCGGTCCTGGAAGGTCAGCTCGATGCGGTCGTTGTCGGTCGGCTCCACGTCGATCTTGGCGAAGATCAGGTCCTGCTGGAACGGCTGGCTGGCCGGGCCCAGCTGGGCGGCGGCATCGGCCGGCAGCAGGCCGACGCGGTTGGTCACCGAGCCTTCCGGGGCGATGGTCACCGGCAGGTCGAAGCGCTTGGCTTCGTAGGTCACGAAGAAGTGCGCCTTGTCCTGCACGATCGGGCCGCCCAGGGCGAAGCCGTATTCCTTCTCGGCCGAGACTTCCTTGGTCTTGCCTTCCTGGCGCTCGGCCGGGGTCTTGGCGCGCATGTCTTCGTCGGTGTAGCGGTAGAACGCCTCACCCTTGAATTCATTGGTACCGGACTTGGTCGCGGCGGTCACTGCCGCGCTGGAGACCTGGCCGTATTCGGCCTTGTAGTTGCCGCTGATGACCTTGTATTCGCCGATCGCCAGCTGCGGGAACGGGTTGCCGGCGCTGCCGGACTGGCCGGCCACGCCGCCGCCCTTGACGTAGCTCTTCTGGCCCACGCCGTCGATGTAGACGTTGGTGCCGTCGGCATTGGTGGCACCGCCGCGCAGCGAGGTGTTGCCCTTCGCATCGCGGGTGAAGATCATGCCCGGCACCGCGTCGGCGAATTCCAGGAAGTTGCGCGACACCTGCGGGGTGGTCTGGATCTGCTGCAGGCTCACCGTCTTGCCCACTTCAGACGTACGCACTTCCTGCAGCAGGGTCGGAGCAACCACGTTGACGGTGTCGAGGTTGGTCGCGTTGGCGGTGCTGCCATTGGCCGGAGCGCCGCTGAAGTTCAGCGTCGCGGTCGAGGCCACGGTCACGGTGACCTTCTGGGTCTGGCCGTTGGCCACCACGTCATAGGTGCCCGGGTCCAGGCCCATCAGCGAATAGGTGCCATCGGCACGGGTGGTGGCGCGGCGCACGCTGCCGCTGGCCACGTTGGTGGCGGTGACTTCGGTACCGGCCTCGGCCTGGGCGACCTGGCCACGCAGCGAAGAGGTGGCCGACTGGGCCATCAGGGAAGGTGCGGCGCCCAGCAACAGGCAGCTGACCAGTGCGCTCGACAGCAGGCGGCGGGCCGGCATGCGGGTGCGGTGATTGGAATACGTCATGTAAATCTCCGGGTGGTGGAAGCCGTCGTTGCGGCCGCCTGTCTTTTTTTTGGATTGCGTGAAATACCGATACAGCGTTCAGCGGCCAAACAAGTCACGACCAACGGTCGCGACCTACTGCGTTCCGCCTTTCGGCGGAACGCTTGAATCACGCACGATCAGGCGCGGTACAAGTGTCTGCTTGTCACCGGCCGTTTCCGTGTTGTTGCCATCCATCAACTGCAACAGACGCGTCGCCGCCTTATCGCCAAGCTCGGCGATACTCACCTGCATCGTCGTCAACGACGGGTGAACGAAACGCGCCAGGGGGATGTCATCGAAGCCTGCCAATGCCACGTCGGCCGGCACGCGCACGCCGGCCTGCGCGAACGCGTACAGGCAACCGAGCGCCATCATGTCGTTGGCTGCGAATACCGCATCGGGCAATGCACCGGCGGCCAGCAGCTCCTGCCCGGCGCGGTGGCCGGAGGCTTCATCGAAGTCGCCGGGCAGCTCGATGCCCTCGGCGGCACCGCCGAATGCGGCCAGCGCATCGCGGAACCCCCGCAGGCGTTCGCGCGCATCGAAGTTCAGCTCGGGGCCGCCGATGAACGCGATACGGCGGTGGCCGGCCTCGAGCAGGTGCGCGGTCATCGCCATCGCACCAGCATGGTCATCGATGCTCAGCACCGGGTGATCCTGCTCGGGCAGGTACGTGTTGATCAGCACCGTGGGCAGCGCCTGGGGCAGGTTGTCGGTCAGGAAGCCGGGGCTTTCCGCATACGGGGACAGCACCAGCAGCCCGTCGACCCGGCCGCGCATGGCCCGCAGGGCCGCGCCCTGCTGCTCCTGGTCGCCGTGGTAGCTGGACACCAGCAGATGCTGGCGGCGCGCGCGGGCCACGTTGTCGATGCCGCGCATCAGCTCGGAGAAGAATTCGCCATACAGGTCCGGCAGCACCACGCCAATGGTGTTGGTGCGCCGGCTGCTCAGGCTGCGGGCCGCCGCGTGCGGGGTGTAGCGCAGGCGCGCCGCCACCTCCAGCACCAGCTTGCGCACCGGTTCGGCGACGTTTTCATGGCCATTGAGCGCACGCGATACCGTCGCCACAGAGACGCGGGCTTCGCGGGCTACATCTTTGATTGTGATAGCTGCCTTGTTCACTTCGCCGCCCTCCACGGCTTAGAGATCTGGGCTTGGCGCGGAATGTAAGCGTTTTCAATCCCGGATGTAAACACTACGTTAGGCAAATGTCGCACGGCGGTAACCTCGGGGTGTCTTGGAGAGGTCGCCCCGGGACTCACCGGGACAAGGCAGGACAAGGGTTTCAGCCCTTTTTTGACGGCGCTTCGGCACGAATGGACAACGCGTGGATATCGGTCTCCATCAGGGTGCCCAAGGCGTTGTAGACCGCGCGATGGCGCGCAAGCGGCAGCTTGCCTTCGAAGGCCGCGCTGACCACGTGGACATTGAAGTGCCCGCGCCCATCGCGCGCGCCCTCATGCCCGGCGTGGCGGTGGCTGTCGTCCTCCACCTCCAGCAGTTCCGGATCGAAGGCGGCCTGCAGCGCCGCCCGGATCATCTCCACCCGGCTCATGGCAGCACCTTGCGGAACGGGCGGACCTCGGTGCGCACATACACCCCGGCCTCCACATACGGATCGGCCGCCGCCCAGTTCTGGGCTTCGGTGAGCGAATCGAACGCGGCGATCACCACGCTGCCGCTGAAGCCGGCCGGGCCCGGGTCTTCACTGTCGATGGCCGGGCACGGGCCGGCCAGCAGCAGCCGCCCCTCGTCGCACAGGGCCTGCAGACGGGCAAGATGGGCCGGCCGGGCCGACAGGCGGGCGGCCAGCACATCGGTGCCGTCATAGCCTTCAATCACATACCACACGGGCAACTCCTGGGGTTCAGCTAAACAAGCGCCGCGATTCTAGCCCGCCTCGCTGGACACTGCCGTTGTGAAGCCGTACTCTTGACCACATTGCACGTGGCTGGACGCAGCAACCCTGTGGCTACAGGGCCCCACTGCCCCACACCAGCACACGTAGACGACCTCCCGTAGTTCTGTCGCTGCATTTGAGCAGCGCGTCCTGCTGCTGTTTGAAATGTCATGGCTAGCGATCCTGCCGCCCGGGTGTTCCGGTTGCGCCAGGCGCAGCAAACTGGTCCGTTGCAATACCGACGTCAATCTTGATGACCTCTGAACTCGCGCTCGACGCGAACCCGCAAATCCGGCCGACCGCCCCTCAGCAGCAGGAAATGCCGCTGGCCGTGGTGCATGGGCAACCGGTCCTGCAGATTCCGCAGGACCTGTACATCCCGCCGGATGCGCTGGAAGTCATCCTGGATGCCTTCGAAGGTCCGTTGGACCTGCTGCTTTACCTGATCCGCCGGCAGAACCTGGATATCCTGGATATTCCGGTGGCCGAGATCACCCGCCAGTACGTCGAATACATCAACGTCATGCAGGAGCTGCGCTTCGAACTGGCGGCCGAATACCTGGTGATGGCGGCGATCCTGGCCGAAGTGAAGTCGCGGATGCTGCTGCCGCGGCCGCCCAGCGTGGAAGGCGAGGAAGCCGACCCGCGTGCGGAGCTGGTGCGCCGGCTGCAGGAGTACGAACGTTTCAAGCAGGCTGCCGAGGACATCGACGCCCTGCCCCGCCAGGACCGCGACACCAGCCTGGCCCATGCCTTCGTGCCCGACCGCGCGGCGATCAAGCTGCCGCCGCCGGTGGACCTGAAGGAAATGCTGATGGCGCTGCACGACGTGCTCAAGCGCGCCGAGCTGTTCACCGGCCACGCGATCAAGCGCGAGGCCCTGAGTGTCCGCCAGCGCATGGGCGATGTGCTGGGCCGTCTGGAAGACGGCAGGTTCTACCGGTTTGAAACGCTGTTCACCGCCGAAGAAGGCAAGCTGGGGGTGCTGGTCACCTTCCTGGCCCTGCTGGAACTGGCCAAGGAACAGCTGCTGGACATCGTCCAGGAAGCTCCGCTGGCGCCGATCTACGTCAAGTCACTGGCCGCCGGCAACACCAACGAACCGCTGCAGTTCAACAGCGAGTTCGACGACAACGACGCCGCCAACGACCCTGACTGAGCACCCGACCCACGCATGGATCAACCGCTGATCAACCGTATTGTCGAAGGGGCGCTGCTGGCTTCCAGCCAGCCGCTGACCCTGGCCCAGCTGCAGGGCCTGTTCCCGGAAGAAGAGCCGGCGCCGCCGGGCAGCATCGAACGCGCGCTGGAACTGCTGCGCGAAGGCTGCGCCGACCGTGGCGTGGAGCTGGTCGAGGTGGCCTCCGGCTTCCGCTTCCAGGTCACCAACGAAGTCCACGGCTTCATCACCCGGCTGTGGACCGAGCGCAAGACCCGCTACACCCGTGCCACCCTGGAAACGCTGGCGCTGATTGCCTACCGCCAGCCGATCACCCGCGGCGAGATCGAACAGGTCCGTGGCGTGGCGGTCAGCAGCAACATCATCCAGGCCCTGGAAGAACGCGAATGGATCCGCGTCATCGGCCACCGCGACGTGCCCGGCAAGCCGGCGCTGTTCGGCACCACCAAGGGCTTCCTGGATTACTTCGGGCTCAAGCGCCTGGACGAGCTGCCGCCGCTGTCCGAGCTGCGCGACCTGGGCGAACTGGAACCGCAGCTGCCGCTGGACAACGACGGCCAGCTGGCCGGCCGGATCGCCGCCGGCGTGGCGGACCCGGACGCCGAACCGCAACCGGAAACCATCCCGGAACCGGAATCCGAACCGGAACCCGAACAGGACCCGGCCACTGCCCGTTCCGCCGCCCGCGCCGCCCTGATGGCCGCGCGACTGGCGGAACAGGACGCCGAGTCAGACAATAGTGATACCCCATCCCATGCGTCGCCGTCGCTCCCCGACGACGACGCGGATACAACCGCCAGCGATGGCGAGCCCGATACCGTGCCGGGACCCCGCGCGGCGCACCAGAACGAAACCGAAAACAACGCCGTCGCGAAGACGACCGTGGCTGTTGACGAAGCCGATCCCGAACCAGAGGCCGACGAAACCGTCGCCGGCCGGAGCCAAGTAAATGAGTGACACCCCCCGCAAGCTGTCGTTGAACAAGCTTTCGCTCAAGCGCGAAAACGAAACCGAACAGCCCAAGCTCGAAGAGCGTCTGCACAAGGTGCTGGCCCAGGCCGGCCTCGGCTCGCGCCGCGCGCTGGAACAGCGCATCGCCGATGGTCTGGTCAAGGTCAACGGCGAAGTCGCCCAGACCGGCCAGTCGATCAAGAGCGGCGATAAGGTTGAACTGGACGGCCGTGGCTTTGTCGCCACCGCGCTGACCGAAACCTCGCGCGTGCTGGCTTACAACAAGCCCGAAGGCGAAGTAACGACCCGCGAAGATCCCGAAGGCCGCCCGACCGTGTTCGAAGCGCTGCCGGCCCTGAAGGGCGCGCGCTGGATCGCCATCGGCCGCCTGGACATCAACACCACCGGCCTGCTGCTGGCCACCACCGATGGCGAACTCGCCAATGCGATGATGCACCCCTCCTACGAGGTCGAGCGCGAATACGTCGTGCGCGTGCGTGCACCGGAAGGCGAAGAGAAGGTGCCAGACAGCATCGTCGACCGCCTCTCCCGTGGCGTGGCGCTGGAAGACGGCCCGGCCAAGTTCGACGAGATCGAACGCATCGGCGGCACCGATTCGCACGACTGGTTCCGCGTGGTCGTCAAGGAAGGCCGCAACCGCGAAGTGCGCCGCCTGTGGGAATCGCAGGGCTGCCAGGTGAGCCGCCTCAAGCGCACCCGCTACGGCAAGGTCTCGCTGCCGCGCGAACTGCTGCGTGGCCAGTCGGTCGAACTGCCGGCCAAGCAGGTTGAAGCGCTGCGCGCCGAACTGAAGCTGGAAGAAGGCGCCCCCTCGGCGCTGACCCTGCAGCCGGTGATCGGCCAGCGCCGCGCCGCCAAGACCACCGTGCGCGTGTCGCGCGAAGGCGGTCGTGGCAATGCCTACGTCAATGGCCACAACCAGGCCGACGAAGGCCGCGAACTGCGTCGTTTCGACAACGTGCGCGAAGACCGCGGCCGTGGTCGCGGCGGCAAGGGCGGCGGCTTCAAGGGTGGCCTGACGGTCACCGGCGAAGCGGCGGCCAAGCAGTCGCAGCGCCCGTTCAAGCAGCGCCCGGACAAGGGCAACCGCGCCCTGCCCGAAGGCAACCCGGCCGCGTTCCGCAGCTGGTACGTGCCCGATGGCGTGAGCACCGGCCCGAGCAACCACCGCAACGCCGGTCCGGGCGCAGCCCGTGGCCCGGGCGCACGTGGTCCGGGTGCCGGCGCAGGCGCCGGTGGCCAGGGCCGTCCGTACGGCAAGCCGAAGGGTCCGGGCGGCGCAGGCGGCCAGGGCCGTGGCGCCTACGGTGAGCGCAGCAGCGGCGGCTTTGGTGGCGAAGGTCGCGGTGAAAACCGTGGCGGCTACGGCGGCCAGGGCCGTCCGGCCGGTGCCGGTGCCGGCGCGGGCAACCGCAGCGGCCAGGGCGCACAGCGCCACCCGTACGGTCACCCGGGCAATGCCCCGAGCTTCCCGTCCGATCATGCCAATCCGGGCGCCAGCCCGTACGGCACGCCCCGCCCCGCCGGCCGTCCCGGCGGCAATCGCGGCCCCGGTGGCCCGGGTGGCAACCGTGGTCCGGGCGGTCCCGGCGCACGGGGTCCTGGCGGCCCGGGTGGCAACCGTGGCCCGGGTGGCAACCGTGGCCCGGGTGGCCCCGGTGCACGCGGCCCCGGTGGTCCCGGCGGTCGTCCCGGCGGCGCACGCCCGGGTGGCAGCCGCGGTCCCGGTGGCGGTGGCCACCGTGGCGGCGGCCCGCGCGGCGGCTGATGCATGAAAAAAACCCGGTCATTGACCGGGTTTTTTTTCGTCGCTATCGGTTCCAGCCCCAATCGGCAATCTTGTAGTACGTAGCGTCGTGGTCGGGCGTGACGAAGACGGCATGGATACCGCCATTGCGGCTGCCACCGGTCACGATGCGCCAGTTTTCGTAGGGGTGCCCTTTGCCCCACATCACCGGATAACGGTGATAGAAGTTGCCAGTACGGTCGGGCGGAAGCAGCCCTTTGGGGTTGTCGAATCGTTTGGAGATTCCCACCTTTGAAGGGTCCGGGGTGGTTCCGCGCGGCCCGAATTGACGGATTTCGACGATCCTGTCCCGGACCGGAGATGGAAGGTCGCCCATGCGCTTCATCACCATGCCGGTCTTGTCACGATGGATGACGCCCTTGGCGTCCGCCGGCGAAAGTGTCGGCGCCGCACGTTGCGCACTTGCAGGCGTTGCCCGCGCTGGAGTGCGCGGCGCCGCCGGTGCGGTGCGCGCGACCGGATTCCGCCAGGTTGCGGCTGACGTGCCTGGACCGGGCGTGTTGAGATGCATCCGCTGATAGCGCCCGGCCATGCCCACGCCAGCCATCAACCCTACCGCTGCGATCGCGCCACCGATGATCCACGGAAGCGCGCTGCTGCCGCCGTCATCGCGGTCGCCTGCGCCGGCCGACGCCGCGATGCCCGCCCCGCCTACGCCTGCCACCAGGCCGAGCAGCATCACCGGCAGCGCGAACTTCCCGCTGGGGTCGCCGTAGTTGAGCGGATCGCCGCCACAGTAGGCGTAGGCGTTGATTCCACCGCGGCCGAACGGGCTGAGCCGGTCAGGGCTATGGAAGCGGTGCAATACCGGGTTGTACACACGGCGGCCGTTACCCAGAATCTGCCAGTAGGCGGCAGGCTCGTGCAGCTGGCCATTGAAGCCAAGGCGCGTGAACCGGTTCGCGCGCGTGCTGGTTTGAAGCGACATGGATTCACCCCTCGCGTAACCCCCGCAGGCGGGGATAGTGTCGGTGCGGAGGGTGTTTTTGGGGCGTGATGGGTCAGCGGCGTTCGATGGTGAAGCGGCTGCCGGCTACGCCGAGGTCCCAGCCCTTGCCGGTACCTGCCAGGGCGAGCGATACGTCGCCCTTGGTGACGACCTGCGCGCTGCTGGATTTGTCCGCGCCGGCGTGGGCTTCGACGGCGGCGTAGGAGCCGATCAGGTCGTCGACCGAATAGGCGCCGGAGAATCTGCCCTTGCCATCGGTGATCTTGGACTTGCCTACGGTCAGGCCGCCGCCCTTGACGCTGATCTTGACCGGAATGCGCGCACCGTTGTCGCAGGTGATCGTGCCCGTGCCCGAGGCGGTCTTGTAGATCACCGACCAACCGGCCAGGGAGTAATGCAGCTCGCAGTCGATGTTGCCGGCGGCCTGCGCGGCCGGAACCGCAGCCATGCTGGCGAAGGCGAACAGGGCCAGGGAAAGCTTCTTCATAGCGGTGCGCTCGTACGGAGTGGGAACGAAGCCGAATCTAGCAGTGCCGGCGTCGCGCCGGCATGAGGCCCTTCCACGGCATGCAATCGCCATTCACCTACCGCCCGCCAACGGCCGCCGCAATGTCGATCGATGTGCGGATCAGCCCAGGGTAAAGGTGTCTGCGTCCAGCATCGCCGGGAAGCGGGCGCGGTGCGCGGCGAGCGCTGCCGCGGAAATGGTGGTGGTGACCACCTGCTCGCGCTCGCGGATCTCCACCTGCGGCTGCCCGAGGAAATCGATCACCGCGCTGTCGCCGGCGTAATGCAGGTCGTTGCCGTCCACGCCCACGCGGTTGACCGCCGCGACGTAGCACAGGTTTTCAATCGCGCGCGCGCGCAGCAGGGTGCGCCAGGGATACGCACGCGCCGACGGCCAGTTGGCCACGAAGATCTGCAGGTCGAAGTCCAGGTCGTCGGCACGCTCCACGTTGTAGCGGTTGCGGCAGAACACCGGGAAGCGCAGGTCGTAGCAGACCTGCGGATTGATCCGCCAGCCTTTCCATTCCACGCTCAGCCGCTCGCTGCCGGCGGCATAGCGCAGGTGCTCATTGCCGTAGCGGAACAGGTGGCGCTTGTCGTAATACTGCAGCCCACCGTCCGGCGTGGCCCACAGCAGCCGGTTGTACACGCCCTCGCCCACCCGCAGCTGTACGCTGCCGGTCACCGCAGCACCCAACCCCACCGCCTGCTCGCGGATCCAGGCCACGGTGGGGCCGTCCATGCCTTCGGCACGGAAGATCGCGTCATTGGAAAAACCACTGGTGAAGGTTTCCGGCAGGATCACCAGATCGGTCTGCCCGGCCAGCGGCGCCAGCAGCGCGCCGTAGTATTCGCGGTTGCCCTCAGGGTCGTGCCAGCGGGTATCGCCCTGGACCAGGCTGATGCGCAGATCGGGACGGTTGGCGGTACCCATCACAGCACCTGCAGGCGTTCGATCGCCGCGCTGAGCGTGGCGTCGTTCTTGGCAAAGCACAGCCGCACCAGGCGCTGGCCTTCCGGCGCCGTTTCGTAGAACGGCGACAGCGGAATGGCGGCCACGCCCTTTTCGATGGTCAGCCACTTCACGAACTCATGGTCCGGCAGGTCGCTGATGGCCGAATAGTCCACCAGCTGGAAGTACCCGCCCGGCACCGGCAGCGGCTTCAGGCGCGTGGTGAGCAGCTGCTCGCGGAACGCATCGCGCTTGGCCTGGTAGAACGCGCCCAGTTCCAGGTGGTGTTCCGGCTCGTCGCGGATCATCGCGGCAAAACCGTACTGGGCCGGGCCAAAGCTGGTGAAGGTGTTGTACTGGTGCACCTTGCGGAATTCGGCGCTCATCGCCGGCGGCGCCACCGCATAGCCGATCTTCCAGCCGGTGCAGTGGTAGGTCTTGCCGAAGCTGGAAATGACGAAGGCGCGCTCGCGCAGTTCGGGGTAGCGCAGCGCCGACTCGTGGCGGCGGCCGTCGTAGATGATGTGTTCGTAGACTTCGTCGGAAATCAGGTAGATCCCGGTGCCGCGCAGCACGTCGGCCAGGGCCTGCATGTCATCGGCCGTGAGCATGGCGCCGGACGGGTTGTGCGGGGTGTTGACCATCAGCAGGCGGGTGCGCGGGGTGATGGCGGCGCGCACGCGGTCCCAGTCGACCGCGAAGGTCTGCGGGTCCAGCGGCACGTGCACGGCGCGGGCGCCGGCCAGGTCGATGGCCGGTTCGTAGCAGTCGTACGCCGGGTCCAGCACGATCACTTCCTCGCCGGGGCGGACCACGGCGTGGATGGCGTTGAAGATCGCCTCGGTGGCGCCGCTGGTGACGGTGATTTCGGTGTCGGGGTCGATCTGGGCGCCATACAGGTCCAGCGACTTCTGGGCGATGGCCTGGCGCAGCGGGGCCACGCCGGTCATCGGCGGGTACTGGTTCAGCCCGCCGTGCATGGCCTTGACGGTTTCATCGATCAGGCGCTGCGGCGCGGAGAAGTCCGGGAACCCCTGACCCAGGTTGACCGCGCCGTGTTCGGCCGCCAGCTGGGACATCACGGTGAAAATGGTGGTGCCCACCTTGGGCAGCTTGGTCTGGGGGTTCATCGGCAACCGGGGGATCAAAGGCGGAGACCCCGAAGTGTACGAAATCTGGAGGCCGAGGCCTCGGCCATTGGGTTCGGGATCGATCCGCCGGTACACTGCGCCGATGCTGAATTCTTCGAATACCCCTCCGTTGCTGGCCGCGCATGGCCTGGCCTTCAGTCGCAACGATGAACCGGTGTTCGGGCCGCTCGACCTCCAGGTCGATGCGGGTGAGGCGCTGCTGGTGCAGGGCGACAACGGCGCCGGCAAGACCACCCTGCTGCGGGTGCTGGCCGGGCTGCTGCGCCCGGGCAGCGGGACGATCCAGATCGATGGGCGCCCGGCCGGGCACCGCGAGCGCGCCCAGTTCGTGGCGTACCTGAGCCACCTGCCCGGCCTCAAGCCCGACCTGGACACGCTGGAGAACCTGAATTTCCTGTGCGGCCTGCACGGCCGGCGCGCGCGGCAGATGCCGGGCAACGCGCTGGCCATCGTGGGCCTGGCTGGCTTCGAGAACACATTGGTGCGGCAATTGTCGGCCGGGCAGAAGCGGCGGCTGGCGCTGGCCCGCATCTGGCTGTCGCCGGCGCCGCTGTGGCTGCTGGACGAGCCGTACGCGAACCTGGACCTGGACGGCATCAACCTGGTGAACCGGATGATTTCAGCGCACCTGCGCAGCGGCGGGGCGGCCCTGGTCACCACGCACGGTGCGTATGCCGCGCCGCCGGTGCGGACCCGGCTGCTGCATCTGGGGGGTGCCGGCCAGGCCGTGGCCGGGCAGAGCCCGGTGCTGCCGGAGGTGCGCGCATGATCGCACCTGGCACCGAACCCGGCCTGTGGCAGACCGCACGCGCCCTGGCCGGGCGCGACCTGCGCCTGCTGTGGCGCCGCCGCGGCGATGCGCTGCAGCCGCTGCTGTTTGCGCTGCTGGTGGTGGTGCTGTTTGCGCTGGCGCTGGGCCGCGATCCGCCGCTGATGGCGCAGGTGGCCGCTGCGGTGCTGTGGCTGGCGGTGCTGCTGGCCGGGCAGCTTTCGCTCGACAGCCTGTTCCGCAGCGACGCCGAGGATGGCTCGCTGGAACAGTGGCTGCTGGCGCCGGTGCCGCTGGCCTGGCTGGTGCTGGTGCGGGTGCTGGTGCACTGGGCCACCACCGCCCTGCCGATGATCGTGGTGAGCCCGCTGCTGGCCGAAATGCTGCATCTGCCACATGACCAACTGCCGATATTGCTGGCATCGTTGCTGCTCGGCACGCCGCTGCTCAGCCTGATCGGCGGGGTGGTGGCAGCGCTGACAGTGAGCATCCGTCGCTCTGGTATTCTCGTGGCGTTGCTGGCGTTGCCGCTGTTCGTGCCGGTGCTGGTGTTTGGTGCAGGCAGTGTGGCGGCCGCCGCGCGAGGACAGGATCCGGTGGGGGCGTTGCTGCTGCTGGGTGCCGGGTTGGTGGTGGCGCTGGTGTTGGCGCCGTTGGCGACTGCTGCGGCCATCAGGATTTCATTGAGTTGATGTGCAAGTGGATTGCGCTGCTTCGTTCGTCATGACACGCATGGCGTGTCACTACGTGTTTGTTGCTTTCTAGCTGGATAGCCATCGCTGCATGAATAGCCTTGTCCGCTGGTTCCACCAACTCGGTTCGCCCCCCACCTTCGACCGCTTCGCGTCGCGCTGGTCGCGTGTGTTCACCATCGCGGCCCTGCCGGTCCTGCTGATCGGCATCTGGCAGGGCATCTTCGTGGTGCCGGCCGAGCAGACCCAGGGCGACGCCTTCCGCATCATCTACATCCACGTGCCCAGCGCGTGGATGAGCCTGTTCGTGTTCGCCTTGATGGCGCTGTATTCGGCCATCGCGCTGGTCTGGCGGATCAAGATCTGCGAGATCCTGGCGATGGCCTGCGCGCCGATGGGCGCCGGCTTCACCCTCATCACCCTGCTCACCGGCAGCATCTGGGGCAAAGGCACCTGGGGCACGTGGTGGGATTGGGACCCGCGCATGACCAGCGAACTGATCCTGCTGTTCCTGTACCTGGGCGTGATCGGCCTGTACCACGCCATTGAAGACCGACGCAGTGCCGCGCGGGCTGCGGGCCTGCTGGCCATCGTCGGCGTGGGCCTGCTGCCGATCATCCGTTACTCGGTCGACTGGTGGGGTGGCCTGCACCAGCGCCAGTCGGTGAATGTGTTTGGCGAGAACGCCGTGCGCCCGGAGCTGATCGCGCCGCTGTGGTGGATGGTGGTCGCCACCAAGCTGTGGTTCGTCGGCTCGCTGCTGGCCAAGGCGCGTGCCGACAACCTCAGCCGCGAAGCCGGCAAGGCCTGGGTGGCGCAACGCCTGGGCACCGAGCCTGCCGGGGAGCTGCAACGATGACGCATGTCGGGTTCATTGCCGCCGCGTACGCGGTGTTCGTGCTGGTGCTGGCGGCCGACGCGCTGGGTTCCTGGCTGCGGCTGCGCAGCGCGCGTCGCCAAGCCCTTCAGCGCCAGCAGCGCCAGGCCGCGCGCGACCAGCGCACGCCGGGCACGCCGCTGGCCACGGAGCTGAGCCGATGACGCCGGTACAGCGCCGCCGCCTGGTCTGGGTGCTGCTGCTCCTGCTTGCATCCGGTCTTGCCACCACGCTGGTGGCGTTCGCGCTCCAGCGCAACATCGCCTATCTGTACACGCCTTCGGAAGTGCTGCGCGGCGAACAGGGCACCCAATCCAATTTCCGCCTCGGCGGCATGGTGGTCAAAGGCTCGTTCCAGCGCGCCGAAGGCTCGCTGGAGGCCCACTTCGTGGTGACCGATGGCGATGCCACGTTGCCGGTGACCACCTCGCGGATCCTGCCGGACATGTTCCGCGAAGATTCGGCCGTGGTCGCGCTGGGCACTCTGAAAAACGGCGTGTTCGTGGCCGATGAAGTGCTGGCCAAGCACGACGAGAACTACATTCCCAAGGAAGTGGCCGACAAGATGGGCGCGGCCCACACCAAGCACGACGTGCCGATGCCGGCAGTGGAGACACGCTGAGTGCTGCCTGAGCTGGGGCAGGTACTGCTGGTCTGTGCGCTGCTGGCCGCCCTGCTGCAGGCGGTGCTGCCGCTGTGGGGCGCGCAGCGCGGGCGCAGGCCGTGGATGGCCGTGGCCGTCCCGGCCGCCTTCGCGCAGCTGGTGCTGGTGGCCGGCGCATTCGCGCTGCTGACCGTCGCCTTCGTGCAGCAGGACTTCTCGGTGCGCTACGTGGCCGAAAACTCCAATACCCTGCTGCCGCTGGCGTATCGCTATTCGGCCGTATGGGGCGCGCACGAAGGCTCACTGTTGATGTGGGTGCTGGTGCTGGCGCTGTGGGGCGGCGCGGTGGCGCTGTGGTCCAAGCGCCTGCCAGACACCGTGCGCGCGCGCGTGCTGGGCGTGATGGGCATCATCAGCATGGGCTTCATCGCCTTCCTGTTCTTCACCTCCAATCCGTTCGCGCGGCTGCTGCCGGCACCGCTGGAAGGCCGCGACCTCAACCCGCTGCTGCAGGACCCGGGGCTGATCATCCACCCGCCGATGCTGTACATCGGCTATGTGGGCTTTGCGGTGCCGTTCGCGTTTGCCATTGCCGCGCTGCTGGATGGCCACGTGGATGCACGCTGGCTGCGTTGGACCCGACCGTGGACCAATGTTGCCTGGGGCTTTCTCACCCTGGGCATCGCGCTCGGCAGCTGGTGGGCGTACTACGAACTGGGCTGGGGCGGCTGGTGGTTCTGGGACCCGGTGGAAAATGCCAGCTTCATGCCGTGGCTGGCCGGCGCCGCGCTGATCCATTCGCAGGCCGTGACTGAAAAGCGCGGCAGCTTCGCCAGCTGGACACTGCTGCTGGCCATCGCCGCCTTCGCACTGTCCCTGCTGGGCGCGTTCCTGGTGCGCTCGGGCGTGCTCACCAGCGTGCACTCCTTCGCCGCCGATCCCTCGCGTGGCGCCTTCATCCTGGTCTTCCTGGCTTTGGTAATCGGTGCGGCGCTGCTGCTGTATGCGCTGCGCGCCGGCGCACTGGGCAGCGATGATCCGCGCCGTGGCTTCATGCCCACCTCGCGCGAGACCCTGCTGCTGGCCAACAACCTGCTGCTGGCCGGCGCCTGCGCCATGGTGCTGCTGGGCACCCTGTATCCGTTGCTGGCCGATGCGCTGGGGCTGGGCAAGGTCTCGGTGGGCCCGCCTTACTTCGGCACCCTGTTCATCGTGCTGATGGCGCCGCTGGTGGCGCTGCTGCCGTTCGGGCCGCTGGTGAACTGGCAGCGCGACCAGGCCTCGAGGCGGCTGGCGCTGCTGGCGCCGTGGGCTGGGTTGGCCCTGCTGCTGGGCGTGCTCGCCTGGTTCGTGGCCCCGCAGGGCAAGCTCAAGGCCGCCGCCGGCGTGGCCGCAGCGGCGTGGGTTGCCTTGGGCACCGCGCGTTTCATCTGGACCCGCCTGCGTGGCAACGGCCGCTTCAACGCCGAGATGGTCGGCATGCTGCTGGCCCATACCGGCGTGGCGGTGTTCCTGGTTGGCGCGTTGCTGGTGGAAGCGCTGAACGTGCAGCGCGAAGTGGCGCTCAGCCCCGGGCACGACCTGGAGGTGAGCGGCTACACCCTGCGCTTTGAAGGCGTGGACCACCAGCAGGGCCCCAACTACGTATCCGACCGCGGCCATGTGCGCGTGCTGCAGGGCGGGCGTGAACTGGCCCTGCTGCACCCGGAAAAACGCGCCTACGCCAGCGGCGGGCAGATGATGACCGAAGCCGGCATCCATGCGCGCGTGCGCGGCGATGTGTACGTGGCACTGGGCGAGCCGCTGGGCAACAATGCATGGGCCGTGCGCGTGCATATCAAACCCTTCGTGCGCTGGGTCTGGCTGGGCGCATTGCTGATGGCGCTGGGCGGCTTCGTCACCGCCGCCGACCGCCGCTTCCGTCGTTTCCAGGAGTAGTACCGTGTCCGATCCCCGCCCCGCCTCCCGCCCGCTGCCTCCGGTCGCCATCGTCATCGGGGTGCTGTTCTTCTTCGGGCTGCTCGGGTTGATGGTGTACGGGGTGATGAAGTCCGGCGCGCCCGACCGCGACATCCTGCCCTCGGCGCTGATCGGCAAGCCCGCGCCTGCGTTCGCGCTGCCGGTCCTGCACGACCCGTCCATCACCGTGCACAGCAGCGAACTGCGCGGCGCGCCGTATGTGCTGAACGTGTGGGGCAGCTGGTGCGCGGCCTGCCGCGAGGAACACCCCATCCTGACCCGGTTTGCCGAAACCAAGCGCGTGCGCGTGATCGGCTACAACTGGAAGGACGAGCCGGCCGATGCGCTGCGCTGGCTGGAACAGCTGGGCAACCCGTTCGTGCTGGTGCTGAGCGACATCGAAGGCCGCACCGCGATCGACTGGGGCGTGACCGCCGCGCCGGAAACCTTCCTGGTCGACGCCAGCGGCGTGGTGCGCTGGAAGTACAGCGGCGCGCTCACCCAGCGCGTGATCGATACGAAGTTGTTGCCGGAACTGGAGAAACTGGAAGGTGCGAATGCCCAGCCGCGTAATGCGTTGCCGCCTGCGGAGTGATTCGGGCGCTGAAGGCCGCACGACCAACGGTCGTGCGCTACCGGCCGACGGCGCGCAATGGCGGCCGGCCGACGGCGGGCAATGGCGGCCTACCGACGGCGGGCAATGGCTGCCTACCGACGGTGGGCAATGGCTGCCTACCGACGGTGGGCAATGGCTACCTACCGACGGTGGGCAATGGCTACCTACCGACGGTGGGCAATGGCTACCGACCGGTAGCGCACGACCGTTGGTCGTGCGCCCAGCAACGCCGGCATGGGGCGGGCGCCCCGTGCCGGCGCTCTTCAGCCTGTGGGTTGCTCTGGCGGTAGCGCTGCTGTTGATGCCGGCACTCGCGCTGGCACAGGCCGTATCCGACCCGACCCCGCTGCAGTACCGCGATGCCGCGGAAGAAGCGCGCTTCCATGCGCTGGCCGCCGAACTGCGCTGCGTGCAGTGCCAGAACCAGTCGCTGGCCGATTCCAACGCACAGATCGCCCATGACCTGCGCCGCGAAGTGCTCACGCTGATGCAGCAGGGCAACAGCGATGCGCAGATCAAGCAGTTCCTAGTGGAGCGCTACGGCGAATTCGTGCTGTACCGTCCGGCCATGGACACGCGCAACAGCCTGCTCTGGTTCGGCCCGCTGGTGCTGGTGCTCGGCGGTGCCGGGGTGCTGGTGTGGGTGGTACGCCGGCGCAGCCGCCAAGTGCAGCCCATGGGCGAAAGCGAGGAGCGCTGGTGAGCGAATGGATGCAGGTGATTGCCGGGCTGTGTGCCGCCGTGGTGGCGATGGTGGTGCTGTGGCCGCTGCGCAGCAGCGGGAAGCGCGCACCGTTCGTGGCGGCGGTGATCGCCATCGGCGTGGCCGGCGTGGCGCTGTACCTGCTGGTGGGCACGCCGAAGGCCGTGGATGTCGTCGCCGACGAGGGACCGGCCACGCTGCAGCAGGGCGTGCGCGAGCTGGAGCAGGCGCTGGAACGCGAACCGCAGCGCGCCGATGGCTGGGCGTTGCTGGGCCGTTCCGAGTTGGCGCTGGGCAATACCGAAAAAGCGAACCAGGCGTTTTCCCGCGCCGTTGCGCTCGCGCCGGATGAAGCGCCACTACTGGTGGAAGCCGCACAGGCGCGTGCACAGGGCGATGCGGGCAAGCAGTTCGACGACACCGCATTGCAGTGGTTGAAGCATGCGCAACAAGTGGACCCGACAAGCGAGCGCGCGGGTTGGCTGATCGGCATTGCCCAGCGCCAGCGTGGGCAGGATGCGGAAGCGGCCGCTACGTGGGAGGCACTGCTTCCCCGCCTGGAACCGGCGGCGGCCGCAGCGCTACGCGAGCAGATCGCCATTGCGCGGGAGAAGGCGGGCATGCCGGCGCCGGCTGACGCCCCTGCGCCATCGGTGGGGCTGGATATCGAGGTGACGCTGGGTCCGACGTCTGCGGGA